>NZ_CP143889.1:2700000-3000000 GCF_036417355.1 Akkermansia sp. RCC_12PD | reverse complement strand
ACATCACCAATGAAGAAAAGGAACACGCCGGCGAATTTCTCCGTCTCCTTCAGGTTCTGGCCCCGGATGAACAGGGCTTCTACGACGAAGGGATGGGCGAAACCAATGAAAAAATTGAAAAACTGAAAGGTTCCTGCAAGAGCGGCCAGTGCTCCTCCGGCAAGGACGCCCATTGACGAGGATTTCCCTTCGTTCATGGTTGAAACGCCCGGTTTTCCTCAGGGAGGCCCGGGCGTTTTAATGTGCCGGAGTGCCGGCTTCCAGATCCGCCGCCAAGTGTGCGCAGAAGGCGATGCAGCGTTCACACGGGCGGGATGCATAATAGGCCGCCGTCCTGTCGCCGGGGCGCGCCGTTTCCCCCGCCAGTTGTTCCGGGGTCAGGCCCAGCAGTTCCCGACAGTACAGGGTGCCGAATTCTTTCTTGAAATCCGCGGCCAGGGACTGCACCAGGGAAAAGATTTTTTCCTTTTCCCCGGTATCCGGGGAGGTATTGCCGTGCAGACTGCCGGCTACCATGCTCAACCCGCAGAACGCGCCGCAGACTTCCCGCATGCGGCCGATGCCCGCCCCCAGCGGGGAAGAGAGCCTGAGAGCCGTCTCTTCCGACAGTCCGCAGACATCCGCAAAGGCCGTGAACACGGACTGGGAACAATTGTAGCCCTGGTGAAAGTAGTCCAGCGCGCGGGCTGCGCGGTATTCCCCGGAAATGGTCATGGGCGGCTGTCTATTCGTCTGTTTCCGGAGAAGCGCTTTCCGTTCCTTCCTCCGCCTTTTTCTTGTCTGTCAGCCGCAGCATGATGATGTAGCAGACGGCCAGGACGAGTACGGCCAGAATGAGGGGCAGGCTTTCGCTCTTCACGGTGCGGATCAGTTCTTCAGGTGACTTGAGCAACTCCGGATGCCGTTCGCCGATCCGGTGCCCGTACCAGGCGAGCACGGCGCACCAGGCGAAGGCGCCGAGCGTGGTGACCAGGGAAAATACGCCGAATCCCATGCGGACGATGCCGGCCGGGATGGAGATCAGGTGGCGGATGACGGGAAGAAGACGCGCGAAAAAGACGCCGGACACTTCATAGCGCTGAAGGAAAAGTTCCGCCTTCTCCACCTTGTGGGGCGGCATGAAAAAGAATTTGCCCCAGCGCATGATGACCGGGCGTCCGACGACTCTGGCCACCACATAAGTGATGGCGGATCCCACCCAGGAACCGAAGGTCCCGGCAAGAACGACGCCCCAGAAGCTCATGGGGGCGTTCGGTTGGGCGGAAAGAATGGCCGCGGGAGGAATGACCACCTCGCTGGGCACGGGAAAAATGGAGCTTTCCATGGCCATGAGAATGATGACGCCCGCATATCCCCAGTCCTGGACCCAGGACATCCAAAGTGTGATCAGCTCATGCATACCGCGCGTATATTGCATTAAAATCCTTGAAAGAAAAGTCTTTTATTGCCTCGCTGGAGGGGAGCGGGTAAAATCCGCAGGCGTACGGCGCGCGTCGTTCCAGAGTATTATGAATCTTTACATTATAGCGGGTGAGAAGAGCGGGGATATTCACGGAGCCTTGTTGCTGAAAAACCTGCTGCGTCTCATGCCCGGCCTGAAGGTCCGGGGGCTGGGCGGCGGCGGCATGCATGCGCTGTGCCCGGAGGTGGAAGACTGGGCGGATGAAGCGGCGGTGATCGGCTTTGTGGAGGTGGCTAAAAAATACGGCTGGTTCAGGAAGCGCTTCCTGGCCCTGCTGGAGCAGATCCGCCGTGACCAGCCGGACTGCCTGGTCCTGATTGACTATCCGGGATTCAACCTGCGCATGGCGGAGAAAGTCCGCAAATACTGCCCCCATACCAAAATCGTTTACTTCATTTCTCCGCAGGTCTGGGCCTGGCACCGCGGACGCATTCCCAAAATGGTTCGCACGCTGGACCTGATGATGTGCATTTTCCCCTTTGAAGCCCCCCTGTTCCGGGAGGCCGGATTGAAATCGGAATTTGTGGGGCATCCCCTGGTGGACGAAATCGCCGCCATCCGGAAGGAAGGCGTGCGGGAATCTTCCCTGGTCGGCCTCTTTCCCGGCAGCCGGAACCGGGAGATAGACAGGCATTTCCCTGTATTCGCGGAAGTTATCCGCCGCCTCTCCCGGACGAGGCCAGACCTGAAATTTGAGACCGCCGCCTCCAATGAGGCCCTGGCGGAAAGAATGCGCGGCATGGCGCGGAAGGCCGGAATGTCTCCGGATATCTTCAATATCACCGTAGGGCGTTACCATGAACTCATGGACCGCGCCGCGGTGGGCGTGGTGGCCTCCGGCACCGCCACGATGGAAGCCGCCCTCCACCGCCTCCCGTACATGCTCGTGTACAAGGTCCCCCTGCTGACGTACTGGATGGCCCGCATGCTCATTAAAATCCGCTTCATCGGCATGGTGAACATTCTGGCGGAAAAGCCCGTGGTGAAGGAACTGGTTCAGTTTGATTTCACCCCGGACAAGGTCATAGAAGAAATTGAGCGGCTGCTCGTTCCGGAAAACAGGGATGCGCTGCTGGCGGAAATGAAGCGGGCCTCGGACAGGCTGGGGCAGGGCGGAGCCGCGGAACATGCGGCGCAGGCCGTCTGCCGCCTGCTGAGCGAATAACGAATAGGAGCCTTCATTCATCCGGTCCTGCCTGTGCCGTGACGGAGACTGCCGCAGAGTGGCATTTCCCCGCGGACCCTTGCCAAAACCGTGTGTTTTCTCTAAAATTACGGCACGTTTTTTAGCTCTTATGGCCGGGAAAAAGGAAAGGGATGTCAAAACCAATGCCATGCGGCTGCTGGACGCGCTCCATGTCCCGTACAGGCATTATGCGTATGAATGTACGGAATTTGTGGATGCGCGGCACACGGCGGCGGCCCTGGGACTGCCGCCGGAAAGGATGTACAAGACTCTGGTGACGGAGGGGGCTCCCCGCCAATACTACGTATTCGTCATTCCCATTGATTCGGAACTCTCCCTGAAAAAGGCCGCCAGGGCCGTGGGAACCAAATCCCTGTCCATGATCCCTGTGAAGGATATTACCGCGGTGACGGGTTATGTCCGCGGCGGCTGTACGGCCCTGGGCATGAAGAAAAAATATCCCACCGTGATTGACTCCGGCGCAGAAGCCCTGCCGGAAATCGTGGTGAGCGGGGGACGTCTGGGATGCCAGATCGAACTTGCCCCCGTGGATTTGCTTCAGGCGGCGGACGCTTCCTTTGCGGATGTAGCGGAACCGGGCGGCCGCCCATGACGGCTGCTATTCCGGAAATGCGGATTTTCTCCGGAAAAAGCCTTTCCGTTAATTCGTTTTGTCCTCCATGAGCTTCATGGATTGGCACTGCCGGATTTCTTCCCCGGACCATGCGTATTCGACCGTTGCGAGGCTGATCTTTCCATCTCTGGTTTCACAGGTAAAAATAATGCACCGATCATCCTGAGAGAGAGCTGCACCGCCGGGAGTGGAAGATATGTTCCCGGCATCCAGCAGGATGTCTGTTCCCTTGACGTTCAGAATCAGGGGCAGGATGCTTCTATGGGCAAACACCACGATTTGATCGCCGTTTCTGATCCCTTTTAAATTTCCTTTCCCTCTGACAAGGGCCGTTCTGACGACATACTTGCCATGATAGAAACATCCGACCGGATTCAGGAGTTTCTGTAGCAGCGTATTGTCCCTTTCGACGGAAATGCAGCCTTCCACGGGTATTCCGTGCTGATTGTGCATGCCAACGGCCCATGGTTCTTTTCCGTGCAGATCCGGAGAAAAAACAAAAAACAGGATAAGCATGGCTCCGGGAAGGAGCCATATGCTGATTTTTAGCAAGGTATTCTTTACTCTCTTTGGCATCCCGGTTCGCTTCGTATTTCTGCTGATGAAAAATTCTTAAATGGATATCCTTATCTGCACCATGTATTAAATTATCTTCTAACATTTTTAACGTTTGGTTTCCAGATTTTTTATCCTCGGCGGCTGACTGCCGATGCGTACGGATCATGCTGCCATGCTGGACATTTTGGCGGAGAGCGGGCCGCCCTGCGTCATTTCAGCCATTCCGGAAAAGCCCGCTTTTCCCGGTAAAAAGCTTTCCCGGCAGACTGTTTTTTTGTATTCCTGTCGGAGCCAGTCCTTCCGGTTCCATGAACGGCCATCCTCTTTTCCATACATGCCGGCCCCCGATGAATGGGGGGCTTTCCCTCCGCTTCCCGTCGTCGTTCCCTGCGCTGGAATGCTTCTTTTTCCGTGCGGAAAAATCAATGAATACTGTCAGGTGATGAGAAGAAAAGACAGGGAAGTCCGCCGGAGGGAGGACCTGCTGGCCATGATCTCGCAGTGCAAGGTGTGCCGCCTTGGCCTGTGGGACGGGGAGGAAGTGTATGTCGTCCCCCTGAATTTCGGGTATGAGGAACGGGCCGGAGCCCTGCATCTGTTTTTCCACTGCGCCAGGGAGGGACGGAAGCTGGACATTCTGCGGAATAACCCGAAAGCCGCTTTTGAAATGGACGGGAATCATCTGCTGGTGGAGGGGAATACGCCCTGCCAGTACGGCTATTCCTATTGCAGCGTCATGGGGCGTGGGATGGTGGAAATTCTTGAAAAAGACGCGGAAAAGATTCATGCCCTGAACCGCATCATGCTGCATCAGACCGGACGGGAAGCGGTCTTGACGCCGTCCATGGCGCGCACCGTCTGCGTCCTGCGCCTGAAAGCGGAATCCGTCAGCGGAAAACTCCGTGCGCGGCCGGATGTTCCCCCCGGTCCCGTCGATTGTTGATATTCCTGGTGATTTATGAATGACGACGTTTCGCCCTTGTTCATCCGCTGGAGCCTGGCCCACTGGGCGGCGCTCGGGGCGGTGGCGCTGGCCGCTGCAGTCCTGCTGTGGGGCGGCCGCCGTCTCCGGATGGAAAAGCGGATACTGGTGGGCAAGGTGTTGGGGGCCGTCTTTCTGCTGACTTTTCTGGCGGAAACGTTCGGGCGTATCGTCCGGGAGCACTGGGAGCCGTGGCAGGACAGGCTTCCCCTGCATTTTTGCAGTCTGATGACGCTGGTATGCTTCATTGCCCTTTGGTACCGCAGGCCCTGGGCATGTGCCGCAGCCTATTTCGGAGTGTTGACGGCCAGCATCCAGGGGCTGATCACCCCCATGCTGTATGAAGGTTTTCCTTCCGCCGCCTTTTTCGCTTTCTTTGTGGGGCACGGTCTTCTGCTTGTTTCCGCCCTTTATCTCCCGCTGGTGCTGGGATGGCGCTCCCGCCCGTGGGACGACATAAAAACCCTGCTTCTGTGCGACGCCTATCTTCTCCTGATCATTCCCGTGAACATTTGGCTGGGAACGAACTACGGATTTACCCGGTACGCTCCGGAGGGAAGCATTCTGGAATACTTCGGTCCTGCGCCCTGGTATTTGCTGACGCTTCAGATCCCGGCTCTGGCTGTGCTGAGGCTGCTGTATCTGACCGTGCGGCCCCGGAAAAAGGGGGGCAGGGAAGGGACGGCTGCCATTGAAAAAAATCCTGGACAATAGTGTGAATTTTCTTGCGTACCGGTATGCGGGAGCTAATGAGGATTTGCTAGGGAAGAAATTCCGTCGCATCTTTTGAAAATCTCTCGTTCTGAATGGGAACAGCCCGTTTGAAATGATTTCCAAAGACGGAACGCATCTGGTTTTTCAAGAAATGAAGGCGCGTCCATTGCCCTGAAATATCCGTGAAATCCTGGATTTGAAACGCCGTACCGACAGCGGAAAAATAATGTACCCCTTCAGTGAATATAAAAACTACCGGTTTTTTTGACTACTCCTGCACCATTCCGCGTAAATATCATACTTTCTTCTTCGGAGATGGAGGTGACGTCTTCCTGCTTGGAAAATCCCAGGGACCAGTGCTCCCTTCTTGGAAATACATCATCATTTCAGAAAACTGCATATCCGTAAATGCCGTCTCGATGCTCGCAAGGGAAAACTACCGGTGTTTTACTACCGTGGAAACGGGAGGCTGCGCGGGTATCAACCGCTCTTGATGGCAGTGACGGGGCGTCCAAGCGGTTTCTCGGCGTCTACATCGTCAGATGGCTTGCAATGGCAGGGGTACGTAAAGCGCCTGTATCCGGCTCTTGATATCCGTTGCTGCCGGCGGTCTGGGCTCATGAAGTTATCGGGGGAATATTCCTGACGCATGCCGCCCCGTGTTTTTTCTGGAGGAACCGTTTTTCAGCTCAGGGACTGGAGGGCCTCCTTTGTGAACTGGCGGATTTCCTTTTCCCGTGAATGGTGGACTTTCTGCGCCCACTCCGCATCCGCCAGCAGGGCGCGCCCCACGGCAATGAGGTCGAACTCGCCTGCCTGCATCCGTTCCACAAGAGGGTCGATGCTGGCGGCTTCCGCCTCCGGGCCGCCGTCGAAAACATTCGTGAATTCCCGGTTAAGCCCCACAGAGCCGACGGAAATGGCCGGCTTGCCCGTAAGCTTCTTGGTCCAGCCTGCCAGATTAAGGCGGGAGCCTTCAAACTCCGGTTCCCAGAACCGGCGGGTGGAACAGTCGAAGATGTCCACGCCCGCTTCCGTCAGGGGCGTCAGGAAATCTTCCAGTTCCACGGGCGTGCGCGCCAGCTTGGCGTCGTAATGCCCGGTTTTCCATTGGGAGAAGCGGAAAATAATGGGGAACTGGCTGCCTACCGCCTTGCGGACGGCATGGATGATACGGCTGGCAAAGCGGGTGCGCCCTACCAGGTCTCCTCCGTACTCGTCCGTTCTTTTGTTGGTTTCCTTCCAGAAAAACTGGTCGATCAGGTAGCCGTGGGCTCCGTGAATCTCCACACCGTCGAATCCCAGTCTTTTGGCGTCCGCGGCCGCACGGGCAAAGGCATCTATCACCTCTTCTATCTTGGCGGCGCTCATGGGGTCCGTCGTCTGCTGGAGCGTATTCACGTCAATGCCGGAAGGCCCGATGGGCGGAAGTTCCGGGTTGGGAAGGTTCTCTCCCTTGAATGGCCGCGCCATGCCCACGTGCCAGAGCTGTGGGGCTATCTTGCAATCCGTCGTGTGGACGGCTTCCAGCACTTTTTTCCAGCCCCGGAGCGGCGCGCCGCCGAAAAAATTGGGATAGTTGGAGGAAGGGGAGGCGCTCGGCTCGTCAATAAACGTACCTTCCGTGATGATGAGGCCCACTTCATGTTTGGCCCGGCGCTGGTAGTAGGCGGCCACCTCGTCCGTGGGCACGCCGCCGGGGGAAAATCCCCGGGTCATGGCCGGCAGGACGATGCGCGTGGGGGTATCAAGCTTGCGTGAATGGAAGGGCTGGAACAGAATTTCCATGTCCCTGATCTTGAGTTCATCCTGTGTATTCATGAAATGGAGGCTGTGGTGGATGGGCCGGACTGCAGAGTGCGCCGGACATGTACAGGAATGAGACAACTCCCGGCGCGCTCCTGTTCATCCCCGTTCCGGGCATGGGGGAATTCCCGTGTACGCTGCCTTCCCTCCTTTATTTCTGAGAAAGCGCCAGAAAATTGCGCAGCATGAGGCTTCCGGACGGAGTCAGGATGGATTCCGGATGAAACTGGATGCCGTACAGGGGGCGGGTCCGGTGCCGGATGGCCTGGATATGGCCCCGGCCGTCCTCCGCCGTGACAATCAGCTCATCCGGCCAGGACTCCCGTGACAGGCGCCAGGAATGGTACAGGCCCGCGGGGAACTCCTCCGGAAGCCCGGCAAAAAGGGGAGACGGGCCGGAGCGGCGTATCTGCGCCCGCGCTCCGTGGAGCGGGCTGGGGAGTTGTTCCAGAGCGGCTCCGAAGCAGACGCCTAGGATCTGATGTCCCAGGCAGACCCCCAGCACCGGAATATCCGGCGGCAGGCGGCGCAGCAGGCGGAAGGTAGCCCGGTGGCAGAAATCGTGTACCACGCCCGGACCGGGGGAGAGGATGACTTTTTCCCCCTTCCGCACCGCTTCTTCCAGGCCGGGAAAATCATTGGGAACTACGCGCGGAACGGCCATGCCTGTAGTTGCGGCCAGTTCCGCGAGGTTCCAGGTGAAGGAATCCCGGTGATCGATGATCCAGACGTTCGGTTGACTCATGACGCGCACATGATAAAGTAAATCCCGCCAATGTACACACGGGAAGAAACCATCCGCCGCATGAATGTTCTGGGCCGGTCCGGCACTCCCTTTTTTTTCGTGATTTCCTATGATTTGGAGCACAATCTCCTGTTTGAAAAGGAAGGTGCGGGGCACGGCCGCTCTGCGGCTTTTTCCCTTCCGCTGGGGGAATATGGAGCATGGGGAAACAGCCCTCCCCTCCCGGAGCAAATCCGGTTTGAGCCCGTTCCCTGTCCCGTGGACTGGTATGTTTCGGCTTTCTCTTCCGTGCGTGCCCACCTGCTGCGCGGCGATTCTTATTTGCTCAACCTGTGCGTGGCCACTCCGGTGAAGACGAATTTGACGCTTTCCCACCTGTTCCGGTTCGCCCAGGCTCCGTACAGGATGTTTCTGGGGCCGGACGCCTCCGCTGCCGGAGTGCATGGCCGCGCCTGCTCCTGCTTTTCCCCAGAACCGTTTGTGAGGGTGCGGGGGCGGGAAATCTCCACGTTTCCCATGAAGGGAACGGCAGATGCCGCCACTCTGGAAGCCCGGCGCTGGCTGGAGGAGGATGAAAAGGAAAATCGTGAATCCGCCACCATTGTGGACCTGATGCGGAACGACCTTTCCATGGTGGCTTCCCGGGTGCAGGTGAAACGCTACCGCTATATCAGCCCCGTGGAAACGCGTGGAGGGACGATTCTGCAATGCAGTTCCGAAATCGGCGGCGTTTTGCCGGAAAACTGGCCTTCCCGCCTGGGGGAGATCATAATGGCGTTGCTCCCCGCCGGAAGCGTGACGGGCGCGCCGAAGGAAGCCACCTGCCGCGCCATTGCGGAGGCGGAAGACATGGAGCGCGGATTTTATACGGGAATATTCGGCTTTTTCAACGGAAGGGACCTGGACTCCGCCGTAGCCATCCGCTTCATGGAGGAGGACGGGGCGAACCTTGTCTATAAAAGCGGAGGGGGCATCACCGTGATGAGCCGGATGGAAGATGAATACCGGGAAGCAATTGCCAAAGTCTATGTGCCGTTTGATCTTTGAAACCGTGAAGTGGGCGGACGGAGCGCCCCGCCTGCTTCCCTGGCATCAGGCAAGGGTGGAGAGGGCGATGAGCCTGTACGGCGTGGCAGGCGCGCCCGTGCCGGATTTGGAGGCCGTGCTGGCTTCCTGTCCAGGCCCCGGCAGCGGCATCTATAAATGCCACATTACCTACGACACTCAGGGACGGGTGAAAGCCCCCGTATTTGCACCCTACCGCCCCCGCAGGGTGAAAAAACTGGTGTGTGTGGAAGCTCCGCACCTGGATTACTCCTGCAAGTGGGAGGACAGGACGGCACTGGAGGCCGTGGGTGCGGGATTGGGCGGGGATGAGGAAGCCCTCATTCTCCGGAACGGCTTGGTGACGGATACCCGCTACAGCAACGTCGCATTCGGGAACGGCTCCCACTGGGTGGCTCCGGAGACCTTCCTGCTGCCGGGCACCAAGCGCGCGTTCCTGCTGGAACGGGGGAGGATGGAATGCCGCCCCCTGAAAGCGGAGGACGTGAAAAAGTTCCACTTTTGTTCTTTGGTCAACGCCATGCTGGACCCCGGCGATGTGGTGGTGCGTACGGAAGACATTCTTCTTCCCTGAGCGATCCTTGTCATTGTTGAAAACGCCGTTCCCGGTCAGGGGACGGGCGGCATGAAGCCGGAACAATCCCTGCCGGAGGACGGCCTTTTCCGGATAAAAACGGCTGTCCTGGGATAACAGGACAGCCGTTTGAATAGGGGGAACTTTTATTTTTCCGTCAAATGGCGCCGCAGTAGTGAGCGCAGCACCACATGGCGCGGGGATGGTGGAAGAAGGACTTCCAGAGACTGCCCTTAAGGGTGTTTGCCTTGGAGCCGTCCTTGTTCAGATAGCCGAACCAGTCGCCGTGCTGCACGTCCTGGAAATGGGAGAAAGCCCAGTTGTGCACCATGTTGTGCCGGATGGCGTAGCGCTCTTCTCCGGTAAGCTTGTAGGCGAGCGTCATGGCGATGAGCGCTTCGTCGTGCGGCCACCAGAACTTCATGTTGTGCCAGTATTCCTGAACGGGCTTGCCGTACACGTCCGTGTAGTAGAGCAGGCCGCCGTTTTCCCGGTCCCAGCCTCGTTCAAAGGCCCAGTCGATCATGTCGCAGCCCACTTTGATCAATTCCGGATCATGGCCGCGGTAGCGGGCTTCCTCCAGAACGAACCAGCCTCCCTCGATGGTATGGCCGGGGTTCAATGTACGCTCGTCGAAGTGGTCAATGATGGAGCCGTCCGTTCCCACCACTTCCATCACGGCCTTGATGTCCGGCTTCATGAACAGGGTGCGCAGGTCGTGGATGCAGCGGTCGATCCACCCGGTGTAGAATCCGTCCTCGTCGCCCAGGTATTTGCGCATTTCCTGGGCGGTGGCCAACGTAATCATGCGCGTTCCCAGCCCGGTCGTGGGGCGGTTCCCGGTGAATTTTGGAGCCATTTTGCCGGGAGTGAAACACATGTCCGTGAAAATGTCGAACCAGTGCCGGGCCGCTTTGGCGGATTCCTCGCTGTCCACGGCTTTCGCATGGGCCGCAAAGGCGATGGCGGCAAAGGATTCGCTGTACGCGTAGCGGCGCTTGCGGATGGGAGTACCGTCCGCCGCCACATGGAAGTACATGCGGCCGTCGGAAGGGTCCACGCATTTGGTGGACAGGAAGGTCAGGGCGCTTTCCGCCCACTTGAGCCAGTCCGGATTTTTCTCCACGCTGTTGTACATGGTCAGCAGCATCCAGGCCATGCGGCCCTGGGCCCAGACGGACTTGTCCGTGTCTACCAGGGCACCGTCCGCGTCAAAGCAGTGGTAAAGGCCGCCGTTCTTCTCGTCGCAGGCGCGGGGGAACCAGAAGGGAAGCACGTCTTCCAAAAGCTGGCGGCGGTAGAATGCGCCCAGTGCGGGCATGTCAAGCGTTGCAGCCATAAGAAAAGGCAGTTCAGTTCATGGCCCACTGGAAGAAGCCGATGGCTTCCAGCTCGGAGCGGAGTTCCTTGAGCTGGTCCGCGGTCGGATTGCCTTGCGGCAGCCGCGCCGGACCCAGGTCCACGCCCAGCCAGCCCATCAGGGCCTTGGCGCATCCCATATAGCCCTTGGAGGCCAGGATGTTGATCATTTGCACGGACTTCCACTGGCAGTCCTTTGCCGTTTCCATGTCTCCCTTTTCAAAAGCCTTGATCAGGTTTTGGTACAGGGCCGGAGCAAAGTTGAAGGAACTGCCTACCGCTCCCTTGGCGCCGACGGACAGGGCCCCCGTGAACCATTCGTCCACTCCCCATGGAATATCCACGTTTTCGTCGTAATTCAGGGTGGTCTGGTACAGGGCCAGGTCCGGATTGGTGAATTTGATGCCTGCAAAATTCGGAATCTGCTCCTTGGCCAGCTTGATGAAATCGACCGGATTGAAGCGTACGCCCGTCAGCACGGGAATATCATAATAGTAATAAGGCAGGTCCGGAGCGCCGGAAGCGGCAAAGGCGCAGCATTCCACCAGGCGCTGAACCGTGGCGGGTTTGTAGTAGGAGGGGGCCAGGGAGCTGGTGGCTACAAATCCGCATTCCTGGGCGAAAGCGGCCAGTTCCCTGGCGTCCCAGACGCTGTTGGACCCGGTATGGGCGATCACCTGAACACCATGCTTGGCGGAGGCTTCCTTCCATGCGGAATAGATTTCCTTGCGTTCCGCAAGCTGCATGGAGGAGGACTCACCGGTGCTGCCGGTAATGAAAGCGAGCTTGATGCCCTGGGAGGCAAGCAGTTTGGCCTGGGCGTCTACACTGGAAGCGTTCAAAGAACCATCTGCCTTGAACGGTGTATGTACGGCGGCCACCAGGCCGTGAAGTTTCAGTGAGGTATTCATGTAGTATGAAAAGGTTCAAGCGGATGATGCCAGAGCATGTTTATGATGACAATCCCGGAATTTACAGACCACAAAAAAGACCACATGAAAAAACGGGCGTTTCCCCGAAAAAAACGCCCGTTTGGAGAAAATACGCCTTTAACGGTTAGCGGACAGCCTGTTGCTTGATGACGCCGAACATGGCCTTGGCCAGGGATTTGACGTGCGTCAGCAGCAGATCGCCGTCATAACACCAGATCATCACGCCGCCCAGCTTCTGGTTTTTTACGTATTGGCATTTTTTCTTGATCGTGGTGATGCCGTTGAAGTAGTGCTGCTGCCCGTCGATGATGCAGGTATCTGTTCCGGGCGCTATGTTGGGATAGAGCTGGATGACGGTGGAATAGCCTTTCTGGGCGTCCCAGTTGCGGTTGGAGCGCGTTTCATTCGTGTAAAACGGCAGTCCCATCACGATTTTGCAGTCCGGCACGTTTTTATTCCGCATGGTGTTCACGTCCGTCACCATGTCCGGATAGGTGGAATGCTGGCCGGCACGGTCATAGCTCATGACGTTGACGAAGTCCAGCAGGTCCATCATTTCCGAGGTAGGCGCCAGGTAATACGGATTGATGGCGGAACTCAGGGACATGCCGTTGGCACCCATGGCGGAACGGACTTCCCCCAGGAACAGGGAGAAATAATACCATTGGGTATCGTTGTCGGGATATTCCCAATCGATGTCAATGCCGTCAAAGCCCTTTTCCTTGGCAAAGGAAACCAGCTGACGGGCGAATTTGATCCGTTTTTCCGGATCGGCCGTTATGGCCGTCATGCCCGCATCGCAGTGGGCTACACCCAGAATGATCTTGCTGCCCCCAGTGCCGCGCAGGTTCTTGAGCTTGTCCAGTCCGTTCAGGAATTGTTCGTTGTTCTGTCCAGTCAGGTTCCCGTCAGTGTCACAGCCCACATTAAAGTAAATAAGGTCCGTGAAGGACTTGAAGTGCTGGGCATTCAATTGGTCGCGGTTCCATTGCATCAGGTTGGTGTGGCGGTAGTAGGGAACCACCCGGAACTGGTAGGGGTAAACCTGGGCGCAGCCTTCCGGGGAGGGATTGGAAACGGCGATGTTGGAGTCTTCCAGCAGGGCGACTCCGGTACAGGCGGCGTCCACCTTGTTCAGGCCGCGCGCCCTGGGGATAAGGTCCACGCACAGCCAGAAATAGTTGTCTCCGGGGGAGAGGGGATGGCTTCCTTCAAACTGGAGGGTTTTCGCGCCCTTGGAAATGGTGTTGAGGATGGGGACGGCGCGGCGGTTGGCCTGGCCCGAATTCGGGGAAAAGTACGGAGTGGTTCCGGATGCGAATATCTGCGCCTTGGCAATGTCGGCAACGGAGGTGGTTCCCGCCATGGAAAAGGTCATGCCTTTCAATATCTGGCTGGTTTCCGGGGCGGTTATCTTGATTTTCATGATGGCCTGGCTGACGCCCCCCGCGTACAGGACGGAGTGTGTCTGCTCGCAGGAGGCCGTGGCTGACGCCGCGCAAAGAGGGGCCGCGCCGCAAACGCCCAGGGCCAGGGCGCACAATGTCGGTTTAATGATGCTGTTCATGGTGGAAGGAAGTAAATGTTTTTAATGGAAACGCTTTCTTCTGGCAAGCATGCTCCCGGCCGCCAGAAGAAGCAGGATGGCGGTTGAAGGTTCCGGGACGCTGAGTCCGGTGGAAATCCAGTCCAGGTACAGGGCGTGGTTTTCATCCCAGCGCAGCTCCCAGCGGCCCAGTTCCAGTGAGGGGTCATAGCCTTCCAGCCCCAGATCGCCTACCGTGACCGTGGAGGAGTTGGAGAGGCCGGAAAGAGCCCCGGAAAATTCACCGTCTGTCCGTGTGACGCCGTCCGAATCCATGACCAGCCAGGACTGGTCGGTCTGCCATGGGCGGGCGGTGTAATCCACAGCGTTGTCATCAAGAGCCAGGCTGCCTCCCAGGGTCAGCATATCCGCATGCAGGACGAGTCCTACCTGTGCACCCTGTGAAAGGTCAATCGTGATGCCGTTGGACATATCAATGGCGGCGGCGGTAATGGAGAAGCTGCCTGTCCCCGCGCCGATGATGGAAACGTCGTTGCCCAGGGTCAGCGTGTCCGCGTTCAGGCTGCCGGTTCCCGTGATGGAAAACCGCGTGCCGTCCGCAAAGCTCACGTCCGCCGCATTCAAGGAGGATTGTTCGCCTATGTGAAGCGTTCCGCCGTTGACCGTGAAGGAAGTGCGCGAATCTTCCGCGATCCAGTCGGAAGACTGGTAGCCGTAGGAAGCCCCGTTGATGACGGAGAATGTGCCTCCGTGTACCGTGGTATTGGCCTTGATGCCGGACTGGCTGTCCACTCCGGACATGGAAACATCGCCTTCGGCCCCCGCTTCTT
Source organism: Akkermansia sp. RCC_12PD (assembly GCF_036417355.1). NCBI lineage: Bacteria > Pseudomonadati > Verrucomicrobiota > Verrucomicrobiia > Verrucomicrobiales > Akkermansiaceae > Akkermansia > Akkermansia sp. RCC_12PD. Next base: position 2,985,607 of record NZ_CP143889.1, on the reverse strand, counting down.
CGTTCACATTGATTTCTACAACGGAATCTTCCAGTGAGCTGATGCCGTCTTCAAAAAGAATCCGGTGCCCGGCTCCGGCATTGAAGGAGGCTGTGGCGCTGTCGTTAAAGTGAATCGCATTGCGTACGCTTCCATTCTGGGCCGTATTGCCGCGGAAAACGATGTCCGCATGGTCCGCCGCCAGTGTCAGGGTACCGCCGTTTTGCAGGTTGACGGCTCCTCCGTTGTCCTCCGCGCTATTGTTCTCGAACAGGACCGTATCCGTATTTCCGGAAATGGTGACGTTGCAGGCATCCAGGGCTCCCCCGTCATAGCCGGCGGTATTGCCGGAAAAGGTGACCTTTCCGGAATCGGAAACGGTGATGGCGTTATAGGCGGAAATGGCCCCTCCGTAGGTGGAGGCATGGTTACCTGAGAAGATGATGCTGTCCACGCTGGAGAAGGAAACGCTGCCGTCTGCGTAAATTCCGCCTCCACCTCCGTCCCCTGCCTGGTTGTCCGTTACGGTGAAGGAGACGGCCGTATCCACCGTCATGTCCATGCCGGTCCAGATCGCGCCTCCGGCGCCCGTCTCCGCGTTGTTGGAAGTGAAGGAAACGTTGCCGACGCCGGACCATTCCACGGTCTCAAAATCGTTGTTGATGGCGCCTCCGTTTTCTCCCGCCGTATTGCCGGAGAAGGAAATATCTTCCGCAATATTGGAAAATGCCAGGCTGCCCGTGGTGCCTCCCGCATGGATGGCGCCTCCGTGCGTCATGGCGGTGTTGCCCGCAAAGCTGATAGCGCCGGTATTGGTGAACAGAGCTCCCCCGGAAGCATAAATGGCCCCTCCGGATGCGGCGGAATCTCCCCGGACGCTATTGCCGCTGAACGTAAGGGCTCCCGTGCCACTGAACGTAACCGTGTCATTGGCCGCAATGGCGCCTGCTCCGTAAAGGGCGTCCGTATTCGTCATATCCGCCGCATTGTTGGAGAAAGTCAGATCACCGGTATTCTGGAAGGTGACGTTTTCCGAAAGAATGACCGCCCATTTGGCCCCGTAATTGTCAATGTTGATGCCGTGTCCTCCCGTGAAGGAAATGCTTTGACGCGTGTTGTTGTTTCCCCTGCCTCCTATCCAGCAGTTGACGGCGGCTCCCAGTGCGCCCAGATTCTGGTTCGTGGTCAGCGTAAAGACGGTATCCGTGTCCGTGACCACGCTCCCGGCCCAGGACTTGGCTCCCAATTCCAGTTCCGTGTGGGTCATGATGTTGAGCGTGCCCTTGTTGTTCTCCGTATTCAGGAGAATGCCCCCTTCATGCCAGTTGACTAGGCTGGCGTAGGAACTGCCCCCCATGTCCAGCGTGGCTCCGGAAACCACCTCAATGGTATTGTTCAGCGTGTGCCCGTTCATGGAAAGCAGGGCTCCAGAGGCGATGTTCACGCCGCCCAGGCCGGAGCCCGTGCCGAAGGCGTTGTCCACGTCAAGCGTCAGTTTGCCTGCATCCACCCGTACCACGCGGCCGGAGGAAATCGTATTGGCCCGTTTGATAACCAGTTCCCCGCTGCCGGATTTAATCAGACTCAACCCGGAAAAATTGGAGGTGGTCGGGGCCCCGTATTCGTTGGCCGTGTTCTTGTTGGCGAACTTCTGGTCGAAATTGAACACGGAATTTTCCCCGACGTCCAATTGCAGGGCACTTCCCGCGCCGGACTCGCAGACGATGGAATCAAAATTCTGTCCGTTGGAAGAACTCCAGGTAAATGTCTGGTTGGCTCCCAGTTCAATCACGGCGGTGGTGCCCCAGCCGGCAATGTAAATACCCCGGCTGCCCGTGCCTCCGGACTCGTAGCCCTGGGAGATAACGACGCGGCTGGTGGTGCCGGAGGAGAATTTAAGGGCGTAAAAATTATTCTGCAAACATCCCAGTGAGGCGGAATTATAACCGAACTGGTTCAGCTTAAGTGTTCCGCCGTTCAAGGTGATGGTAGGCTGCTCCCAATTGGATGCGTAGTTGGCGGCATGGAACAGGCGTCCTCCGCTGGCATCCAGAACCGCGCCGGAGGCAATGTTGATCTGCCCCCCCCCCGTAATATCCCGTGTACCTGTAAATACGAGGGTTCCTTCATTGATGTTCCAGGCTCCGTTCGCCGTATGCGTTCCGGATAAGGCAACCGTTCCGTTTCCCGTTTTGGTGAGCGTGGAGGAACCGCTCAGGCTGGTATCCCGGACAGTCCACCCATCTTCCTGATTGGTGGAGTTCAGGGTCAGCGCCGTTCCGGAGAGGGTGGCGGAACCTCCGTTGCTGCCGGAAGCGCTCCCGGCCAGAGTCAGGGAACCTCCGTTCAGCGTGACGGCCGCTCCCTCGTAAAGGAGGCCGGAGGCGCTGATGCCGCTGCCCACGGTAAGGGTGGAGCCGGTTCGGAACAGGGCGGTGTTGCCGTTAATCCAATCCGCGGAGCTGCCGTCCAGCAGCCACGCTCCGGAGTCCGTCCAGGAAGCGTTGCCGCCGTTCCAAGTATAGTCGGCGGCACAGGCAAAGGGAACAGAAATGCAGCCGGCGAAGATTCCGAACAGAAGCGAGATAATTTTCATGAAAAATGTATAAGAGGATGTTGTCAGACAAACAAAACGGGAAAACAAACCTGTTTTCCCGTAAAAAAAATAATTGCCATGTGGGGCCGGTATTCAGGCTCTGCGGCGGCAGCTCAGGGCAGCCAATCCCAGCATGCCTAAGGCGGCCGTTGCTGGTTCCGGTACGGGGAGGGCTGGATTGGCGGCCAGGGCCGCAATTTCATCGTGATTCAAGACGCCGGAATACAACTGGAGGTCATCCATGATAGTATCGGCCGTGGAAGCCAGTTTCAGAGATTGGGCATCCCCGGTGAAATTGACGCCGGAAGCGCTGATCCTGCGCTGTCCATCCAGATAAATGTTCAGCTCTCCAGCCTGGAAGGTAATGATGATATTGGAGAAGGAATCCCTGGAGATGGTCATGTTGGCCCAATTGCCCACGTTGCCGCCGCAATAGGCGGCCCATTCTCCGGCGCTGGAGGCGTCTCCGGAGTCCTTTTGAAGATACATGGTTTGCCCGCTTCCGGAAGTGAAGGTCAGCAGCCCTTTCCAAAGAGCGGTGGATTGGGAATGGCCGGGGGAGAAGTCCTTGACGGCAATGGAAAGGCTGAATCCATCCTCCGTATTCAGGCCCAGGCCGTTGTCGGCGGACCCCAATGTAAGCTGGCCACCGTCCGAACGGCTGTCGTATCCCTTTCCTTCATAACCGTCCGCATAATTGATCCAGCCACCGCCGCTGAATACGGCGGCGCCTGCCGTTTCTCCCGCCAGATTGTTGTCGTTCAGGGAAGACAGGTTGCCGTTGAGTTTGTTGAAATCATAATAATATTTAAGAGTGGCGGCCTGTACGTCCAGCCCGGAATAAAGCAGAGTGGCTGCAATAAATAAGGATTTTTTCATTTTTAATTCAGATTGTTAAAACCAAACAAAAAGATATTCGGATTTATAATCCGGAATATTTTTCAATGGGAGGAATCATGCTTTTCCCGTCGAATAGAAATTTCATATTCCGGGGAATCAACAAATTCACCTTGCTTTGAAACGGAAAATAAACTTATGACAGTGAGTCTATTCCATCATGTTCAAAACTCTGGATGACAAAAAAGAAAGAAGAAATCCTCATGTAAAGCACTTTTGGAATCTTTTGTTTACGCGATCCGAAATGCTTCTGTCCCCGGGAATACAGCTTTTGTTCATCAAGAGAGCTTTTAAACGCAACCTGTTTTATGTTAAAAATGTGGCTTGACTTTCGGATTATAAATCCGGTGCAGTCTGAAAAATATTGAAAATAAAAGGACTGCTCCGCCTGGATGACGGCGGAGCAGTCCTGAAGATAGGAAAAGGGATATTTCCCCGGATGGGTTATTTGACGGCAATCGTCTGCTCGCGGTCGGGTCCCACGCCTACGGTGGTGACGGGGCAGCCGATGAGTTCGCTCATGCGTTTGACGAACTTTTTGGCGTTTTCCGGAATCTCTTCCCAGGAGCGGCAGGAGGAAATGTCCTGGAGCCAGCCCGGCATGGTTTCATAGACGGGCTTGCAGCGTTCCCATTCGTCCACCGTGGCGGGCGGATAGGCCAGGATTTCCCCGTCCAGGTCATACCCTGTGCAGATTTTGATTTCCGGGCACTTGTCGTAGCCGTCCAGGTTGGTCATGGCCATTTCGTCAAAACCGTTGAACATGGCGGAGAAGTGGAGCAGCACGCCATCCGCCCAGCCGCAGCGGCGGGGGCGCCCGGTCGTAGCGCCGAATTCGCGGCCCATGCTGTGCAGGTGGTTGGAAATGTCCTCATCTTCCGTGACAAAGGGACCGGCTCCCACGCGGGTGGTATAGGCCTTGCAGACGCCAATGATGCGGTCGATCTTGTGGGGGGGGACTCCGGTGCCGGTGCAGGCCCCGGCAGAGGAAGTGTTGGAAGAGGTCACGAACGGATAGGTGCCGAAGTCCACATCCAGATAAGCTCCCTGGGCGCCTTCAAAGAGGATGCTCTTTCCGGAGGCAATGGCCTCATTCATGACTGGGATGGTGTTGGTGATATGCGGGCGCAGCACGTCCGCGGCGGCGCTGACTTCCTTCACCATTTCTTCCTCGTCCATGGCGGGAAGGCCCATGCGTTCCATTTCCGCGTTCGCCATTCTGATGCGGCGGCGCAATACTTCGTCAAAAATGGACGGATCACGCATGTCCGCCATGCGCACTCCGATGCGGCGGGCCTTGTCCGCGTACGTCGGGCCGATGCCGCGCTTGGTGGTGCCGATGGCTTTTTTGCCGAGGGCGGATTCCTGGGCAGCATCCATTTCCTTGTGGAAGGGGAGGACCACGTGGGCGCGGTCGGAGATGAGAAGGTTTTCACTGGTGATGGAAACGCCCTGGCCGCGGAGTTCGTTGATTTCCTCCACCAGGCCTACGGGGTCCAGTACGACGCCATTACCAATGACGCAGAGCTTGCCCGGCCACAGGATGCCGGAGGGGACAAGGTGCAGAATATACTTCTTCCCGTTGGCGATAACGGTATGGCCGGCATTGTTGCCGCCCTGGCCGCGGGCTACCACGTCGGCCGATTCCGTTAAGAAATCAATCATTTTGCCTTTGCCTTCGTCGCCCCATTGGGAGCCGATAATAATGGTATTCATGATAAAAATGGAACTCGAAGACCTTAATGATTTTCCTGCCGCATGGCAAGACAATCTTGTTAAGTTTTCCTGATTAAAGGAATAGGAATGCAGCCGCGCGGGCGTTAGCGGAAGTGCAGGGCGGAGCGGTGCGCCTCCGCCGGGACCAGGGTTTTCCAGATGTCCTCATCCGCGGCGATCATGCGCTGGATGTCTCGCGGCGTGTGGCGCAGCAGGTATTCGTTGAAGAAGGGGACGTCCACCACCAGTCCGTTGGCCAGGAAGTGCTGGTAAAGGTGCACGTACTGCTCCGGGGCGCGGAAGGTTCTGGCCGTGACGAATTCACCGGATTTGCGGTTGAGCCAGGGGGAGACGTACAGGCGCGTCTTGTTCTGGAAGGTGCGGCCGAAGGATTCCAGAATGCCGCCGGGAATGTCTTCCGTCCATTTTTCCTTGAACAGTTCGTTGAGCAGGCCAATGGAAAGGGCGATGGCGATGGGTTCCTTCGTGTAGCGGGCGAGTAGTTCCGACAGGTTGTCGAAACGCGGCATCTTGGTGATCAGCACATTTTTGCCCAGCGCCTTCAGGCTGTCCGCGCGGTCCAGGAATTCCAGATGGTCCACGTCTCCGCCGCGCAGCAGGTTGTTCATGGAAATCTCGCAGATTTCCATGCACCGGTCCGCCTGCGTCTCATTAATGTGGGTGAGGAAACATTTTTTCACCTGCGACATGACTTCCAGGTGCAAGTTGCAGACGGGGTTGAAACTGCCCCTCATCAGCACGATGGGGCGCTTGTACAGCACGTCCGCCGCCTGCGCCACCTGTCCGTTGGCCAGGAACAGGGTGGCCGGAGTCAGGCCGGACTTCACCAATTGCAAGGCAAAGAGGCGGTTGTCCACCATGGAGAAGCCGTGGCCTTCAAAGCGGACGACGTCTATTTCCACCAGCCGGGGGTCCAGGTTGTCCACCAGCGCTTCAATGAATTCCTCCAGCCGGTCCCTCTTGAAAAAGACGGCGTGCAGGATATTGACGCCCAGAATGCCCAGGTCCTTCATCTGGCTGTCGTGGTCAGGATCATTCAGACGCACGTGGATGATCAGGTCTGAGGGTTCGGCTTCCGGCTTCAACTGGAAGCGTACGCCTATCCAGCCGTTCCACGGGCCGTTGTCCCGGTAGCCTTTCACCTTTACCGTATTGCAGAAGGCAAAGAAACGGGTGTCCTTCCCGCGCTTGGGGCCCAGGCGGTTGATGAGCTGGGAGAATTCATAGTCCAGCATTCCCTTCAGGCGTTCCTCGGAAACGTAGCGCTTGACGGGGCCGTACAGCGTGTCGCTGACGGTCATGTCATAGGCGGAGATGGTCTTTGCCACAGTTCCGGCGGCGCCGGAAGCCCGGAAAAACCAGTTGGCAGTTTCCTGCCCGGCGCCGATTTCCGCAAAGGTCCCGTAAATGGAGGTCGCCAGATTGAGCTGGAGGGCCTTGTCCTGTGTTTGCGCTAATGCCTTGGAACTCATGAGAAACAGGTAATCCGGTTAATATTGTCGGTCGTTTTTGGGAAGAAGCTTCCGGGTAGTGTCGCTCATCCAGCCGGGAAACTCCACCCTGTCTATGATGACGGATTGGCTGCCGGGGAGGTCCGCCGGATAATGAATGGAGATGCAGGCACGCACGGCGCCGTTGTAAAGCAATTTGGTCAGTTCCAGCGCCAGCGGAGAATATCTGTCCACATAGGCGTTCAGACGTTCTCCGTTAGGGAATTCCAGCGTAAAGGCAATGTAGGCGCTATTGCGGTAGCTTTCCGGGGCGGATTCTTCCAGGAACGGAGCTGCGTAATGGCTGGACATGCTGATGGTCACCCTCACCGGAACAGGAGAAGAAGGGCGCTTTTCCTTCAATTCATCCGGGAAAAGGGAGGAATAGCCTTCCCACGCCTCCCAGTCCAGCTTCCATTTTTTGGAGTCGTGGTCATACAGGAATACGGCCGGGCGCATCGTATTGTCGTCCATCAGCACGGGAATCTGGAGCAGGTCGCCATTCTTGGAGCTCTTTCCCGGTTCGTGGGGCAGGTAATCCTTGTAATGGGCGTACTTGGCCCAGTGCGCCATCTTTGGACGCGTGGCGGCGGGAGAGATAACATGGTTGAGCCGTTCTTCGTCGGATCCTGCCATGCAGTACAGGGCCAGTTCATTCATGGCGGCCGCGATGTGTCTGGCTACGGATTCAGCTTCGCGGTCCTCCTCCCTGCGGTGTCGGAAAGCCATTTGATATTGTTCCGCCTTTTTTTTCAGGGCCTGCATCATGGCGTCATCCGCTTCAGTAGAGAAATCAGCCTCATGATCCACGAATTTTTCCGAGATGTTCAGAATCTTGCCGTCTTCCGCCTCCAGGTCATTACCTCGGAGGAACATGAAGACGCCCAGAACGGCGAGAACCAGTCCGGAGATAAACAGCCAGATATGCCAGGTGGTTTTGCGCTTCTCCCCGGCAGTTCCGCCTGAGGGGGAATTGTATTCGGGCAATTCTTGCGCCAGGGCGGAGGTGCCTGCCGTGGCGATGGCCGGAGATTCTTCTTTCCGTTCCCCACGCTTGCGGATTTTCGTGGTGTTCCGTTCCGGTGCGGAAGGCGCTTTTCTGGACCGGGGGATGTTCCGCACATCCGTCTTCTTTTGCGGTGAAGGAAGATATTCGGAAACCGGGGGGCGTGGGTGTTTTTCTTCTTCCGTTTCCGGTCCGGATGGCGTTGTCTCTTTATCTTGCCTTGCTTTTGATACGGTTTCCGGCTGTTTTACGTCCCGGGCGGCTGTAATGATGGAGCTGCAGACGGGGCACCTGACCTGACGGCCCAGGAAGGAAGTCTTGACGGCAAAAAGATTGCCGCATGCCGGGCATGAGCAGGCTACCGTATCCTGGGGAAGGGATGACATGGGGAAAGAGCGTATTACAGGTGGATGAATTCCGGAACCGGGATGGCGATGGGCTTGGGAGCGGGCAGCGTGATGCTCGTGTCCGCATGGTCTGGAGCGACGGGATCAGAGGAAAGTGCCTGCGCCTCCGGCACGTTTTCATTGGTGCCCAGCAGTTCGAAATTGCGGTTGGGCGGTCCCTGGTTCAATTCCGTGTGGTAGGGATCGTCCCCTATCAGGATGGGCTTGACAGGCAGGATGGGAGGCAGGGGAAGAATACGGTTCTGCGCCGTGAAGGGGGAGGACGGCGCGGCAGGGTCTTCTCCGTGCAAGTCGCAGAAGGGGAGGCTGGAATCCCCCTTGCGGAGGTATTCGAACATGGTGTGGCGGCGGTATTTCTTGTCCACCGGGTCAATGTCGTAGCAGCTGTGGGTGGCCCGCTTTCCAGTCGTCAGGCAGATTTCCACGCGCTCCACGCTGGGCGGGGGGACCAGTTCCCCGGCTGGGAACAGGCGTTCGGATTCCTTAAAGGCCGTTCCCAGGATGGAGGCGCAGGTATCCGAGGAGAAGGCGCCGTTGTAAATGGGCTTTTTCCCTTCCAGGAAGCCGATCCAGATGCCGCAGGTCACCCGGTCGTCATAACCGAACAGCCAGTTGTCCCCGAAGTCGTACGTGGTGCCGGTCTTGACACCGCCTTTGAAATTCGCGGGCAGGCTGTCCGCCACCCGCTGGGCGGAACCGTTTTTCAGGGAAGAGTGCAGAATATTGTGAAGCTGGAAGGCGGTGGCCGTGGAGGCGGCTCCTTTCCGGACCTGGGCGTTGTTTCTGGTTTCAATGGCCTGGGTGGATTCCCAGATCAGCCGTCCGTCCTCGTCTTCTATCCTGTCCAGGTAATAGATGTTTTCCGGCCGGGAGCCTCCGTTGGGAATGGCGGTGTAGGCCAGCGTCATTTCCGTCAGGGAGGCCGGTTCCGTTCCCACGAAAATCTTGGGCCGGTAAACCGGGTTTACCTCCGTGCTTCCCGCTTCCCGGACTGGTTTGCGGATGCCGAAGTCCGCCAGTTTCTTGATGAAGGGGGCCGTTCCCATGTCCATGCCCATGCGCAGGGAGGCGGCTATCTTGGAGGCGGCCAGGCCGCGGTGGGCGGTGATCATGCCTTCATAGCGGTTCCTGGAGTTTTCCGCCCCCCATTCTCCCAGGATTCCTTCCGATCCGCCGATACCGGTCAGGCGGTTGTCGATGGCGTCGTCCAGGATGCGGGTGACGGGGCTTTTGCCCGTGTCAAAGGCGGCGGCGTACAGAAAGGGCAGGATGGCCGTGCCGGTGGGGCGCGCTCCTTCCTTGATGACGTCGTACTGGCGGTTCGTGTGGTTGCGGCCTCCGTGATAGGCGAGGACGGCGCCGGACTGGTTGTCCACCATCAGCACGGCTCCTTCCAGATAGCGGGGCTTGGTGCCTGAGAAGCGGTCGTAGTCCTCGGCTTTCTGGTGGCTGTACCCCGGGCGTTTTTCAATGTTTTCCAGCGCCTGGGACAGGGCCTTCCCGGTAGCGTCCTGAAGTTTCTTGTCAATGGTGGTGTAAATCCTCAGGCCGGCGGCGTTGACGCGCTCCTCGCCCAGATAGGCGGTGATTTCCGCGTAAATACGGTCGTAAATGTGGGAGACCCCGCGTTTCAGTGGCTTGGGGTTGAGGCCCAGGTCCATGGAGGAAAGCCGTTGCGCTTCTTCCGGAGTAATGTATTTTTCCCTGGCCATGCGGTTGAGCACGTGGTTGCGCCATTTCAGGTTGCCCTCCTTGTTGTTGAGGGGGGACAGGCCGTTCGGGTTCTTGATCAGGGCGGCAATGGAGGCGGCCTCCCGCGTAGTCAGGTCCGCTGGTTCCTTGCCGAAGTACCCCAGGGAGGCGGATCTTATGCCGTAAAACCCGCTGCCGAAGTATACGCGGTTGATGTAAAACTCCAGCACCTGTTCCTTGCTGTACCGTTCCGTGATGCGCCGCGCCAGGGCTATTTCCACAAACTTGCGGCCAAAGCTTCCTTCATTCCGCGCCTTGGCCCTGTTTTTCAGGTCGTAGGCGTTTCTGGCAAGCTGCTGGGTGATGGAGGAGGCACCCTGGTTGGCCTCCCCGCTGTTGCTGGCGTATTCCTTGGCCGCTCTCAGAATCCCCAGGAAATCGTAGCCCGGATGTTCCCAGAAGCGCGAGTCTTCCTGGGCGACCAGGGCGTTGATCATGGCGGGGGAAATTTTATCCAGCGTCACATAACTGCGGTTTTCCACGTAAATGCGGCCTATTTCCTCCCCGTTCCGGTCAAAAATAATGCTCGGCTTCTCCACGTCGTTGATGCGTTCCAGGTCAAACTCCGCGGCCCAGTTGTCGTAGCGCTTCCAGGCGGCCATGAAGCCGAAGTACCCCACAGCGCCGCCGATCAGGGCCAGAACGAGGCACCAAGCGACGAATTTTTTGACAAAACCCCGGAAACGGTTCCGTGGCTTGGTCTTGGGATGCCGCCTTTTGTTTGCCTGGGTGTGTCTGCGCGGAGCCTGTGAATTTAATTCAGCCATGAATACGTAGCAGGGTCTGTCCTGAGGAAAAAACGTGTGAAAAAGCTTACCGGATTCCGGTTTGTTTAGCAATACCATACACTGTTGGCAGGTGAAAAAGATGCGTGCCCGCGCCATTCTCCTTTCCGCGTCCGGATGGTCGCGGGCCTTTGCCGCGGCGGGGCGGCGATGTGGCCGCAGCCGCACCTGCTTTTTGGAAAAAACTGTTCTCTGTTCTTAAGAGAATTTCAACGGACACTGGGACTTGCGGCGTTCGGGCCGGAGCAGGACTGGGATTGAAGGGCGGCGGACGATGGAAAGACGCTTCTACACATCCTGCACGGCATTGAAGATATTGCCCGCCTTGGTCAGCCCGTGCTGCATGGTGTACAGGACGGCATCCGCGGCTTTGGCCACCATGACGTCCAGAAGCTCCCGTTCCTCCGGGCGGAATTTTCCCAGGACATGGCCCGTCATTTCCCCCTTGCCGCGGGGAAGCCCGATGCCGAAACGGAGACGCGGAAACTCCTGCGTGCCCATGTGGGCGATCAGGGACTTGAGGCCGTTGTGGCCTCCCGCGGAACCCTTCTCCCGGAGCTTGATGACGCCCAGCGGAAAATCCACCTCGTCATGAATGACGAACACGCTGCGCGGGTCCAGCTTGAAGAAGCGCATCATGGGCCCTACGCAGAGGCCCGATTCGTTCATGAACGTGTCCGGCTTCACCAGCAGTACGCCGGGACCTGCCGCCAGTTCGCACTTGCGCTGTTTGTCCGCCTTGAACACGCATCCCCAGTGGGCGGCCAGGCGGTCCGCAACCATGAACCCCGCGTTGTGCCGGGTATTCTCATAGGTCTTGCCCGGATTGCCCAGGCCCACGATGATTTTGGGAGTAACGTCCACGGTGGGAAAAACAGGAATGATGAACATGGCGGAACCCGTCCGGGAACACGCGCGGGCCATCCTGCCTCCATTGCGTCCGGCAATCAACCGTTCCGTGAGACAGCGCCGCCGCCTTTACCTCCCCGCCTTCTTCTTCTGGCGGCCCATCAGGAATCCCGTCAGCACGGATTCCAGGGAATCCCCGGTGCGGACCAGGCGGTAGTCCGCGTTGATGTCCGTGCAGATGTTTCTCGTTTCTTCCAGATAATTGGAGACGATGGTACGGTACTCGTCCGCGATGAGGTCCGGTTCCGTAATCAGGGAGCCGCCCCCTTCCATGTCCACGAAGCGGATGGGGCGGTCGAAGTCGAAATCTATTTCCAGCTGGTCCACCAGATGGAATACGGCCACGTCGTGCTTGCGGAAGTGGAGGTGCCGCATGGCGTTTTTGAGTTCGGCCGTATCCGTGAACAGGTCTGAGAAAATCAGGATCAGGGCGCGGCGGCTCACGCGCTCCGCCAGTTCGTGCAGCGTCTCCGCCAGGACAGTCTCCCCGCGGGGATGGTGCGTGTCCATCTGGCTGATGAGCACGTTCAGGTGGGCGGGGCGGCGGGAGGCGGGAATGTGCAGCGCGGCGCTGTCCTTCCCCTGCTGGGAAAAGCTCAGCCCAACGGCATCCCCCTGCCGGATGCCGATGTAGGCCAGGTTGGCGGCCAGCCTGCATGCGCGCATGTATTTGGACTCCACCTGTTCCGGGTGGTAGTTCATGGAGCCGGAAAGGTCCATGACGATGTAGGCGCGCAGGTTGGTGTCCGCCTCAAACTCCTTGATGTAATACCGGTCCGAGCGGGCGTAGGCCTTCCAGTCCAGGCGCCGCGTGTCGTCGCCCGCCACATACTTGCGGTATTCCGCAAACTCCACGGAAGAGCCGCGGTTGGCGCTCCTGTGGCGTCCGGACACGTTCCCCGCCATGCTCTGGCGCGCCTCCAGGGGGAGGTTGCCCAGGCGGGAAAGCAGGTCGTGGTTCAGGTACTTCGTGGACATGAACAGTCGGGGAAAAGGGGTGAATGTGTTCCGCCGCGTCAGACTTCCGCGGCCAGTCGGGCAACGGCCTTGCGCGGCGTGATGCCCTGGGATTCCGCGGCGAAGTTCGTGACCACGCGATGCATCAGCACGGGTTCCACAATGGCGTCGATATCCTCCTTGCGGACGATGTAGCTGCCCTGGAGTGCGGCGCGCGTCTTGGCGCCCAGGATCAGGAATTGCACGGCGCGCGGGCCTGCGCCCCAGGCTACGTATTGTTTCACCCATTCCGGGGAAGTGTCCAGGGAGGGGCGGGTGGAGCGCACCAGCTTCACGGCGTATTCGTAAATATGTTCCGGCACGGGGACGCGCCGCACCAGGTCCTGGTAAAAGATGATTTCGTCCCCGGAAAGGATGTGCTTCAGTTCCTCGCTGCGGTTGCCCGTAGTTTCCCGGGCGATGCGCATTTCCTCGTCTTCCGTGGGGTAATCCACTTCAATCAGGAACATGAAGCGGTCCAGCTGGGCTTCCGGCAGGGGATAGGTGCCTTCCTGCTCAATGGGGTTCTGGGTGGCAAGCACGAAGAAGGGGGGAAGCAGGGTGAAGGTGCGGCCCATCACGGTAACGCGGCGCTCCTGCATGGCTTCCAGCAGGGCGGACTGGGTCTTGGCGGGGGCGCGGTTGATTTCGTCCGCCAGCACGATGTTGGCGAAGACGGGGCCCCTGATAAATTCGAACTGGCGTTTTCCGCCCGCGGAATCGTCCTGGATGATATCCGTGCCCGTGATGTCCGCGGGCATCAGGTCCGGGGTGAACTGGATGCGGTTGAAGCTGAGGTCCAGGGTCTTGGCCACGGAACTGATCAGCAGGGTCTTGGCCAGTCCGGGCACGCCCATGAGGAGCGCGTGGCCCCGGGAAAACAGGGCGATGCTCAAAAGTTCCACGACGCGCTGCTGGCCGATGATGACCTTGCTTAATTCCGCAGAGAGTTCCTTGTAAATGGTGCCGAGACGGTCAATGGCGGCTACGTCGTCGGCGGGCAGGGAGGGGTTGGCTGGTTCCATATTGAGGATTCATAGCACTTTTTAGCGTGTTTTCCATCAAATAATTGCGTCGCGCGCATTTTCCCTGCTTGGAATGCGGGGACAAACAGGGTAAGGAAGAGGCATGCCGAAAATCGCACTCATTCAATTGTCCGCAGACGCCCGGCCCGCCGTGAACAAGGAGAAAACGGAAGCCGCCATCCGGGAGGCCGCCGCGAACGGGGCGCAGATCATCTGCACCCAGGAACTCTTCACCACGGAATACTTCTGCAGAACGGAGGAATGCGAACTGTTCGACCTGGCGGAACCGGTTCCCGGGGAATTGACGGCTGCGCATCAAAAGCTGGCGGCGGAACTGGGCGTGGTGATCGTGGCCTCCGGCTTTGAAAAGCGTGCCACCGGCCTCTACCACAACACCGCCTGGGTGATTGACGCGGACGGAGCCTTCCTGGGCATGTACCGTAAAATGCACATTCCGCAGGACCCGGGATTCGAGGAAAAATTCTACTTCACGCCCGGAGACCTGGGCTACAAGGCGTTCGACACCAAATTCGGCCGCATCGGCGTACTCATCTGCTGGGACCAGTGGTATCCGGAAGCGGCGCGCCTCACCGCCATGCAGGGGGCGGAAATACTCTTTTATCCCACGGCCATCGGCTGGCTGCCGGAAGAAAAGCCCCTGCTGGGCGCACAGCAGCACTGCGCGTGGGAAACCGTCCAGCGCGGGCATGCCGTGGCAAACGGGTGCTACGTCTGCGCCGTCAACCGCGTGGGCACGGAAGGGGAAAGCGAATTCTGGGGCCAGTCCTTTGTGGCGGACTATTACGGCCAGATCGTCGCCAAGGCTCCCGTCAGTGATGAAACCATCCTGTACGCGGATCTGGACCTGGATGCTCTGGAAGACCACCGCCGCATCTGGCCCTTCTTCCGCGACCGCCGCATCGACTCCTACGGCGGAATCACGGAACGCTGGGGAAAATAGGATATTGAAAGTCCGTACTGAAAGTTTTTGCCCTTTGCGGTCCGCTCCCCTCCCGGGCGCTTCCCTGAAGAAACGTTATCGGTTATGAAACGGCTTCTTCATGTGCGCAAGGTAGTGGCGAACCTGCGCAAGGCGGTGCCGTGGAGGCAAATTGTCCCTGTTTCCCTGGGAATCATCAGGATGTGCTATTCGGAAACCGGAAACTTGGCAAACGGAGCCGCAGCCGGAATGGGTTCCCGGTTTTCTTTGCCGGATGAAGGAAGATTGCAGGGAAGTAATGGTTGACTGCCTTGCGGAAACGGTGGATGAACGGGGATGCCGGATTACTGTCCGGGATCGGGGGGCTGTCCTGAACCTGTTCCACATGCTCAACGAATGGTATGAACAAGGTCTGCCCCGGAGGGAAGATGGCGACGATGAAGAAAATGATCCGTGGGACGATGTGGAACAGGGCGTGTGGTGCTCCGTGGCGACCTGGCTGTATGAATTTGATTTTTACGGAAGGCCGGGGGAGCTTGTCCAGTTTGCCGTGGAGGCCCGGCTGAATCCCGATGGTTCCTTCCGGGGAATTTATTCCCTGCGCCGTGACGCTTATGGAAATGAGGCCCGTTATTTTGGGGAAGAAAAAGATGTGGCTGAAAACGAATTGAATACGCTGGTTCCGGAATTGAAAAAGCTGGTGAACGCTTCTTCGGACGAATACGAGTTTCTGGACTGGAAAGACGCGTTTCCGCAGGATGACGATTAACCTCAAGAAAACCGCTCCGGCACAGGAGAGTACGGTCCCGTTCCAGCGGACAAAAAAGGCTGTCGCACTCTTCAGTACGACAGCCCGGAAGCGGGGGAGAGGTACAGGGAAGGATTAGTCGCAAATGACGGCGATCTTGATGCCCTTCATCTGGACGTTGGTTTCCAGAGCCTCCGTGATTTCATCCAGCTTGAAGCGGTGGGAAATCAGCTTGGTCAGCGGCAGGCCGATTCCGTAGGCGCGCTTGAGGAAGTCAAACGTGGTCGGGTAATCCTGCGGGGAATACACCCAGGAGCCTACGGCGGTTACTTCCTTGTTGCAGAGGTCGAAATGATGGTTGATGACGCTTTCCCCGCCGTCCATGAAGAAGCCCTCCTCGCACAGGCCGCCGCCGCGCTTCACGAACTTCCAGGCGTTGGCCCCGGCCTTGCCGACGCCCGTGCACTGGAACACGAAATCCGCCAGACGGCCGCCGTTGTCCGCCTTCACGGCGTCCAGCAGGGTGTTCAGGTCGGCGTAATGGGTAAAATTGTAAGTGCGGGAAGCGCCCATCTCCCTGGCCAGTTCCAGGCGGGAATCGTTGCCGTCCACGGCGATGATGGTTTCAATGCCCAGCGTACGGAGCGTGGCGATCTGGAGCAGGCCGATGGGGCCGCAGCCCTGGACGAGCACCACGGAATTGAATTTGAGCAGCCCCGTGGACTTGGCGCGTTCCAGGGAGTGGACCACGACGGCGGCGGGCTCCACCAGGATGCGCTGGTCCAGGGTCATGTTGGAAACGTTGAAGAACGTAGAACCCTTGCGCACCACCATGTACTCCCCGAAGTAGCCGTTCAGGTGAACGTCGTCGTCGGGCATCAGGCCGTACACGCCCACGTTTTCGCACAGGTTGGTGCGGGCCGGGGTGTTCAGGCAGGCATCACAGGTGCCACAGGGGATGATGCAGGTGACGATCTTGTCCCCCAGTTTCACGGGATTGCCCGCCGTATCCCTGGTGATATTTTTACCCATCGCGACGATTTCCCCGGTGCCTTCATGGCCGAGCACCACGGGGCAGAGGCCAAAGGGGTCGCGATTGTATTCATGGCCGTCCGTACCGCAAACGCCGCACGCTTCCACCTTGATCAGCATTTCGTCGTCGCCGATGGAGGGAATGGGGTATTCACGGATTTCAAATGTCTTGGGAGCTGTCAGAACAGCTACGCGAGCGGTTTGTTGCATAGTGTTTCTACACTAGCCTTTTGCCTTCGGTCTCTTCAAGGACAAATGAAACCGGACGTAAATTAGTCTGCCGCCAATCAGGATGGAGCGCGTTGTGCTGGGGACGTTTTCCGGACGGAAACGGAGTGCGAAGTGTCCATAAAATACTGTCGTTCCGGATGGAACCCACTGGAAGGAGGACGGCTTCCGGCGTGAAAACGATCAGCCGGACCTTTGCGCTTTCAGCCAAACCTCCCCACGGCATTCTGGCGGTTTTAGGGGTCGAGGGAACGATTTCCGGAGCATGCTCCGGAAATCGCTCTGGAGAAAGAAAATGCCCCGGTTTGTGGAATTGGAGTGTTGGCTTGCATGCCGCCCATCCTACAGGGAAAAGGCATGGGAATGGCGGTTGAATAAAAATCAACGGTCTTTCCGGAGGCGCCTCGTCAAATGCTCCGTAGCCGGGAATCACGCATATTCCACTGTCGTGAGTTTTGCCGGAAGAAACCCGGAAGCCGTGCAACATACAGGTTGTAAAGCATGTGGCGTGTGTCTTGGCGGCATTTGGAACCGGATGGCATTTTTCTGTTGAGGGCCGTTCATTTGGCTTGCCTGGGGGAGGGAAGAAGTGCAAGCTGTGCGCGTTATGCTCGATATCCGTGTAATACGAGAAAATCCGGAGGAAGTGAAAGCGCGCCTGAAGCCCCGCAGCGGCGACGCGTGGAAACTTGTCGATGACGTTTTGGCCTGCGACGAAGCGCGCCGTAATGCAGAAACGGAAAAACAGACTTTGCAATCCGAGCGCAATGCCACCTCCAAGCAGATCGGCATGCTCAAAAAGAAGGGGGAAGACACTTCCTCCATGGAAGCGCGCGTGCGCGAAATCGGAGAACGCATCCGGGAATTGGACTTGGCGGCGGAAGAAAGTTCCGCTCAGCTAGCTTCCCTGCTGATGAACATTCCCAACCTGCCGCACGCGGAATGCCCCGTTGGGGCGGATGAAACGGCCAATCCGGAAATCAAGGTGTGGGGTGAAAAGCCCGCCATTGACAACCCGAAGGACCATGTGGAACTGGCCGCCGGGCTGGGGATGATCTCTTTTGAGGACGGCACGCGCATTACGGGCTCCGGCTTTGTGGTGTACCGCGGCGCGGGCGCCCGTCTGGAACGCGCCCTGATCAACTTCCTGCTGAATACGCAGACGGTGGAGAACGGTTACCAGGAAGTAGGCGTTCCCTTCATCGTCAAGCGCGAGTGCATGGAAGGCACGGGCCAGCTTCCCAAGTTCGAGGAAGACATGTACGGGACGGAAGACCAGCAGATGTTCCTGATCCCCACGGCGGAAGTCCCCGTGACCAACCTGTACCGGGACACCATTCTCCAGGAGAGCGACCTGCCCGTTAAAATGGCCGCGTACACGCCCTGTTTCCGGCGGGAGGCGGGGAGCGCCGGACGCATCAACCGCGGCATGATCCGCATCCACCAATTTGACAAGGTGGAGCTGGTGCAGATACTGAAGCCGGAAGACTCCTTCCGGGAACTGGAAGTGCTCCGCAGCCACGCGGAATCCATCCTCCAGAAGCTGGGGCTGCACTACAGGGTGATTGAACTCTGCACGGGCGATCTGGGCTTTTCCTCCGCCAAGACGTATGACATTGAGGTATGGGCGCCGGGCCAGGGCCAGTATCTGGAAGTTTCCTCCTGTTCCTGCTTCACGGACTATCAGGCGCGCCGCATGCGCCTGCGTTACAAGGACGCGGACGGCAAAAACCAGTTCTGCCATACGCTGAACGGCTCGGGAACGGCTCTGCCGCGCCTGTATGTGGCCCTGCTGGAAACCTACCAGCAGCCGGACGGCTCCATCCGCATTCCGGAAGCGCTCGTGCCGTACTTCGGCGCGGACTGCATCCGTCCGGAACAGCCCTGACGATTTTTCACTTCCACCCCCCTGAATCAAGCCCATGCCTGACGAGGGTCCCTTGGAGCACTATCTGGCCTCTTCCCCCGGGCACGAACCGGAAAATCCGGCCCCGGCTGCGGAACGGAAGGCGGGGCCTTGGAGGGAAAGGGGAATCATGCTGGGCCTGGGCTTTCTCCTGGGCTGCATCGGAGCGTATGCCCTGGTTTATACGGAAATGTCCGGCAGCATGGGGGGGCTGAAAAAATCGTTGTCGGAGGAAAGGGAATCCAATGTAGTCCTGCAGAAGGAACGCGAGCGTCTGCTGGAATCCCTGGAGCAGGTGCGCATGGACAGCCTGCTGGCGGAGCGCGCTCCCCTCTCCATGACGGGCAGCGGAATTCCGGCGCGGCAGCCGCAATCCGTCCCCCAGGCTCCCCCGCTGACGCCGTTGCCTTCCGGCGGCTTTCCGCCGGGAGTTTCCCCTCCTCCCGGTTCCGTGGCGTCCCGGCTCGTCAATCCCGGTCCGGAAGACTGGAAGGAACGCTACCAGTACGCCGCTCTGAAATACAACCGCGTGGTGGAGGACTACAACAGGCTCAGGAAACTTTACATGGGCATGGTGGGAAAAAGCGGCGCGGACGGCGTTCTGGTGACCGGAGCCCAGTTTTACAAGGCTCTCCGGAAAAACACACGGGAGGAAATGCGCAAGCTGGACGAACAGTATATGAAGGGGGGGGCTGCGCGGCAGCGAACTCAGGAAGCTGGAAAACAGCCGGGATGAAATGCGCCACCGAGACTGGTGGCTGAAAAAAATGGCGCGGCAGTTCAGGATTGACTAGGCAGGGTATTTGTATTCCCTATGAAGGCTCTTTAAGGTTGAGGGGATGCCGGCCATGGGTCTTTGAAAGCTTCTTCAATGCTTTCCTCGGATTCGTTTCGGGATTCAATAAACCTTGAAATCTCAAGCGCTGATGGGGATGTCAATCCTAGAATAAGTTCAAAAAGTTTGGCACTGTCGCGGTAACATGTTTCAGCTTTTAATTTTTCTTCATTTTGCATGGGCAGGAAGATAATGAGCAGCCGTCCTTGCAATTGAGAAATGCGTAGAAATATGAACTTTTGCATTTCAGGAGAAGCAGGAATGGCAAGAGCCTGTTTTTTCATGTCGGCGGAACATCCTGTAAGTTTTTTAAGAATAGGCAGAACGTCCTTGTTGAAGGAATCAGCCGCGGCATCGGCGGATTTTTTGTCGACGATGGAATTGTACCAGTCCTGAACCTTGCGGACGGGCGTTTCATAGGTTTTTACGAAGGTTTGCCACGCTTTCCTGTTTTGTTCATTGGAGAGCAAATCCTGGCCTGGCGGATCATAGGAAAGATTTTTCAATACTTCAGGATCCGAATCCAATATTTCCTGTTCTATTCTGTTGATTTTAAAAATATCTCCGTAGCATGCGGAACAATACAGGAACAAGGCGTATATGAGGGCGATGTTTTTTATATTTTTCATCATTTAGTTATTGATTGAAATGGTTTATGGAATCGGCAGCCCTTCTACCGCATCAAATCCCTTTTGTATTGGCAGCGGGAATAATTTGTCTCCATGCAGCTTCTGTATAGGACAGAATAGTGAAGACCGGAGATGCTCTTCAGATGTTGGGAGATGAGATCGGGATAATTGAAAGGCAAAGGTTTGCGGCATGAGGATAAATTCGGTTAAACAGCAAACGAGTGGAATGTTCATGGGAGAGCTCATGGAAACATTTTCCTGTTTATATGAGAGCAGGAATACAATTTCTATCAGAGGTCAAGAAAATACTTGTATGCGTGGCTGTTTTTTCAAATTCATGCCGTTGATTTACATGGAATTATTTTATTCAGCATGCAGAAGACAGCTCCTTTTTCCTCCTTGCTGCCGGGATTAATTTTCAGCTCAGCACAATTCCGCGGCGATGGCGTCCACCAGCAGGCGGCCGCGGCCTTTCAGGATGAGGCATTGTTCCGCGGAGACGTCCGCCAGTTCCAGAGAACGGTAACGTTCCAGCAGGGGCAGGGCTTCCGGCAGAAGGTATTTCAAAGGAAGCCCTTCGTCCGTACGGAGCATCAGGGCGATGCGCTCCAGGCGGTAGTCTTCCGCAGTGACGGGTTCCCGTTCGGATTCCGGCAGGCCGTTTTCCAGTGTGGTGCGGATGTAGGTTTCCGTGTTCCGTGTGTTGGAGTAGCGCACGCCGTCGATGGTGCTGACCGCGCCGGGGCCGATGCCTACATAGTCCTCCCCCTTCCAGTAGGCCATGTTATGCGGAGACCGCGCGCCTTCCCTGGCGTAATTGGAGGTTTCATAATGCCGCATTCCCGCGGCTTCCAGAATGTTTTCCGCCAGTTCAAAGTAGGCCGCGTCCTCGTCCGGGTCCTGGATTTTTTCTCCGCGGGACAGGCTGCGGAAGAATTCCGTATCTTCCTCATAGGTGAGGTTGTAGGCGGAGATGTGGTCCGTTCCGGCCCGAACGGCTTCCTTTAGCGTATTTTCCCAGACGGAGAGGCTTTGCCCCGGAATGGCGAACATAAGGTCCATGTTGACGTGGGGCATTCCGGCGTTGTTGAGCATGTCCACGGAGCGGAGGGCCTGTTCCGGCGTGTGTTCCCGGCCCAGCAGGCGCAGGATGCGGGCGTCCAGGGATTGAACGCCCAGGGAAACGCGGTTCATGCCCAGGCTGCGCCAGAAGCGGACTTTTTTTTCCGTAAAGGTGGCCGGATTGGCTTCAAAGGAGAATTCGTCCAGGCTGTCCACGGGGATCAGCCTATCCAGGGATTCCATGAGGTTCCCCAGATGCGTGTCCGACAGCATGGAGGGCGTCCCTCCTCCGAAGTAGAGCGTGGAAGCCTCGCCGCCGCGCCTGGTTGACAGCGCTGCGGCGCGGGCTTCCGCCTCCCGCGCCAGCGCACGGATGAAGAGCTTCATGTCCGTGGAAGCCGGCGTGTGCTTGAAAAACGCACAGTACGGGCAAATGCGGTGGCAGAAGGGAATGTGGACGTAAAGATGCACGGGGCGGAGAACTCAGCGTCTCCGGCGGCGGCCGGAAGATTCCTTTCCTTCTCCCTTATTGTTGGAGAGGTTCAGGATGTTTTCGGAAGCCTTTTTCATTTCCCCTTTGATGCGGGATTTCTCCGAGCCGTCAACCAGGGACATGTAGTTTTTGGTCAGGGCGCTGTAGAAGGGGTGGATTTTCGTTTCCTTCTTGTTCTTGGGCTTGTACTTGAAGCCATCCGGGCAGGTGTCCAGCATTTCCTTCATCCAGGGGATCAGCTCGTCCTTGGGGAGCACCATGCACAGGGCGTCCAGGGAGAAGGACATGTCCTGCTGGTCCACGTCTTTCGGAGCGGCCAGCGCGTTGCTGTCGTCCCGGTAGAAATTGACTGCTTTTTTGAAGCCGCGGTCCACCGTTCTCTTGAGCCGGTCGGTTCCCTGAGCCTTGGCGTAGGCGATCTGGTAGGCGGCCTTCGGTTCCGGATAGGAGTTGTCCTTGGATTCGGATTTGAGCCAGGACATGAGTTCCGCCCATTGGAAGGTCTTGTATTCGTTGTCCTGTTTCAGGGCGTTTTCCAGAATCACGGAGCAGAGCACGTTGACGTATTCCTTGGTGTGATTGGCCAGGATGTCCTTGCCCTTTTTGTCGCCACGGCCCACGGAGGAAACGTATTTGCGCGTTTTCCAGAGTTTTCTGATCCCCATGCCGTCCGGCAGGGCTTCACGCACTTCCTCCACCATTTTTCTGGCGCCCATGAGGTCCTGCGGCTCCGTCTGGAACAGCGTGTACCAGGCTTCCGTATAGAACGGATTGTCCTTAATAATGGTCCTCATGGCTGTCTTGGTAAATTCCTGCGGAAGCGCGTTGGACGCAATCTCTCCGGAAGATTCCGCGGAGGAGTTTCCTCCCGCCAGCTTGTAAACGTTCATGGCGAAGCGGCTGCCGATGAATTTTTCATAGTCGATGTTCATGGACAGGGCCAGGCCGGACTGGTATTCGGCGTTGCCCGTGCGCGCCGCCTTGGAGTCCCGCAGGTACCAGAAGCCTGTGGTGGCCTTGAGGGTGTCTACGCTCTGGCCTACGCTTAGCCAGCAGCCGTTGCCGCCGAAGTTGGTCGTCATCAGGTTGCCGTGGCCGGGCTGGCCCGCCGGGGCGGCAGGGATGCCGCGGGCAATCTGGGAATTGCGGGAAATGAGGGACATCGTGCCGCAGACGCCGCCTTCATGCAGCTTGCGTTCGTTGGATTCACGGGACCATTCGGGATCCGGGTCAAAGCTGAACAGGATGGGGGGCTCCTTGTCGTCGTCCATGCGGTAGGGACCGTACAGCCACAGGCGCGTCGGGCCGCGATGGCCCATGTAGCGTTCCCATACGCTGTCGCATTCCCGCAGGGGCCGCGTTTCGGAAAGAGCCATCATGGCCGGCCAGGGCGTCCCTTCCAGGGAAACCCCGGTCCATTCCACCCGTTTGCGGTCTACATCCCGCAACTTGCTGCAGTTTTCGTACTTGTCCACCAGGTAGGTGAAGAATTCCACGGGGGTGGGGAACGGATCGCGCTTGCGCCTCAACTGGTTGTGGCGGTACATGTATTCATGAAGGAATGCGGCGATGTTGCCCTGGGTAATGCCTTCGTCCCCGATTTCCGAGACAGTGTTGTACTTGTTGATCCAGGCTTGCTTGGTCGTTATTTTCTTGTTGTCCAGATAAGTCTCCACCTTTTTATAGAGTTCCTCGTCCACCATCCGCGGAGAGGAACCGTACCAGTTGACGGGAGGCTTGCCCGCGCAGTACAGGTCCGCGGGGGAGGTCATGATGCCGGAGTTCTTGAATTCCCTGAGCTTGCCCAGGGCGTCGATGTAGCGGCCCTGCTGGGTGAGGTCGAAGGCGCCCATGCCGAATTCACGGCGTCCCACGGCGAAGGCCAGGACGAGCTGGTTGTACTTTTCCGTCATTTCCAGTCCCAGCTCATCCACCATGATCGCGACGTTCGTGGCTACGCTGGGGTCCGGCGGATAGAACATCGCAAAGACTTCACGGTTGGTCTTCGTGTTCTTCAGCCATTTTTCAAATTCGGGAGAAAAGGAGCCGCCGCGCTTTTTCACGTAATCGCGCACGTAGGCTTCCGCATAGTAGGGATATTTATCCAGAAGCTTTTCCGTGAATTTCCCTTTGGATGCCAGGGCCTCTTCCCGGATTGCCTTTTCCATGGCGATGACTTCCGGGGAAGGGGAGAGGTCCGGAGCCGGCTCTTCAGGTTCCGGCTCCGGTTCCGGCGCCACGACGATGGGCTCGGGTTCCGGCTCCGGTTCCACGATGACCGGTTCCGGCTTGGGAGCCTCGGGCTTGGGTTTGGGCTTGGGCGCCGCCACCACGGGTGTTTCAATCTTCGGGGCAAGGGGCGCCTCCTTGTCCTTGAGAATCTGGTATCCCAGGAATCCAAACAGGGCCAGCATCCCGGTGACGATGACCGTGATGACGGGGAAGCCGCCGGATTTCTTCAATTTGGGCAGCGGGGCCCTGGGAACGGCTGTTCCGGCTATGGGCTTGCGGATTTGCGGCTGCGTTTTTTTGGCCGGGCGCAGGGCCTGGGCGTGCGCTACCGCCGCCACGGGAGGCTGTTCCTGAGCCGGAACCGCCGGATAAACGAAGAAGACGGTGCCGAACCCCCGCAGTTTTCCCTGGGCGTTCACGGAGCAGCGGGCTTCAAAGGCTTCCCGCGCCTGGTCGAATTGCGCCTGGTTTTCCGGGGAAACGGTCAGGTTGCCGCTGACCATGTCGCGGGTGGCCAGTCCGGCGGGGCAGAATTCACGCATCAGCACCGTTTGCCCTTCCGGGGACACGGCCTGGTATAAATAATAGTCCGGCCCGTTTTCCAGAACGGCTGTAATTTTATAGCTGCCTGCGTTGAAATGGGGCGGCAAAGGGGAAATTTGCTGGTTTGTCATGATTAAGGGGTAGAAAAATCAAAGCCTTATATATTAAATAAAGTACACCCCCATTTGTCAATGCCGGAATGCGGAAGTTACACTCATCCTGTGTCTTAAAAAACTTCCGGCATCCGGCGGAAAATGAAGGAAGAGAAGGGAGCCCTTCCCGCCACCGGTTTGTCTGCCGGAGGGCGGAGCAGGAACGGTCAGCGGATGGTTACCTTGGTGCCGAGAGGCGTGTTTTCAAAGAAGGTCTTGGCCATATCCGCAGGCAGCCGCACGCACCCGTGGCTGACCGGGTACCCGGTCACGAAGCCCACGTGCATTCCGTAGCCTCCCGTGATGCGCATCCAGTAGGGCATGGGAGCCGGGTCAAAGTAGGTTCCCGCAGGCGTGGAACCGGCTCTGGCGTTGTAGTCGCTGTTTACGACGGCCCCGGTCGCCCGGCTGCGCAGTACCCCGTAGGTACCTGACTTGTAGTTGGCGTCCTTCTGGATGATCTTGTAGGTCCCCTTGGGGGTGCCGTACCCTTCCTTGCCGGAGGACATGGGGGAAATTCCTACCAGCGTGGCTCCCACGTAGTAGAAGACTTTCTGCTGCTTGAGGTCAATGATGATGTGGGGTTCGCCCTGAATGCCGGCGGGCTTGTCCCAGTAACCCTGGCCCAGCCGTGCCTCCGGCGGGATTTCCGTATTGACGCCCGCCGTGGAGCCGACGCCTGCCAGATAAGCGTCTTTCTGCCCGTTGCCGCGTACTCTGTCCGCAATTTTATCAAAAAGGGGCGGCCTGTTGTACTGAGTGCAGGAGGCGAAGATGATACCGAAGGATGCTAGTGCCAGTATGCCGGGTTTCATGGGAACGGGAAATTGACAGGCAGGTTATGGGCCCTGTCCGCTCTTTTGTCAAGATTTGCATACTGTTATCCGTTGCTTATTGCGGGCGGATTTGATATACACGGCCCAATCACTTCACCATACTCCGCCATGAACGAGCAATACGACCTTCTGAAAAGCATCCTTCTTGAAAAATCCGTGCGCACGGGCACTTTCACTCTGGCATCCGGCAAGGTGTCCGACCTGTATGTGGACTGCCGCATGACCGCCCTGGACCCCGTGGGCGCCACGCTGGTGGGTTCCCTGGGCTGGAAGCTTGTCCGGGAGGAGATTCTCCCCCGCTTTCCGGAAATTGCGGCGATCGGCGGCATGACCATGGGGGCGGACCCCATTTCCCTGGCCGTGGGAATGACCAGCGCGCTGGAGGGGGCCGACAAAAAGCTCCAGGTGTTCACCGTGCGCAAGGAACCGAAGGACCACGGACGCGGACGCCGCATCGAAGGGAATTTCCAGGCGGGAGATACGGTTCTTGTCGTGGACGACGTGATCACCACCGGGGGCTCCACGCTAAAGGCCATTGACGCCATTGAGGCGGAAGGCGGCAAAGTGGCTGCCGCGCTGGTGTTGATGGACCGGGAGGAAGGAGGCCGCCAGGCGATCGAAGCGCGCGGCATTCCCGTGTACGCCCTGTTTACCAGATCTTCCCTGCTGGGCAAGTAAGCCTGCGCCTGCCATGCTTCCCGTCCTGATCGGCATCGACGGTCCTGATCTGAACGCAGGTGAAGAAGCGGCCATCCGCCGTTTCCAGCCCGCGGGCTTCGTCCTGTTTTCCCGGAATGTGGAATCCGTAGAGCAGGTCAGGCGCCTGGCGGCAAGGCTAAGGGAATTGAGCAATCACCATCCCGTCATCGCCGTGGACCAGGAAGGGGGCAGGGTGGTGCGGACGGCCGCTCTCGGTCTGAACCTGCCTTCCCCTTCTTCCCTGGCGCGGAACGGTGATTTTTCCGGCGTGGTGGAGCTGGCTTCCGTGACGGCGCTGGCCCTCCGCTGCCTGGGCGTGAACATGAACTTTGCCCCGGTGCTGGACATCTGCCACGATCCCGGCGCCGCCAACGCCCTCCCCGGACGCTGTTGGGGAAACAATGCCCAGGACGTGATTTCCTACGCCGGGGTGTATTCCTCCAACCTCCGCAGGGGCGGCATCCAAAGTTGCGGGAAGCACTTTCCCGGCATGGGCCGTGCGCAGGCGGATCCCCATTTCAGCCTCCCGGCGATTGACCTGGATGAACGTGAGCTGTTCGAGACGGACATGCTACCTTTTCTGGCCCTGTGTCCGGAGCTTCCCGGCATCATGTCCGCCCATATCATGCTCCCCCGGATTGACGCGGAATTTCCCGTCACCCTGTCCTGCCGGGTGATCGGCGGAATGCTGAGGGAGCGCCTCGGCTTTCGGGGGGTGGTGTTTACGGACGACCTGTGCATGGGGGCCATTGCCGGCCAGTATGCCCCGGACGAAGCCGCTTTTTTATCGTTGAAGGCTGGTTGTGACCTGCCCCTGGTCTGCCATGAACCGCTTCCGTGGCTGGAGCCCCTGGCTGCGCGCCTGGACAAACTTGATCCTTATGAAAGGGAGGATTCTTTCAAACGCGTGGAGGCATTGAGCGATTCCCTGTGTTTCCCCCTGTCGGAGGCCTCCTTGTGGATCAAGTGCCTGCACCGTGCGGAACTCCTTTGCCTGTCTGCGGGAGAGGAGGGGGAGCAGCCTCTTCCTTCCTCCCCGGTGCAGCAGTATTAGAAGGAGCGGCGTCCCGTGTTTTTTCGTTGGCCCGATAAAAAGAGGACATCCTCCTGCGGGATGCCTCCCCCATTTTATGGAAGGGAGCGGATTCCGGACGGGAAAGTTCCCTGAGGAGCGTAAGCCCGGAGAATGGAAGGTGCCCGGTTTGCGCCCTTCCTTTCCTGCGCCGGAAGAGGGGAAAGTGCTTGCTTTTTTCCTGTTCGTCATGATCATGACGGTTCACCATTTTTTAACCTGCATAATACACATTTGTTGACATGAGCGTGATTCCCAATGTTCTGGCGGAGCGGTACGCCTCTCCGGCGATGAAATCTATCTGGTCCGCCGAAGGGCGCATCGTTCTGGAGCGCGAATTCTGGATTGCCGTAATGAAGGCCCAGAAAGACCTGGGGCTGGATATTCCGAATGGCGTGATTGAAGCCTATGAACGGGTGAAGGACCAGGTGAATCTGGCTTCCATCGATGCCCGCGAACGCGTCACCCGCCACGATGTGAAGGCACGCATCGAGGAATTCTGCGACCTGGCCGGATGCGAGCACATCCACAAGGGAATGACCTCCCGCGACCTGACGGAAAACGTGGAGCAGCTCCAGGTATGGAAATCCATGCAGATCATCCGTGACAAGGCCGTGGCCGTGCTGAACCGCATGAGCGCGCTTTCCGAACAATGGAAGCACGTGGCCCTGGCCGGACGCACGCATAACGTAGCCGCGCAGACCACCACCATGGGCAAGCGCGTGGCCATGTTCGGGGAGGATATCGTTCACGGCCTGGGTTCCTGGATTTCCATCATGGACCGCTACAGCGTCCGCGGCCTGAAAGGCGCCGTGGGCACCCAGCTTGACCAGCTCTCCCTCTTTGGGAAGGATGCCTCGCGCGTGCTGGAGCTGGAGGACCGGGTGTGCGCCCATCTGGGCATTCCCGCCAAATGGATGAACGTGGGGCAGGTGTATCCCCGCTCCCTTGACTTTTCCGTGGTTTCCGGCCTGGTGGAGCTGACCTCCGGCTGTTCCTCCTTTGCCAAGACCCTGCGCCTGATGGCCGGCCATGAACTGGCTACGGAAGGCTTCGCCAAAGGGCAGACGGGCTCCAGCGCCATGCCCCACAAGATGAACGCCCGTTCCTGCGAACGCGTCAACGGCTTCCATGTCATCCTGAAAGGCTACCTGATGATGATCTCCGGCCTGGCAGGCGACCAGTGGAACGAAGGGGACGTGTCCTGCTCCGTGGTGCGCCGTGTCGTGATGCCGGATTCCTTCTATGCCGCCGACGGCCTGTTTGAAACCTTCCTGACCGTTTTGAACCAGATGGGCGTTTATGAAGCCGTGGTGGCCGCGGAACTTCGCCGCTACCTGCCTTTCCTGATGACCACCACCATTCTGATGGAAGCCGTCAAGCGCGGCATCGGCCGCGAGACCGCCCATGAGGTCATCAAGGAACATGCCGTAGCCGTCTCCAACGACCTGCGCGCCGGAAAGATTTCGGAAAACAACCTGCTGGACCGCCTGGCGGAAGACGGCCGCCTGGGCATTGACCGGGCCGCCCTCCAGGAAATCTTTGACGCCAATTCCGCCGCCATCGGCATGGCGGACGCCCAGGTGGAAGCGTTCCAGGGCATGGTGGCGGACCTGGTGGACAGGTTCCCCTCCGGTGCGGGTTACACGCCGGGAGACATTCTTTAAGAGAGAGCCGCCGGCGGTTAACTGGTGACGGAGAGCAGGCTCTCCATGCGGGGCGGGACCGGAAGGCTCCCGCTCCCTTTTTTTCCGGCATGGGCGCGGCATGACGGATGAGGTGGAAATCCGGCGCGCGCGCCTCCGCTTCAGGGAGGGAGCGCCCGGAACACCCGGCCTCCGATGCCGAATACATACATTGTTTTTCAATATCTTTGCGTCAGGAGAGCTTGACGAATCTGGAGGATGCCAGTAATCTGGAAACCAGTAAACGGGCGTGCAACTTTTCTCGCGCTTTTGCAAATAAACCCTCCTGTAAACAATTTTCAATATGGAAAACCAGCAGCTCAACCTTTTGGACCGTGTGTATACCGTTCTCAGAAAGAGAGGGGAAGAGACGGAATGGATCACCTCCGCGGACAATCATGAAATCAGAACGGGCATTGCGTTCGTTCCCTGTGACACGTTCACGCCCGTGAGCCTTCTGTACACGATGATCGAACATCCGGAAACGCTGGTCATTGACGTCCTCTTCGCCGCCAAGGTCCCCGAAAGCCGCCGGGTGGAAGTCAGCATCATCCTGAGTGAACTTAATGCGGACCAGACCGCCGGCGCCTTCCAGCTGGACCCCAACAGCGGGTACGTTTATTACCGTCAGTCCTTTGTACTGGAGGGAATGGATCTTAGCGAAGCCCAGTTCGCCCAATTGATGAAGAACATTGAAACCGTGGCTGTGGAAACGGCGGAAGCCTACTCCCACATCATGGAAACGGAATATCCCAAGTAAAGGCGGCTTCCCTCTCGCAATGCTGTTCATGAGCGAAGCTCCCCAAAAAAAGGGAACATGGTTGTCCATAGGCGTAGGCCTGGGGATCACCGTCCTTTTGATAGGGACGGCCATTGTGACGGAGCCGGAAACAACGGAATCCGCAGACAGCGGGACGGAGACGGCGCAGCGCTCCATTCTCCCCCTGCAATTGCAGGATAATTCCTTTGAAATTACGACGCGAGGCTTGGTGCAGGCCGCACACCTCACGATGCTCTCCCCCGGTGTTTCCGGCAAGGTGGACAAGGTGCACTCCCTGTTCAGGCCCGGAGAAATCATCCTGAAGGGGACTCCCCTGGTGGAGCTGGAAAAGTTTGAATACCGCGCCAGGCTGGCCAAGGCTCAGGCGGAACTGGAACAGGCGCGCCTGGACGTGTCCACGGAACAGGCGGAGGCATTGAAAGCCGTCAAAAAAACGTACAGTTCCGTCTCCAAAAGCGGCCGGGACTCCGAGCTGGTCCTCCGCGTGCCGCAGAGGCGCGCCGTGAATGCCCGGCTGAACGCCGCGGAGGCGTATGTGGAGGAATCGGAACAGGCCCTGCGGGATACGGTTCTCCACACTCCTTATACGTGCCAGGTGGTGGAATGCTCCGTGGGGCTGGGTTCACGCGTGGTGGCCGGCCAGACGGTGGGGAAAATCATCCCTCTTCAGGAGCGGATGATCCGCATTCCCGTGCCGCTGGAAGAATTTTCCGCCCTGCCCAGGGACGAACAGGGCAGGGTGAGGGTGCCCCTGACGGCCTCCTGCACGCTGAAAAACGGGAAGCTTCTGCAATGGCGCGGCCGCGTCACGGCGGTGGATTCCGCCCTGGACCCTACCGGAAATTCCGCCATCCTGATCGCCGCCCTGGACCCGAATGAATCCCACGTGGCGGAATGGCAGGTTGCTCCCGTCAACATGGCTCTTCAGGTGGAAATGAAGATAAATGTTCCCGGCTCCGTCTGGATTCCTTCAGTCGCCTTCAGGGATGGGAGCTCCATCCAGGTAAAGACTCCGACAGGAATGCAGGAGCGCAAGGTGCAGGTGGTGGCGTTGAAAGACGGAAAAGCCCTGGTGACCATTCCGGAATTCCAGGACGGAGATGCCCTGGTTCTTTAATTAGATATATATTTAATTAGTGTTCAGAGGCCGGCGGCCCATGCGTTAGTGTCTGTCCGTCCTCATGTCGAACACCAGCACTTCAAAGGGCTGAAGCTCCAGAGAAGCCGGCTTGCCCTGTTCCAGTTTCAACGTTTTAACACGCTGGTCCGGATAGGAGGCTTTCATGGAAAAAACGGCAGGCGTTCCCTTCACCGGTTCAAAGACGGTAGCGGCGTCCAGGACGATCGTTCGCGGCTGGTCGTCCGGATTACGGAGGGCCAAAGTACATCCTTGCGGACTCCAGGCCGCATAGCCGTAGGGTTCCAATCGATTCGGATTACCGCCCACCCAGTGCACATCGGCCAGGATGTCCTGGAAGCGCCGCGCCCAGCGTGCTCCGTCCGCGATGTCGTCCCACGCCTTTTTGTCCATCATGGACGGCGTGAGGTAAAGCTCCTGAAGATTGGCTCCGGAGCCGAAATAAATGCGGGCGTCGTTCTTCAGGTCCCTGTTGTCCTGCTTGCCGTCTTCTCCCTTGCTGACGCGCTCCGCCTGGAACTTGGTACCCAGCACCATGCCGTGGTGCATGATGGAGTTCAGGGGATAAAGGGGACCGGGCTTGACAATGACGTTGTAGCAGGCCCCGTCGCGGAACGTGATCCACTGCTCGCGGTCATTTCCCTTCCCGGTCCAGCCCACATCCGCCGTGCCGCTGCGCCAGGTGGAATCCACATGGTTGAGCCAGAAGGGGGAGGGCCAGGTGCCTACCGTCGTGTTGATGAACAGGCGGGGATTCTCCCGGCGCAGTTCGCTGGCGATGGAAAGAAGGGCCATGAAGTGGGGGCTGATGCCGTCTCCGGCCTTGTCCCATTTGAAGTAGGTCACCTTGTCCTTTTTCATCAGGTCGGAACAGCGTTTTTTAAACCATTCGTAATACTTGGGGCAGGAAAGGTCGAATCCTGCGGCGTCCTCGGGCAGGATGCCCTTGTCCTTGGCGTGCTGCACCCTCTTTTCCGGGCCGAAATACCCTCCCAGCGGAGAAATCCAGATGCCGAAGCTGGAAGGAATCCTGCCCACCGCCTTGACTACGGGGCCGAACCCGTGCGGGAATTTTTTGGTGGATGGCTGCCAGAGGTCTTCGTTGACGTCATCCCACCCGTCATCCAGCACAAAGCCGTCCAGTTTGACATGGCGCGCTCCCAGCTCCTTCCCGTATTCTCCGGCTGTCTTGACCAGCGTTTTCTCCGTGGGGTCCAGGCCGTCGTCATACCAGCCGTTGTAATGCAGGAACTGGTGGTAGGGCGCCGCCCGTTCCCGCTCCAGATAATAAAGGAAGCCGCGGCGCAACTGGTTTTCCGGCCATACGCCCAGCACCGTGGTAAATGTCTGGACACTTCCGCTGCCCATGGGAAGGTTGCAGTCAAACCCGACGGTCCCCGTTCCTCCTCCGGCCTGAGCCCTGGCTACGGGAAGTTCAATTCCGGCAAACGTGCCTTCCCTCTCGCTGACCAGGGGGCTGCCCGGCACGGAACCTTTCACGGCCAAGGTGGGGTCCTTCAAATCAATCAGTTGGATTTTCTTCAAATCCACATCCTTGGACGCTTCAATCCTGTAGGTTTCCTTGACGTAGGAGGAACCCTCCCTCAATTCCGCTTTCCAATGGACCGTCACCCCGCTCTTTTTATCCCTGAAAATGGCGGAAACCACAGCTCCTTCCTGCCGTTCCCCCAGCCGGGGACTGGCGTCGCTCCCTTTCAGGGCGCTTATGGAGGGAGCCCCCTCCATCACAAACCGGGAGGAGGGGAGATTGTAATCTTCCTTCTCCGTGGAAAGACGGAATAACTCCGGAGCCTGTTCTCTGGGGACTGCATTCTCCGCCCCGGAGGGCCGTTCTTTATTTACGATTCCCATAGGAACCAGCCTGTTGCCGGAAACCTTCCATGAAGCGGTCAGGACATTATTGCTCAAGCTGTAGACATCCCCCTCCCGGTGGGCTGCCGCCGCGCCGGGCGCTGTTCCCGGGTACGTTACGGAGGCCGTCGCGGCTTGAAGGCAGATGCAGGAACAGGCAGTCAGGGCAAGCGCCGGAAGAGATGATGAATGCATGATTCGGAAGAATCCGCCATGCGGCGGCATTCGTCAATTCAAAAATCCGGCGCGGACCGGGGGCTGTATCGTGCGCCCCTTGTCGCCGGGAAATTCCTAGTGGGCTTCCAGCCAGTTGTCCCCCGTTCTGGCTTCCACAAGGATGGGGACGCCGTTGGGCAGGGGCAGGGCGCCCGTCATGGCCGCCTCAATGCGGGGAATAAGGTCCGTTTCCTCCTTGTGCAGGTCCACCAGCAATTCGTCGTGAATTTGGAGAATAAGCCGGGACCGGGTGCCTTCCAGCAACTTGTCCACATTGATCATGGCAATCTTGATCATGTCCGCCGCAGTTCCCTGGATGGGGGCATTGATGGCGGTGCGTTCCGCGGCGGATTTGATGGTCCTGTTGGCGGAATTGATATCCGGGATGATCCTTCTGCGCCCCAGGAGAGTTTCCGCATATCCCTTCTGTTCCGCCTGGTGCGCCAGGTCTTCCATGAAGGTCTTGACGCCTGGGAATTGAAGGAAGTAATTTTCAATCAGGGTGGCGGCCTCGCTGCGGGGGCAGCCCAGCCGCTGGGAGAGCCCGAAGGCGGAAATGCCGTAGATAATCCCGAAGTTCACTGTCTTGGCCGCGCGCCGCATGACTGCGTCCACCTGGTCGCGGGGAATGCCGTACACGCGGGAGGCCGTTTCCGTGTGGATGTCCCGGCCTTCCTTGAAGGCCTCGCACATGGCAGGGTCTCCGGACATGGCGGCCATGATGCGCAGCTCAATCTGGGAATAGTCCGCGGAAAGCATGGTGTATTCACCGGAGGCGGGAACAAAGGCCGTGCGGATCAGCCGCCCTTGTTCCGTCCGTACCGGAATATTCTGCAGATTGGGATCCTGGGAGGCCAGCCGTCCCGTGGACGTCAGCATCTGGTGGAACTGGGTGTGGATGCGGCCGTCCTTCGGGCAGATGTACTTGGGCAGGGCGTCCAGGTAGGTGCTCTTCAGCTTCATGTTTTCCCGGTAGGCCAGGATGTCTTCCACGACGGGATGGAGCGGCGCCAGGGCGGAAAGGGTTTCCTCATCCGTGACGAACTGCCCGGTTTTCGTCTTTTTGGGCTTCTTCACCAGCTCCAGTTCCCCGAAAAGGAAATCGCCGAGCTGCTTGGGGGAATTCAGGTTGAGCGGGTGGCCCGCGGCCGTCTCGATCTTTGTGCGCAGGTCCTCAATGATGGCCCCCACCTTGACGGAAGCTTTTTCCAGAGATTCCGGAAGAACACGGATGCCCGTGAATTCCATGTCTGCGAGCACCGGCAGCAGGGGAAGTTCCACCGTGCGGAACAATTCCTGCATGCCGCTGTCCGCTACCTGTTTCTTCAGAATGGCCGACAATTGAAGGGTGACGTCCGCATCTTCCGCGGAATACCTGCCCATCACTTCCACGGGAATATTCTTCGTGTCCAGTTCCCGTTTTTTGGCCCCCGCCGGGGCAATGTCGCTCAACTTGATGGTGGAATACTGCAGCAGGGATTCCGCCAGAATGTCCATGCCGTGCTTCATGCCGGGCGCGATTAGCGCGTGGGCCAGCATCGTATCGAAAAACGGGCCGGATACGTGGATGCCGTGGGCGCGCATCACCTGGAGGTCGAACTTGAGGTTGTGGCCGATTTTTTCCGCGGAGCCTTCAAAAAGGGGCCTCACCGCTTCCAGGTCTTCCGGACCGGAGACGGGCAGGTACCAGGCTTTGTGGGGTTCGGCGCAGAAGGAGACGCCCAGCAGGGTGTCCGTCATCGGATTCAGACCCGTCGTTTCCGTGTCGAAACACCAGGAATCGTGCCTGTTCAGTTCCGCGATCATGGCGTCGCGGGCCTCCTTCGTGTCCGCGATGATGTATTCGTGCCTGATGTCGTCCACGGTTTTCAGCTGGCGCTCTTCAAACAATTCCATCTGTCCCGTTCCCGTCTGCTGAGGCGGGGCGGCCGTGACGGAAGCCTCCCGCGGCTGGGCGGGAGCGAACAAATCGTCTGCGGGAAGGGGGGCGGACGCTCTGGCGGCCGGAACCTTCCTGCCAAACAGCTTGGCCTGCATGGCGCGGAACTCCAGTTCCTGAAGGAGGCTCAGCAGTTCGTCCGGCCTGGGCTCCTTCTTGACAAGCTCGTCAAGGGTTACGGTCAGGGGCACGTTCCTGTCAATGGTGGCAAGCTCCTTGGAAAGGGTTGCCAGCGCGGCGTTCTCCTCCACGATCTCCCTGCGCTTTCCTTTCAACTTGTCCGTATTTGCCAGCAGGTTTTCCACGGAGCCGAATTCCCCGATCAGCAGCTTGGCCGTTTTCTCCCCCACGCCGGGCAGACCCGGAATATTGTCGGAGCTGTCGCCCATCAGGGCCAGGATGTCGATCACCTGCTCCGCCCGTTCGATGCCCCATTGTTCCTTGAGCTTTTCCAGGTCAATCACCTCGTGGTCGTTGCCGCGCTTGCCGGGCCGCCACAGGTAACAGGAGGGGGAAATAAGCTGGCCCAGGTCCTTGTCCTGGGAAACCATGTAGGTGTGGAACTCCTTCGTATCGTCCGCGATGCGTGCCAGCGTGCCTATCGTATCGTCCGCCTCATATCCCTCATAGCGCAGAATGGGAATATTCATGGCTTCCAGAAGACTGAAAATGATGGGAATCTGAACGCTTAGCTCTTCCGGCATGGATTCCCGGTTGGCCTTGTATTCAGGGTAGAGCTTGTGGCGGGCCGTCGGGGCCGAGGTGTCAAAACAGGCCGCGATGTGGGTGGGGTGCTCCTGTTCCAGAATGGACAGCAGCGTGTTGGCAAAGCCGTAAACGGCTGATGTGTTGACTCCCTTGGAATTGCGGATGGGATTGGAGAAAAAGGCGAAGTGGGCCCTGTATGCCAGAGCCATGCCGTCCAGGATGAAAAGGCGCTTGGGAGTGGATTCAGTCATTTCTGCGCCAATGTACCATTCCGGCCGGAAGGTGGCGACAGTTAAATGCGGCTTGTGCCTTCCGGATGGACGGCATACCGCAAGCCTTATGGCGGCGCAAGGTCCGGCCGGACGAGGATGGAATGCCTTTCCGGGGCGTGCGCCGCGCGGGGGCGCGGTTTTCATCCGGAAGGGCGGTTTATCCGGCGCTCCGGAAAAATCAGTGCGTGTAATGCCTGGGGACGCGCGGGCCGATGCCCGTGAATATTTCCCAGGAAATCGTGCCCGCCTTTTCCGCCAATTCCGTCACGGGAATGTTCGGCCCCATGATTTCCACGGTCATGCCGGGCTCCGGGCTGGGCACCCGGCTGACGTCCACCATGATCTGGTCCATCGTGACGCGGCCCAGCAGGGGGCAGGAAATGCCTTCCACCATGACGCGCGCTCCCTTGTGGGCCAGCGAACGCAAATAGCCGTCCGCATAGCCGATGCCCACAGTCGCCACCTTCGTGGGGTGGTCCGTCACGAAGGTGCCCCCGTAGGAAATGCCGTGGCCTGCCGGCAGGGTGCGCGCCACGGTCAGGCGGGAAAAGAGGGACATGGCAGGCTTCAACTGCGCTTCCCATGGGGAGGGAATGGGGGAAAAGCCGTACAGGACCAGGCCGGGGCGGCACAGGTTGTTGGAGGGAATATCGTAATCCAGGGAAGCGGCACTGTTGGCCAGGTGGCAGAATTCCAGCGGCAGTCTTTCCCGGATGCGGGCCGCCATCCGTTCAAAGCAGGCTATCTGCTCCAGGGTGGTTTCCCGGTCCTCGTCCGCGCAGGGCAGGTGGGCGCCCAGTCCTTCCATGTACAGGCTGTCCAGTTCCCCCAGGCGGGAGAGCAGTTCTTCAAGCTGGTCCGGGAGGAACCCGCCGCGGCCCATGCCTGTGTCCACGGAAATATGAATGGGCAGCGTTTTCCCGTACAGCCGTGCCAGGGAATTGTAATGCACGGCTTCTTCCATGGTGGAGATGAAGGAGCGCCAGCCGTTCAGCACGATTTCCTCCCGCTCCTCCGGGAAGGAGGGGCCCAGGATGTACGGCCGCGTGCGGCAGCCCGCCTGGCTGATGCGCCGTGCCTCCCCCACGTTCGCGACGCCGAAGAAGGCGATCCCCTCCGCGTCCAGTGCCCGGCAGACTTGTTCCAGACCGTGGCCGTAGGCGGACGCCTTCACCACGGGCATGTAATATTCCCCTTTGTCCGCCTGCTTGACGACGTTCAGGTTGTGGCGGATGGCTCCGAGGTCGATTTCGGCCCAGGCGCGGGGAGGGCTGGTGGCTGGCATGGCAGAGAAAGGCGGCTGGTTGAAAGGAAAGCGGGCGCGAACGCCCCAAACGCGAAAGATTGTCCGTCTTTGCGCGCGTAATGCCAGACGGATTTTTGTCAGTCGTTACTTTGAACCGTCCGCATGCGTTTCCGGAAGCGTTTCAGGCTCGGAGAAGGAGTGCTGATCGTGCTTCAGGGCCTTCAGCATGGCCGCCAGAGTGTCTATGTCTTCATCGGACATGGAGGAAAGGTGGTCCAGCTTTTCCTTGATACCTTCAATCACTTCCTCCCGGTATGGCAATTCTTCCCCTGCGTGGGTATGCAGGAAGAAGGAAGTAATGGTGCTGGTGAGCGTCCCCACGAAGCCGATTCCGGTAATCATCAGGAAGACCGCAAGAAACTTGCCCGGCGTGGTGATTGGGTAGGTGTCTCCGTAGCCCACGGTGGTGGCCGTGACGAAGGACCACCAAATGCCGTTGGACAGGCTCATGCCCTCCGCCAGATGGATGCCTACGGCCCCCAGCAGGATAATGGTCAGCGCGGCAATGCAGATGTACTTGAATCCGTTCGTATTGAAAAAACGCCGGATGCGCGCGGAGAACCGCATGGAGTAGGAAAACAGGTCCAGGTACCTGGCGAGCCGCAGGATCTCTTCCAGTTTGGCAAAGCGGAACAGCCGGAACAGGGAATCGAACGGGATGATGGCCAGCAGGTCCCAGACGTGGCTTTTCATGAAGAGCCATTTGGAGGGGCTGAGGAAAAAACGGGTGACGTAGTCCAGGACGAATATCCAGTAAATGACACGGTCCACGGTGACTTCCCATTCCGCGGCTCCGGAGGTCAGGTCGATGGCGGCCAGCGTGACGGCCACCAGGGCCAGCAGGCACATGGCCGTTTCATATGCCAGTTTCAGGAACAGGAAGTGCCGGGGAATTTTTGCGCCTTGAGCCATGGTGGGGAAGGGTAGTAAAAAGCCGCTCCCGGATGGCGGGAAGCGGCTTGAAGGGATGAACCTCCGGCTGGGTTACTTCAGCAGAAGCTGTTCCATCAGCGTCTGGGAGGACTGGGCGAGCACGGCGGGGTCGTCCAGCATACCGGCGCGGAGCAGGGCCGTGTTCGCGATCTGATCCGCGACCATCTGGGCCAGTTCCGGGTTCTCCGTCCGCAGGACGGAAAGTTTCTTGACCAGGGGATTGGAGGGGTTCAATTCAAGCTGGGGATGGCTTTCCGGAACTTCCTGCCCCATGGCCTTCATGTACGCCCTCATTTCCGGCCCCATGTCGTTGCCACTCTGCAGGGCCACCGCGGGACCGCTGACTAGGCGTTTGCCCAGGGTAACCTTGGAAAATTTGTCCGGATAAAGTTCTTTCAGCCATTCCTCCAGGGCGGCGGCTTCCTCCTGCGGCAGGGCGTCCTTCCGTTCCGTTTCCAGTTCAGGAAGTTCCACGTCCGCGCGGTCGATCATCGTGACGGGCTTAGCGTCCACGCTGGACAGGGAATCCAGTACGAATTCGTCCCCGTGGTCCGTGAAGAAGGCCACTTCATAGCCGCGTGCCTTGAAGGCTTCCAGATACGGGCTGTTTTCCAGATGGGCGCGGGAGGGGCCGGTCAGGGCGTAAATGGCCGTCTGGCCTTCCTTCATGCGGGTGATGTATTCCTGGAAGGAGGTCGTTTCCCCCGGGTCCGTGGCGGTGGATTCAAACCGGAGCAGCTTGCCCAGGGATTCCTTGTTCGGCCAGGAGGTCACCACGCCTTCCTTCAGGTAGCGGGAAAACTGGGCGTAGAATTCCTTGTAGGTTTCCTTTTCGTCCTTGGCGAGCTTCTCCAGATGCTTGATGAAGCGCTTGGTGATGATGTCGCTGATCTTGCGCACCAGGGAATTGTCCTGGAGCATTTCACGGGAGATATTCAGGGGCAGGTCTTCGCTGTCCACCACGCCGTTCAGGAAGCGCAGCCAGTCGGGCAGCAGCCCTTCCGGTTTCGCGTCGATCAGCACGCGCTTGCAGTACAGGGACACGTTGGGGTCCACGCGGCCGAAGCCGAACATTTCCGGATTCCGCCGCGGAATGAAGAGCAGGGAATGGAGCATGATGGGCGCGTCCGCGCTGAAATGCATGTAGGAAAGGGGCTTCTCGTCCGTGTGGGAGATGAACTGGTAAAATTCGTTGTATTCCTCCGGCTTCACGTCGGATTTGGACTTGGACCAGATGGCTTGCACGGTGTTGATGTGCTCCCCGTTGAAATTGATCGGGAAGGCCACGAAGTTGGAATAACGGCGGAGCAGTTCCTTCACGCGGTAATCCTGGGAGAACTCCGCGTATTCCTCCTTCAGGTGGATGACGATGCGGGTGCCGCGGTCCAGGGGCTCGTCCAGCGTTTCAATGGAATAGCCCTCCCGGCCTTCGGATACCCAGCGGAGGGAGGCGGCTTCCGGTTCATGGGAATGCGTGAACACTTCCACCTGTTCCGCCACCATGAAGGAGCTGTAGAACCCCACGCCGAACTGGCCGATCAGGTCGGTTCCGCCTTCCTGCTTCTGCTTCAGCGCCTCCAGGAACTTCTTGGTGCCGGAGTGCGCGATGGTGCCGAGGTTTTCCACCAGGTCCGCTTCCGCCATTCCGATGCCGGTGTCCGCGATAGTGATGGTCTTGTTGTCCTTGTCCGTGGTGATGCTGATTTCCAGCGGCTTGTCCGGCTGGTAGATGTTGGAGTCCGTCAACTGTTTCACGCGCAGTTTTTCCAGGGCGTCCGAAGCGTTGGAGACGAGTTCCCGGACGAAAATCTCGCGGTCGCTGTAAAGGGCATTGATGACAATGTCCAGCAGCTGCCGGACTTCCGCCTGAAATTGATGTGTTTCTGTATTCATATGGAAAAATGTGTTG
This sequence comes from Akkermansia sp. RCC_12PD, assembly GCF_036417355.1. Lineage (NCBI taxonomy): Bacteria > Pseudomonadati > Verrucomicrobiota > Verrucomicrobiia > Verrucomicrobiales > Akkermansiaceae > Akkermansia > Akkermansia sp. RCC_12PD. Next base: position 2,945,862 of record NZ_CP143889.1, on the reverse strand, counting down.
CGGGCACCATTATAGAAGAGCCGTCAAGAGGGTGGACACTTTTTAACATTTTGGGCGTCATCCCATGTCACACAATCCGGTTTTTTTCCGGTCCGGCGGTCCGGCGGGGAATTTTCCTTGAAACAATTCCGCAAACTCACCAGTATTACTTTATAATCATGATGCTTTCACAGCTTTTCAAAAAAGGGTGTCTTCTGCTGGCCGTCTGCGGATGGCTGGGAGGCGGCATGCTCCCGGCCCAGGAGGTTCAGCAGCCTCCCATTACGGAAGAAGGTCTGAAGGCGCTGGATTCCAATGTCTTCACGAATGAATTCATGGTGGCGCTGAAGCCCGCCGTGAACCGTGACCGGATTGCGAAAATCCGCGACCCCTTTGTGCGCCGGATCGCCCAGCAGATGGCGGACAAGAAGTACGACAGCAAGTCCCGCACTATGCTGGCGGAACCGTACGAACCGGTGAAGGACCTGGCGGACCGCCTGCGCACCAGCCAGTACAGCAAATTTGAAAACCCCACGGGCATTTTCTTTGAAGAAGGAGAGGACGTGCTGGTCATCATGGGAGACCCCAAGGATGAAAAGCTTTCCCTGGTCATCCAGAACTTCGGGCGCGGCGGGGGCCGCAGTTCCTACCCGCTGAAGGCGGGCGTCAACATTTTCAAGGCCAAGAACAAGGGGCTGGGCTATATCGAATACTTCACGCCCAACTACAAGAAAGCCGGAAAGGTGAAGGTCTCCATTCCCTCCGGCAAGGTGAACGGCGTTTTCGTGGGCGGCGTGCACAAGAACAGCGACTGGAAGAAGATGCTGGAAAACTCCCCGACGGAGGTTATCGACATCGTGGGCAGCCGCGTCCACTTGGTGTACCCGGTGGAGGAGCTCAGGCAGGTCTGCCCGGACAAGGGTGAGGAACTGATCGCCCTGTACGACAAGATCATCGGCATGGAACAGCAGATCATGGGCCTGTACAAGTACAAGATGCTTCCCAAGAACAGAATGTTCGGACGCGTGATCTGGCAGGGATTCATGCACGCGGACGGCACGGGCGCCGCCTTCCACAACGGAACGATGAAGGAAGTGGCCAATCCGGACAAGATTCCCGGCAGCGCCTGGGGCATCGCCCACGAATTCGGCCATGTCAACCAGGTGCGGCCCGCGATGAAATGGGTTTCTACCGGGGAAGTGACCAACAACATTTATTCCGCCTACGTAAATTACATGCTGAATCCCACCAGCATGCGCCTGGAGCATGAACGGATCAACGGCGGCGACGGAAATATGATTGGCGGCCGTTTCAATGCGTATCTGAACAACGGCATCGTGAAGGGGGAAAACTGGCTCATCCAGGGCGGCCCGGACAAGCGTTCCGGCGGCGACAACCGCCCGATGGTGCATGACCACTTCGTAAAGCTGGCCCCCCTGTGGCAGCTGGAACTTTATTTCAAGGTGGCCGGCAAGGGGAATCCGGATTTTTATCCGGACATCTTCTACAAGGCCATCAAGATGGATACCAGAGGCAAGAAGGATGGTGAACTCCAGCTGGCGTTCATGAAAAACGCATGCGACGTTTCCCGGCAGGACCTGACGGATTTCTTCCGGAAAACCGGGATGCTCAAGCCTATTGACCAGGAACTGGACGACTACACCTGCGCCCGGATGACCATCACGGAAGCGGATTGCAGGAACCTGGTCGCCTACGCCAGAAAGTACAAAAAGCCGGAAAGCCCGGTCATCTACTACATCTCCGTCAACAGTGTGGAGGCCTACAAAAACCGTCTCCCCGTCCGCGGTTCCTACAATCAGGGCATTACGGAGCAGGGCAACCGCCGCATCATTTCCCATGACGTATGGAAAAACGTCGTCGTATTTGAAACCTACAAGGATAATGAACTGGTCCGCGCGACGATGGTCGGCACGGACTCCAAGGACAATTCCTCCACAACGGTGACATATCCGGAAGGCTCTACCAGGATTGAGGCTGTCTCATGGGACGGCAAGCGCACCCTGGTATATGGAAAGAGGCCAACCAAATAATATCTTAAGAGGTTAGCGTGTTCTGGCGCCGCCGTTCCGGAAGGAACGGCGGCGCTTTTTCATGGAGAGGATAGACCGGAGAAGGGGAAACGTGTTTTTTCAGCCTGTTATGAATACCTGAAAACCGGCCATCGTGTTGACGGGGGCCATGAATCAGTGATGGGAAAGGCCCGTGAATTTGAGAAGGGGAGGAATCAGCCATTCATGGGATGTCCGGGACACAAGGGAGCCGTGACTGCGTCGTTCGCTGCCCGGCAGAATCTGATCAGGCGTACTGTCCCAGGGACGGAAACGGCTTCTTTCTCTAAAAAACCGTCCTGGCATCTGTTTATGACTCCTTTCCGTGGAAAAGAAAATTCCCGTCCCGGCTTTCGGCAAGGGCGGGATGAAACAGGAACGAGGTATGAAAAGTTAGTCGTTCCGGCGGCTGCAGGATTTTTCCCCTGCCGCGCAGCCGAGGCGCGCTTTAAGAATGCGCCTGATATCCGTCCCCAGCAGCGTGACTGCACCGGCCAGGATGACAATGTCCTTGATCACCAGGCGTCCGGCCCCGCTCAGGTAAGGAAAACCGTGGTTCGGCCCTCCAAGGTCGGGCACCCACGTTTCCGGCGTGGTGATGAGGAAGGACAGGGTGCCGAAAGTCATGATGATTGCCAGGCAGTCTCCCGCCAGGCCCACCTTCGGGAAAAAAAGGCCCAGCAGCACCAGCGTGCCGATGGAAACGATCAAAACTCCCAGCCCATAAGAAAAGCCGTAGGTGTTGTTCTCCTTGTGCCAGGCGATGTTTTCCGGCACCACGGCGCCTTCCTTGTTCATGTGCTGCTTGTATTCCGGAGCCTCCTTGTTGTAGAAGAAGCTCATCATCGGACTGTTGGCCACAAAGGGAACGATGCCGTCCGCTTCATATTGAAAGGCCTTGAGGCCGCCGATCCAAGCGAATACGATAAAAATGGCCACTCTGATGAAATTGATGCCCAGTTTCTGCAATTGTTCGGCATAATGAAGGCATTTTTCAGGAGATGAATGTAAAGTAAACATATCTCCTCGTAGTAAAGGAAGGTATCAAGGTCAAGAGAATTATTCTAATTTCAAATAATTTTCTCTAATTTCCGTAATGCCGCACGGGCTGGAAAAAGGGAGGCTTCCGTTTCCCGGCAGGCGGCAAAAACGGATTCCCTGCCGGGAAACGCGTTTTGAACGCAAGCGGCGGGGATGCTGTATAACATGGGATGGATAAGACGGATTCTTCTGGGATTATGAAAGGCAAAGTACTGTTGCTGGCGGCTTTTCTGATTGTCTGCTTCAACCTGCGCACCGGGTTTGATTCTCCCGATCCTTTGTTGGGGACGATTGAAAAGGATATGGGGCTTTCCCTGGAGAATTCAGGGCTGTTCGCTCTGCTGCCCGTGTTTGTGCTGGGGGTGGCCGCTCCCATTTCTCCGCGCGTCGCGCGCTGGATGACTCCGTGGAAAATCATCTTCTGGTTCCAGCTTCTGGCGGTGGCGGGCATTTTCTGGCGCAGTTGGGACGGTGTGGCGGGCCTGTACGGCGGCATGGTTCTGATGGGGCTGGGCATGGGGATTGCCGGAGCGGCCATTCCCGGACTGATCAAGCACCAGTTCCCGGACCACGCTTCCGCCATGATGGGCGTTTACAGCGCGATGATCGGGGTGGGGAGCGCGGTGGCCTCCGGCTTGTCCGTACCCATCTCCAATATGCTGGGCGGCTGGCGTTTCGGCCTGGGGGTGTGGATTATTCCCATTCTGCTGGGAATGCTGGTATGGGGCGCCTACTTCCTCAAGCATCCGGTCGGCATGCTTTCGCGCGATCCGGCGTCTTCCGGACACAATCTGCTGCACAGCAGCAAGGCATGGCAGGTCACCATTTTTTATTTAAGCCGCGTGGGGGCTGCCTACTTCTTTTATACCTGGATTCCCATCTTCCTGAGGCAGCGCGGCATGAGCTACGTGGACGCCGGGTTCATTCTTTCCGTAGCCATGTTCGCCCAACTTCCCGCCACGCTTTCCGCGCACGCACTGGAGAAGGCCACGGGAGGACGGGGGTTGCTCATCGTGATGGCCATGGCGCTGGCGGCCCTTTCCTGCTGGGGCATTCTTTATCTTCCGCTGGACTGGGCTCTCTGGATGGCTATTCTGTTCGGCCTGGCGACGGGAACCGTGTTCAGCCGCGGGATGGCTCTGATGGTGGAACGCGCCCGGACTCCCTCCGAGTCAATCAGGCTTTCCGGCATGTCCCAGGGAATCGGCTTTACTATGGGCGCCCTCCTGAGCCTGCTGTTCACCTCCTTCCTGCATCAGGAAGGTTCCTTTCTGCCATTCTGCCTGGTTTATACATTTTTCTGCGTGCTCGGCATGATTTCCGGCCGCATGTCCGCCCAGCCGGGATACGTGTAATTTTTCAGGGAGACATTAATATTAAGGATTAGGTATTAGATGGAGAGGGGTGCTGTTCCTTCACATTTCCGGTCCGGTCCTTTTGTTTTTTGGAGCTACCCCGCCGTCCGAAGGACTTGACGCTGGCGGGGAGGACGGGTAATCTATTGCCCGTCAAATTTTATGAAGGAAGAGATCGTACGCATTCAACGGGACGCCCTGGCGCGCATCGCCCAGGTGTCTGACAGGCGTGGCGTGGAAGATGTCCGCGTCGCCATCCTCGGCAAAAAAGGGGAGCTGACCATGGCCCAGACGGGCATGAAGGACGTGCCCCGGGAGGAAAAACCCGCCGTAGGCCAGCTGCTCAACGACGCCCGCAAGGCGATTACTGAAGCGTTGGACGCCAAGCTCGTGGAAGTCCAGGCCCTGGCGGACAGGGAGGCCGTAGCCGGTGTGGACCTGACCCTTCCTGCACGTTCCCTCCCGCTTGGGGGGCTGCATCCGCTGACCATCGTCCGGGACGAGGCCATCGGCATTCTGCGCCGCATGGGGTTCGCGCTGGCGGATGGCCCGGAGATTGAGGATGAGTTCCATTGCTTTGACGCGCTGAACACTCCGGCGGACCACCCGGCGCGTAATGAAAAGGACACATTTTACTTTGATTCCGGCAAGCTGCTGCGCACGCATACCTCCACCGTCCAGATCCGTTCCATGGAGAAGCAGACGCCCCCTGTGCGCGTGATTTCCCCAGGCTCCGCCTACCGCCGGGACGAGATTGACGCCACGCACCTTTCCGCCTTCAACCAGCTTGAAGGGCTGTATGTGGATACGGACGTTTCCGTGGGTGACCTCAAGGGAACGCTGGAATACTTCCTGCGCGCCCTCTTCGGTTCCGATACGGAAGTGCGCTTCCGCCCCCATTTCTTTCCGTTTACGGAACCCAGCTTTGAAATTGACGTGAAGCTGAAGGTGGACGGCCAGGAACCGCGCTGGGTGGAGATCGCCGGCTGCGGCATGGTGGACCCGAATGTCTTTGAAGCCGTGGACCGCGAGCTGGGGCTGGAACCCGGCGTCCAGGCCCGCTACACGGGGCTGACCGGATTCGCCTTCGGCATCGGCCTGGACCGCCTGGCCATGATCCGCTGGGGCATCCGGGACATCCGTGCCCTGATTGAAAACGATGTGCGCTTCCTCGCCCAATTCCAATAAATCTTACCTTATCCAGATATGAAAATTTCCCTTAATTGGCTTTCCCAGTACATTGACCTGGCCGGTCTGAGCGTGGACGAAATGTCGGACATGCTGACCTTTGCCGGGATTGAGGTGGAAGACATCCGCCAGCAGGGCGTGGATTCCCCCCTGGTGGTAGTGGCGCGCGTGGCCTCCGCCGAACAGCACCCCCAGGCGGACCGCCTGAAAGTCTGCCAGGTGGACGTGGGCGATGGCACGCTACACCAGATCGTGTGCGGAGCGCAGAACTACAAGGTGGGCGACAAGGTGCCCTGCGCCCTGCCGGGCGCGGTTCTTCCGGGCAACTTTGAAATCAAGGTGGGCAAGCTGCGCGGCGTGGAATCCCGCGGCATGCTGTGTTCCGCCTCCGAGCTGGGCCTGCCGGACAAGGAGCACGGCCTCTGGATACTGCCGCAGGCGCTGGAAGTGGGCATGCCCATCTCCCAGGTCGTGAAAGCGGATACCATCGTGGAAGTGGAAGTGACGCCCAACCGTCCGGACCTGCTCTCCCACAACGGCATGGCCTTTGAACTGGCCGCCATCTCAGGCCGCGGATACAACCCCGTCCCGATTGACGACATCCAAGTGGAGCTGGAACCCGCCGGGGACTTCGTGCGCCTGGACCAGCCGGAAATCAACCCGTATTACACGGCCGTAAAAATCAGCGGCGTGAAGGTGCAGGAAAGCCCGGAATGGCTGAAGGAACGTTTGGTTGCCATCGGGCTGCGCCCCATCAACAACATTGTGGACGTCACCAACTTCGTCCTGCATGAGCAGGGCACGCCCCTCCACGCCTTTGACGCGGCGAAAGTGCAGGGAGGCATCGTCACCCGGACCGCCTATGAAGGAGAAACCTTCAAGGCTCTGGACGGCCAGGAATACACGCTCAACTGTACGGATCTGGTCGTCACGGACCAGTCCGGCAAGGTGCTTGCCATCGGCGGCGTGATGGGAGGGGAAGAAAGCGGAGTGACGGACGCCACTACGGACATTATTCTGGAATCCGCCTGGTTCAAGCCTTCTTCCGTGCGCGCCACGTCCCGCAGGCTGGCCCTCTCTTCCGATTCCTCCTACCGCTTTGAACGCGGTACTTCCGCCTGGAATGTCCTGCGCGGTTCCGTGCGCGCCGTGGAACTGATCCTCCGGCTGGCGGGCGGCACGGCCTCCAAAACGTATGTGGCCGGGGCTCCCGTGCCGAATCCCGCCCATGAGTGCATGCCTTCCTGCGGACATCCGGACGGTCCCACCGCCATTTTTCCGTCCTTGAAACAGGGGAAGGGCGCCACGGTGACCAATGAACTGGGCTTCGTGAAGCTTCCCTGGAAGGCCCTGGACCAGATTTCCGGCGGTTCCATTTCCCATGAGGAAGGAGCGCGCATCCTGACGGGGCTGGGCCTGATGCAGGTTCCGGACGCCCCGGAATACTGGCTGATCCCCCCCCACCGCCTGGACCTCACCCGTTCCTGCGACCTGCTGGAGGAAATCGTCCGCGTCTTCGGGCTGGACGGCATTCCCTCCCGGTTCTGCGGCCCCTTCGTGCCGGAATCCCCGGTAGACGCGGCCTATAATTTCCAGATGCGCCTGCGCCGGAAGCTGGCCGCTCTGGGTTTCTATGAAACCCAGACCATCAAGCTCATCGCTTCCGAGTCTGCGGACGGCTCCATCGCCCAGGTGAAGGACGCCCTGCCGGTGCGTCCCCTTCAGGAAGGCGACATCATCCGCGTGGCCCTTCCGCTCAGCGAAGACCATTCCGTCCTGCGCCCGGCTCACACTCCCGGCCTGATTGCCGCAGCCGTGCGCAACAGCAACCAGGGCGCTTCCGTGCTGCGCTTCTTTGAACTGGGCCGCGTGTTCCGCAATACGGGCGGCGGCAAGGGCAGGGACATTGAAACAGACACGCTCGGTATCCTGATCTCCGGGGACAGGTCGCCCCGCTCCTGGGCGGACCCCAGGCCGGAGCAGTCCTCCTTTGAAGACTTGCTGGCCGTGATGGAAGTTCTGGCCCCCGGTCGCCGCTTCACACTGACGCCTGCCAAACCCCGTGAGCAGGCCGCCCTGGGTGCGGATGTGCAGCTGGACGGGAAGGCCTGCGGCTACTTCGCCCGCCTGTCCCTGGCGCGCTGCCGGGAACTGGGACTGGACAAGCCCGTGTACGTGGCGGAACTGGACCTGCGCAAGATGCAGGAAATTCTTACCGCACCTGTCAAGGCTGCGGAACTGCCCCAGTTCCCCGGATCCTCCCGTGACGCGGCCATGGAACTGCCCCTCTCCACGCCCAATGCGGACATCGTTAAGGCCATTGAAGCCGCCCGGGAAAAACTGCTCGTCAGCTACTCCTGCTTTGACGTATTTACGGACCCCTCCGGACAGAAACTGCCCTCGGACCGCAAATCCATCGCCTACACCTTTCTGTACCGGGACCCGGCCAAGACCCTGACTGCCGCGGAAGTGGACGCCGCGCACCAGCGCGTGTTGAAATCCCTGACGGACAAGGTGAAAGGTCTTTCCTTCAGATAAATCCTTATCGGCGGGCCGCGTGTTTCGGAAACCGGAGCGCGCGGCTTTTTCCCTGCTTCCTCCCATGAACCTGTCCTCCTTGCGCCGTGCCGGACCGGCAACCGCCCGCATCCTGATGTACGCGGCATGGTTCGGCGTGGCTCTCTGGGCGGCGGGCGTGGTATTTTACAACGTATGGGGCGGCTGCGTGCTGGTATGGCTGTATGTAGCCGGAATGGCCTGCGCCTTTGCCTTCCGGAAACGGTATCCGGCTGCCTGGTGGTCCTCCTGGGGAATTCTGCTCCTCCTTCTGGTGTATTACCTGTGCATCCCGGCCACGAACGACAAGGAATGGCAGCCCTCCTGGAGCCGCCTTCCTTCCGTGGAAATCAACGGAAATGAAGTGGTCGTGACAAATGTGCGCAACTTCATCTACCGCACGGAACAGGACTTTGATGCGCGCTATGTCACGCGCCGTTTCGACCTGGACAAGCTCTCCACGCTGGACTTTGCCGTCAGCCATTGGGACGGGATGGAATTTGTGGCTCACACCATGCTCTCCTTCGGCTTTGAGGACGGGAAGCACCTGGCCCTTTCCGCGGAAACGCGCCTGCCTGAGGGAGTGGAGCAGGGAACCATACGGGGCCTCTACAAGCAATTCAATATCATTTACATCCTGGCGGACGAGGAAGACCTCTTCGCCCTGCGCACCACCTACAGGAAGGAAGACATGTACCTGTACCGGATCAACATCGGCAGGGACGACCTGAAAAAGGCTTTTCTGGGCTTTGTGGAAAAAATCAACGGCTTCCATTCCCGGCCGCGCTACTACAACACCGTAACGGCCAACTGCACGACGGAACTGGTGGATACCTTCAAGGACTACCTGGGCGTGCGCCGTTGGCAATGGACTCCTCTTTTCAACGGCATGTGCGACCAGGATGCCTATGACCGCGGAGAACTCCTCCACCTCCCCGGCGAAAGCTTTCAGGAGCTCAAAAAACGCTCCTTTCTGGGCCATGGCCGGGAAGGGGAGGGCTGGGACCGGCTCCGCCGCCGCTGGGAGGAAGGATGGAATGCGGATCAAGCCGCTGCGGTCAGAGAGTAGCGAACTGGAAATGCATCCAGTCGTAATCGCGCTCACGGCCCAGGGAAACAGCCCCTTCCGCTTCCACGATTTCCCAGAATGCGGCATAATCCGGCCGGGAAAAAACGGCGTTTGGAGAATGGATGTTCAGGCCGTTCCTGTCCGGGTCCATATCTACGGCGATGCCCCAGGCGTGCATGGACGTGGCCTTGCCGCCGATGATGGCGCGGTCGTTGAAGCAGCCGCCGTACAAATCCAGGCCCATTTCCCTGATTTTCTCCATGCCGTAATGGTCCAGCGCCGCCTGGAAAATGCGGGTGAGGGATTCCGCAACCATCTTGTGGCAGCGCATGGTGGAAACGGTCCTCTCCGTATCCCAGGCAATGCGCATCACATAGGGCAGTCTGATATTCGTCAGGGAACTTTCGTCTCCTGCGCGGCCGAACATGGAATTTCCTGAACGCACCTCAGCCTGGCTGGGCCACGCATGGGCTGGAGTCTGGATATCCAGCTTCTTCATGAGGGCCCGCGCCGTCTTTGGCCCGGGAATTCCGTCCCCGTCAACACCTACATTCTGTTGAATCAATCTCCATAATTCTTTCATAGGTTTTAAAAATAGGTATCGTTCCTGCCTGGAACCAGAGATTTTCCCCCGGAGGCATTGCTGCCTGTCCCAAGGTGTTGTCCGCCGCATCCATTGGCGTAATTATTTGTGAAAAATGTTTTCAAATATTTATATTTTAAAATATTATGTTGTTTTTATGGGGTTTGTGCCGCGAAATGGTCCCGGATGGATGTAAATTTCCTCTTGCGGAGCTGCGGAAGAATTTTCCCCGCCATTGAAACCGGCTCCCTCCATTCCCTCCACTACGGAATAGAGGCATTTTCAAGCCGCTCCCCGCACCGTTTCTGCCAGCCGGTCACAGGATGCGGGATGCCTTCCTTCCTGTCGAATTTGATTTGCACGGAAAAGAAATTTTGCTAAAATCTTTCCTTCATGAATTCAGAAACATCCAACTCTGTCAAATTTTACAATGGAGAGCAGATTCCTCTGGAATTGCACAAGGTCCGCGTGGTCCAAAAGCTGCACCTCGTACCCGTGGAGCGACGCCTGGAAGCGGCACGGGAAGCGGGTTTCAACACCTTCCAGCTCAGTACGAATGACGTTTATCTGGACATGCTGACAGATTCCGGCGTCAACGCGATGAGCGACAACCAGATCGCCGCCATGTTCCGTGCGGACGACGCCTATGCCGGTTCCCAGAGCTTTGACCGTCTGAAGAAGGCCGTAGAGGATGTATTCGGCAAAAAATATCTTCTTCCCGCGCACCAGGGGCGTGCCTGCGAAAACATCATTTCCCGCACCTTCGTGAAGCCCGGCGACGTGGTCCCCATGAACTACCATTTCACGACTACCCACGCCCATATCGACCTGAACGGCGGCAAAATCGAGGAACTGGTGGCGGATGACGCCGTGAACCCGGTCAGCTCCAATCCGTTCAAGGGCAACCTGGACCCGGACAAGCTGCGCGACTGCATCGCCCGGCACGGCGCGGACAAGATTCCCTTTGTCCGCATGGAGGCCTCCACCAACCTGATTGGCGGCCAGCCCTTCTCCATCGCCAACATGCGGGAAATCCGCAAGATTTGTGACGAACACGGCATCATGATGGTGCTGGACGCCTCCCTGATCGGTGAAAACGCCTACTTCATCAAGATGCGGGAGGACGAATTCAAGGACAGTTCCTGCGCGGAAATCCTGAAAACGATGTGCAGTCTGGCGGAACTGGTGTACTTCTCCGCCCGCAAGGTTTCCTCCTCCCGCGGCGGCGGCATCTGCACGAACGATCCCGCCATCGCCAAAAAAATGGAACATCTTGTTCCCCTGTTTGAAGGCTTCCTGACTTATGGCGGCATCTCCGTGCGCGAAATTGAAGCCATGGCCGTGGGCCTGTATGAAACCACGGACCTGACGGTGATCTCTCAGAGCCCCTCTTTCATTGAATACTTCATCGGCCAGATGGTGGACATGGGCATTCCCTGCGTGACTCCCGCGGGCGGCCTGGGCGCCCATATTGACGCGGGCAGCTTCCTTTCCCACATTCCGCAGGAGGATTATCCCGCGGGAGCGCTGGCGGCGGCCTTCTTCATCGCCTCCGGCGTGCGAGGCATGGAGCGCGGCACGCTCTCCAGCGTCCGGGACGAGAACGGCAACGACGTTCTGGCAGATGTGGAACTTCTCCGCCTGGCCTTCCCGCGCCGTGTCTTCACGCTGTCCCAGGTCAAGTACACGGCGGACCGGATGAAATGGCTCTACGACAACCGGGAACTGATCGGCGGCCTGGAATTCGTGGAAGAACCGCCCGTCCTGCGCTTCTTCATGGGCAAGCTCCGCGCCAAGAGCGACTGGCCTGAAAAACTGGCCGCCAAGTACCGCCAGGACTTCGGAGAAAGCCTGTAAAAAATCTACGATCTACTGGAATAATGAACAAAGCCGGATCCATGGATCCGGCTTTGTTTTTTAAAGAAAGATAATTTAAAAAAGTATTTTCCGTTTTTTTTGATAAAAGACGTGCTAGCGCAAGTCGTTTTTTCCGGAATCCCTTGTAGATGAAATTTGTCTGTGGTCCGCAGCCCACTGTCCTGTCAAACAGATCCACCATTTCGCCGTCCCGGTACCCTGCCATGCGTATGAATTTAAGAATGTCCGCTTTGCTGTTGGGAAAATGCTTTATCAGAACCGTCATCCAGAGTTTTTCCATGCGTTCCAGATTGGATTTTGCACTTAACTGACGGTTTTGGGCAGTGACATACATGTCACTGTAACGTCTGCGCGCTTCGAACTGTCCCCGGATATATTCTCTCCCGAATATCTTGTCTTCCGTCGGGAATATATCGCTGAACCCGTTATTGGCTACGGAACGGAACTGCTTGATGTAGGATGAAGCATAGGATGCAGTAAGAAGATTTAGCTCTCTTTCTCGAATATCAAGTTTTGATGCGATCTTTGAATGATCCAGGAAAAGCATGGAATCAAATATCCAATGCTTTAACAGAATGTCGTTTTTGGAACCGATGAAAGGAGGAATATTTTCCTTGGAAGGACGACTCAGATCCTGATAACCAATAGGAGCCGCTCCCAAATAGTAGAAGAGCCACAAGTGATATGAAATCAGTTCTTTACTGGTGGAAGTCTCATCTATACAACCGATTTTTCTGTATAATTTCTCAGCTACATTGTAGAAGCTCTTTATATCTCCCTGGCCGAGTAATTTATCAAATTCTTTGAATTCTTCAGGTTGCAGGGGGAGATTTTTTAAGGCTGACGGCGGCTTTAGGGCTGGATCAAGCTTGACGGGATAGAGCTTGGCAGGCTCTGGATGAATGGGGGCAGGATGAACGGTCTTGATCTTGACGAGATCGGCGTTTATTGGTTTGGCCATACCCAGAGCAAGCAAAATGAAAAAAATACTTTTCATGATCAGTTATTTAAATTATTTGGAATAGGAGTTGTTTTTTGTACCTTGACCGGATTTTTCTCAGAGTGAAATTTATCGATTTCTATTGCAATATCCTTATTTGTTTTGGAAATACTGCAATTCATAACGCTGCGGACGGCTCCCGCACACAACTCCGGATCATTACCGTTTGATTGTGCCGGCACTAACCTGAACCAGCATTTGTGTCCCCATGTCATTGGGTTTTCCTTGTCCAGAATGTTTAATTGATCTTTGGTAATCGGCAAATCAAGAGCTATTTCATCCTTAAACTGTTTAGTCTGTTGAATTTCCACGGGCTTGGGATTGGGGGTATGTGGTGGACGATTGTTTTTATTGTGCTGGGAATTGACATATCCTTCGTCTATTTCCTTGATTTTCATTTTTGAGAAATTTACGTCAAGAGGATAAATAGTTAATTGGACAATCATCCAGGCTGAAGCAAAGGGGACTCCCGGCATTTGTTCCTGGATTTGAGGAGGAGTGTCCTGGCCTTCCTGGAGCTTTTTAGCCTTCGCTCCCTCAGGGATGACAATTTTAAGAGAATACGGTTTGGATACTAACCCCTCTTCTGTTTTTACTGTCACCGTAACCTGTCCGTTTTTTTTCTGCTGTTGGTTTGGCTTGAGCATCGAAAGATGTGATTCCTTTCATTTTTTCAGGAAGAATCAACGCACCTTCTTCATCGGTAACGATCCATTCCAGTTTTTTAGGATCTCCCATCAAGGTTGGTTTTGCCTCCAAACTGATGGTGATTGTTTCTCCAATTCCGATAGTTTGGCGTTTCAGGTCATCTTCTGCGGAATCCTCGCTGATTCCCATGTTGAATTTTGCGGAATGAAGTTCCGTCTTTGATACGATTTCAAGACCTTCTGCCCATTCGCTTTCGGTGTCTTCTGCTCGGGTTATCGGTCCTAGGAAAAATAGAATAAGAACCAGAAAAATAGACCGTATTGTAATCCGGTTATTACTGAGATAGTATATTAGGCGGGAAAACATAGTTGTCATGCAGGCAGAAAATAGAATGAAACAGCATATTTTCCAATATTAAAAGAAGTTGTGTCTCTTGTGTAAAAACAGAAGAGGCTTTTGTTTTTCTGGGCTATTTAGTCTGAATAAGACTTAAAATTGGATCAGCCCCTGTTTCCAGCAGACCCAGAGAACTGCCCCCACAATGAGGAGGATGATCAGAAAGGCGGTCCCGGCGGATGACTTTTTCTGCGCCTTTGGAAGGGTTTTTCTGGCCACTCCCCCCGCTTTCAGGGTTCCCGCCGCTCCCATGGCGTTGATGTAGTCATGCCATGCCTTGGCGGAATGGAAGCGGTTGCGTTCGTCGGGGGAAAGCGCCTTGTCTATCCCGGAAAGGAAATTCATCGGGTACGTCTGGCGGAGAATCGCATAACTGGTCACTTTCGGATTGCGGTCCACTACGGAACGCTGGTCGGCGGCCTGGGGAACCTGGCCCGTGAGCAATTCGTAAAAGGTGGCTCCCAGTTCGTACATGTCGCACCAGGGACCGATTTCGCTGCGGCGTCCCGGATAGAATTCCGGAGGCGTGTAGCCGGGAGTGATCTGGACCAGGCCCTGGTGCTGGAGGGTCTTGGTGCGCACCGCGCCGAAGTCGATCAGCTTGGGTGTGCCGTCCGGCTGGATGAAGATGTTGCCCGGCTTGATGTCGCAGTGGTACACGCCCATGGAATGCAGGTAGTGCAGGATATCCAGCAGGCGGAACAGCAGGTCCGTGGCCCGGGCCGGCTCCATGCTTTGCCCGGTAGCGTGCATGGCAGCCATCAGATCGAACAGAGTCTGCCCCTGGATATTCTCCATGACGTAATAGCAGGTGCCGTTGGCGTCAAACATGTCAAACACCTGCACGACGCCGGGGTGGCTGAGCTGGGCCAGCACGGATGCCTCCTGCCGGGAGTTGGAAATGCTCTGGGCGAAGTTGACGGCGGTCTGCTCGTCCCGCGGGTGGACGAAACCCGTTTCCATGTCCCGGTAGGCATAGGCGTCAGGCATGCATTCCTTGATGACCACATAGCGGGAATTCGGATTGTCCAGCGCCAGGTAGGTGATGCCGAAGCCGCCGGCGTTGAGTACATTCAGGATCGTGTATTTGCCTTGCAGGACGGTATTGTCTGCAAGAGGATAAACCAGAGTTTCTTGTTCCATGAGGGATAATGGGGGGCGGGAAAATCTTTAATTCAATAAGGTCTCTCTGTCAAGAATCTCTCTGTTTTGTTCAGTAGCAGGAGACTCTGAACTCGTACTCCTCCACGCTTCCGCGTTCCAGGCAGGCGGCCAGCCAGTCGAACAGGGCACCGAATTCCCCTCCCAGTGTCTCCCCTGTGTCCGCTTCCAGGGCTTTCACGCGTCCTGCGGCCAGGCGGATGGGGGTGAGCTCCGCCAGAAGCGAGGCGCATTCCTCGTCCCCTGCCTTGAAAATTTCTTCCGCTCCCGGCAGCTCGCACAGGCGTTCTTCCGCAATTTCCAGGCAGATCACGCCCACGCCGAACTCGGCGGCCAGTCCGCGCAGTTCCGCGCATTCGGAGTCGTCCGGCAGTTCTCCGACGATAACGAGTTCCCCGCACTGGGCCCACCGGGACGTGGCCAGGGTACGGAAAAATTCCTTCCTGGCCTCTTCCCCCTCCGGCATGCAGGCGACGCAGACGCCCCGGATGCCCATCATGGGCGCTCCGATCATGCGGCGGCGTTCCAGAGCGCTCCTGTCAAACACCAGGGCGTTTCCCTCCCACTCCCCTTCCGGCCATTCCACGACGGCCAGGTCCGGTTTCGTCCAGGAGGAGCCCGTTTCACTGGTGCTGAAAACGAAGACCCCGCGCCCCGTGGTATCGTATTGCCGCACGGCCAGCGCCAGAGCCCTGGCGCGGCAATTCAGCGCGTCGGATTCTCCTTCCCCCAGAAACAGGGGCAGAAGCCCTCTGGCGGCGGACTTGCCGCCGCGGTCCCGCTGGCGTCTGTAATAGCCCTGGCCGCGCTCTACCTTGGCGATTTCCGAATCAGGATCGGAGGCCATGAAGGAAAAATGGTAACGCAGCGAGGCGTCGGAATATTCTTCGCCCAGCCTCAGCCGTACCAGGCGTATGAGTTCGGTTCCCTTGATGGCCTGGGCCGGATCGGACGGCAAAAGCTCCGGCAGCAATTCTTCCAGTTGGGATCGTAAACTCATCTGCGCTCCATGAGACCACGCGCCGGCGTTTTCTTCAAGAAGGAAGGAGTTCATGCACATGAAATAAAAAGCTCTTTTATTTAAAGAGGAATCCGGCAAAATGGTCCGCATGGCATGGATTACCTCCGGTTATATACCTTCGCCCGGGCGCATGGCCGTAATCGCCGGTACCACCTTCACGCAGCTGGTCCGCATGAAGGTGTTTCTTTTCCTTGGGCTGTTTGCCCTGGCTCTGCTGGCCCTGAGTTCCTTCCGGCTGAGCGAGGTGCTGGGGCCGGAAACGGGGGGAATCAATGAACTTGTCCTGCTGAAAAACTCGGCGTACGGAGCCATGCGGGTGTTCGGCCTGTTCTTCTGCGTGGCCGCCACGGCGCTGATCATTCCCAAGGATGCGGAGGACCGCATCCTGTACACCATCCTGTGCAAGCCCGTGCCGCGCATCGACTACCTGATGGGGAAGGTGCTGGGGGTGCTGGCCCTGACGCTGATTGCCGTGCTACTGATGGATGCGGTCATGACACTGGTGCTCTGGCTCCGCACGGATACGGTCGTGGCCGAACAGATGGCCGCCCTGAAAGGCCGTTATACCGTGGAGGAAATGCAGCCTTATCTGGACAGGATACGCCTGCAGGGCGCTACCTGGAACGTCCAGGTGGGACTGGGCGTGATGATGTGCGAATTCGTGGTTCTTTCCTCCTTGACCCTGCTGATGTCCTGCATTACCAACGGCACCATCATCAGCGCGCTGCTGACGTTCATGGTTTATCTGGCGGGCCTGTTCCAGACACAGGCGCTCTCCATGTGGATGGGCTCCGGAACGGGCGGCCTGTCCTGGTGGGAGGTAATGGGCGGCAAGCTCTTCTCCCTCATTTTTCCGAATTTCCAGATTTATTCCGTGACGGATTCCGCCCTGAACGGGCAGGTAATTCCCCTTTCCCTCTTCGGCAGTCTGGCGCTGATTACGCTGGGCTACTTCGTCTTTCATATGACGCTGGCCGCATGGCTGTTCAGAAAAAAGGAATTTTAACCTGGAGACGTATGGAAGACATCATCAATGCACGTTGCGGCTGGGCAGGAACAGACGAACTATATGTAAAATACCATGATGAAGAATGGGGAAAACCCGTTACGGATGACAAGATCCTGTTTGAATTTCTGGTACTTGAAAGCGCCCAGGCGGGATTAGCCTGGATTACTATCCTCCGGAAACGCGAAGGATACCGGGAAGCCTTTCACGGTTTTGATGTGGAGAAAGTAGCTCAAATGACTCCAGAAGACATCGATCGGTTGATGCAATTTGACGGAATCGTCAGAAACCGGCTGAAAATCAATAGCACGGTCAATAATGCAAAATTATTTATGGATATTCAGAAAGAGTTTGGCAGTTTCTACAAGTATGTCTTGTCATTCTTCCCGAAACGGCAGCCTGTTGTAAACAATTTCAAGACCCTGAGCCAAATCCCCGCCACATCTCCCGAGTCGGATGCCATGAGCAGGGACATGAAAAAAAGGGGATTCAAATTCTTCGGTTCAACGATGTGCTACGCTTTTTTCCAGGCAGCAGGCTTTGTGAATGACCATGTGGAAGGCTGCTTCTGCAAAGGGAATTGATCATCGTTCCCTTTCAATTTTATGATCGTAACCAGTATTTTATTTTCTATAAATCTCTTGTGTTTTTGACCTTAAAAAATCTTCAATCATGAAAACAGGTATCATTGGACTGGGAAAAATGGGCGGAGCCCTGCTGAGGGGCATGCTGAAAGCCGGAGCAGTGGTTCCGGAAGAAGTCTGGGTGTACGACCACCACCATGAAAACGTGCAGGCCCTTCAGGAGGAATACCCCGGCGTTCATGAGGCGCCCACGGAGGCAGTCGCGGCGGATGCGGTGGAAGTTCTTATCCTGGCTGTGAAACCGCATGGAATTCTGCCTCTTATCTCCTCCCTCTCCGAGCGCGGCGCAGAGCTGCCGCTGTTGATATCCATAGCCGCCGCCATTTCCCTGGATGACATGGAAGCCTGCGCCAGCGATGGAACGCGAATCGTGCGCGCCATGCCCAATACCCCATGCATGGTGCTTTCCGGGGTCATTGCCTACAGTACGGGAACAGCCGTCACGGATGAGGATGAAGAAGCGGCTCGCCGCCTGTTGTCCGGCTGCGGCTCCGTTTTCAAGGTGGAGGAATCCCGGATGAACGCCGTTTCCGCCATTTCCGGCTGCGGTCCCGCCTACATGTTCACGGCCCTGGACGCCCTTTCCGATGCCGGAGTGGCCATGGGCCTGCCCAGGAAAACGGCCCTGGAACTGGCCGCCGGCACCATGCTCGGATCCGCCCTGATGGTGGAACAGACGGGAGAACATCCTATGGCTCTCCGAGATGCTGTCACGTCCCCCGGCGGCACCACGATTGCCGCCCTGAATGCGCTGGATGAATGCGGCTTCCGCAATGCGTGGATTCAGGCCGTGAAAAGAGCCGTGCGTCGTGCGGAGGAGATGGAGGGGAATTAGGTTTTCCGGCACTGCTCCGTAACGTTTTTTCGCGTCGGAGTAGCAAGGAAGGGTGTACCATGCAGCCTTTTTCCCCGAAAAGCAGCTACCTGCCGAGGAACGGATTTTCACGCTGTTTTTTAAGTTCCGGACTCTGGAGATTGAACAGGACTTTCCGCAAGGACTGGATAGGGATGCTGACTTTGCCGAGTGCGGAGGAATGCCCCTCCAGTCGGCCGTCCCTGACGGCGTCCAGTCTGATGGAAACGATGCTCTGGTCGGCCAGAAAAACGCGCACGTCGGAATTGTCCTGCGCCGTTTTTTTCTCATCTTCCTTCTTCTGGTTCAGTGAACGCACCCTGGAGGTCGGCACCATGACGTCGTAAAGGCCGGACTTGACACGGATTCTGCCGTCTTCCTGAAGGGAAATGCTGCCGCGGAGTACGTCCCCGTTCACCAGCATCACCTTGTCCGTGGAGGATTCCCTATCGTATTTACCGACGATGTCCTGTTCCTCCGGAGGATAGGGGAGGGCGCCGTTCCACTCCAGTACGTTCATGTTGGTCAGGGCCATGTTCTGGGAATCGTAGCCGCGGATGCCAAAGTGGTTGCCGGGCTTGAATTCGCGGGTTTTGGCATCTTTTCCGGCTTCTTCCTTCTCATCGGCTTCCTCGTTGTCAAAGATGTTCTGCAATTCCTTGCCTTCTTCCCACCGGGCGATCTGTTTCCCGTTGAGGTAAAGGTAGTAATTCCCTTTTTCCCGGTCTGCGTAAAACTGCACGTCGGAACGCTTTATCCCCTTGTCAGCGTACCAGTTCCTTTCTGTCTGCCTTTTGACTCTTCCTATGGTCTTGTGATAACCGGAGCTGATCTTGATCAGCTCCGCCTTTTCCAGGGAAACGGTCAGTTCCACCTTGTTTTGGGAATTAGCGTCGTTCCACAGGAAGACATGGACTCGGAAAGAATTGGTGTGATAAACGGAGAATTGGACATGCAGCCGGGACGGCATGTCGAATTTGGTTTGCAGTTCCGTATTGTTGGAGCCGCGCATGATCCAGGAGCCGTTGCGGCATTCCGGCAGCATGCTATTGCCTGTGGATGTCCATCCTTGGAGGGATGCCGTGGCATTGCGCAGATAGGCTTTCTGCTTGTCGAAGCCGATGTACCGCACGTGGCTTCTGTTGACGGGAAGCAGTCCGCCCCAGGAGGTTTCCAATTGAAGGCTTTCGGAGTCCAGGGATTTGAGCGTGCCGTATAACTCGTCACCGTTTTCCAGCCTGATGATGGAAAACTGTTCCGGAACGGACAGGGGCACGGAAGAGGTGATTTGGTCCAGTTCCTCCAACTTGATATCCACCGGGCGGGAAAGGATTCTGGACTGTATGTTCAGGTACTGGCCCTGCAGGGTTCCTATCTGTCCGGGCAGGCTTTCTCCGGATTTGAGCGTGATGACGCCTTCCGCGCGCGAGGCGGGGAAGTGGACTGCGGCCAGAAGGGCGCTGGCGGACAGGAACAACAGGCGGGTTTGTTTCATGGTCGGGCTCATTGTCAGGGAGTGGAGCGGGAGGGTTGGGCGGAATTCAGGAATTCCACGCGGATAATGTTTTTCAGCGGCAGGGAAACCTGGCCCAGCAGGGAATGCTGAAGAACGACCTTTCCGGAGTCGATGCTCCGGATGTCGCCGTGCAGGCGGGAACCGTCTTTCATCTGGATGCTGTGGCGGGCTTCATCCCGGACGACATCCTGTTTTTCCGGTTCCGCGAAAAAGACCGTGTCCAGGTATCTGGCCGGGATGGAGAGCTCCCTTGGAACGCCGGGATATTCCTTATCCGTGGAGAGGTTCAGTATTTTGTCCCTGTCATTATAGCTGTTGACGGAGCCGGGAATGGCGTCCTCCTCCTTCGTCACGACCAGATCCGTCCCCTGGCTGCCGTTCTTGGTCAGGGCCTTGGCGCTCAGGGAAATGGCGGAAAGCTGAAGCTTTGAGATGGTCAGGGAGATATGCCCTTCCATCTGGAGTCCGAAGGCGTCCCCTTCCAGCTGCTGTTCGGGAGGGGAGGGATCCTTGATCAGCTTGGGCGGCATGTCCCCCACCAGCAGTTCGTAAACCTGTTCATTGTTCTCGTGCCGGGAGGAAGTCAGCCTGATATCTATCCCCGCCGTCATTTTCGGGGCCGGAATGTCCACCTCTCCCAAAAGGAGGATACCGGATTTCTGCTCTCTCAGCAACGTGCATTTGCCGGGGGCAATGCTGAGCATGAGCCTGTTGAGGCTGCTGCCGGAGTTGGACCTGAACGTGACGTTTTCCTTGCCGCCGAAGCAGAAGACAATGCCGGAGCGGTCACTGCTGCCGTCCATTGTCAGGGCGATTCGGAAGGTGAAGGAGGAAGGGTCCAGCCCGATGCTCTTGTACAGTGGCACCCAGGTAGGATAGTTGCCGTTGGACAACTTGTAATGGTACTTGTCTCCGTCCAGCTTCGGGTTCATGGCATTCATCAGTTTTCTTCCGGACTGGATGCGGTAGTCGTTCTCATTGTCTCCGGAATGAAGCCAGCTGTTGTCAAATACCAGGGGCTCCTGCCAGAATCCCTTCTGCTGGAGAGTTCCCAGGCGGAAGCCGGCCACCTGGCTGCGCGGAATGGAGCGGTAGGTGCCGAACATATCCCGGTACTTCACTTTGTCAGACGAGATGGAAGTGATATTGCACGGAATGATGTCCCGGTGTCCCGTGGAGATGAAAATCTTGTCCCTGGCCCGCAGGTCGGGAGGGGCAGTATCCGTGAAATAGACGGCTCTTATTTCCGAGGGCAGAATGGAGACGTTCTGGCGCACGGACGGGTGCCTAATAACCAGCCCCTGTTTCCCGAAAGAGACGATTTCTCCGCGGAGGCGGTAATTGTCTTCCATCACCACATCGACGGTAGGGACCGCCCACGCGTGCAGCAGGCAGGCGGGGGCCAGGAGGAGTGCAAAGCGTATCCTATTTTTCATAAATGGGCAGGAATCTGTAGTTGAGAGCGAGAGAGAGGAGGGCGGCGGACGTGGAATAGGCCGGGGAATAGTCGGACAGCCAGGAGCCGTTGGGCGCCTGGGAAGCGCCCAGATACCGCATATTCTTATAATTCCATTCCTTCCAAATGTCCAGATCCGCATGGAAAAGGGCCTGGGACATGTAATACTCGAAATAGAATGGGTAGGAGGAATCCCGGTAATTAAGATTTTTTTTCAGGAAGGACAGGGAGGTTTTGAAAGACGGGTCCGACTTCTGGCGGGCCAGGGACAAGGTCAGGGAGCCGATGGCCGTAAGGGTGACGCGGGGACCGGACGGTCCGGTATAGCCGTAACCTCCTTTGTTGTCGCGGCAGGAGGCCATGTACTTGAGGCCGCGTTCAAAAGCCTCGTCCGGCACGGGAATGCCCGCGTTCCGTGCAGCGTACAGGGAGACGATCTGGCATCCGGTTACCGTGCTGTCCGCATCCGTAGAATCCGGAGCATAGCGCCAGCCGCCCGTCTTGTTCTTCTTCTGGGCGGTCAGCGTCAGGGCCACGGCTTTCTGGAGGGCGGGGCCTATGCGGTCGTCGCGCACCATGCCGTAGGCCTCCGCCAGCGCCAGGGTGGCGAATCCGTGGTTGTACATGGAATCTCCTATGTAACCGGAACTTTTGTTCTGTTTGGAGAGGATATAGTTGAGGCAGCGGCGCACCATGGTGGCGTACGGCCCCGCATTTGGATCGTCCCCGTGGGCGAGAACGGACATCAGGCAGAAACCGATGATGCCCGGCTCCTGGCCGTAGGTGCCTTCATAGGTGCCGTCCGTTTTCTGGGCGTTCTGGAGGTATCTGAGCCCCTTGACGTACATCAGCTCCACCTGTGGAGGCACCGGGGAAGACGTGCGCAGGGAAGACTGGGCCATCCCAGACTGCGGCATGATCGCCATTCCCAAGGCAATCAACAGGAAACAAAAGGCTTTTTTCATGGAAAGAGTGCGGGTGTGCTTATTGTTCATAAATGGGCAGGAAACGGTAATTCAAGGCAATTGAAAGTAGCGCCAGGGAGGTGGCATAGGAACTTCCCCTGTCGCTCAGCCAGGAACCGTTGGACGTCTGGGATGCCTGGAGGTAGCGTATGTTTTTATGGTTCCAGGCTTCCCAGAGGGGCTGGTCTGCATGAAACAGAGCCTGGGACATGTAGTACTCGAAGTAGAATGGATATAAGGAATCCCGGTAATTAAGATTTTTTTTCAGGAAGGACAGGGAGGCTTTGAAAGACGGGTCCGACTTCTGGCGGGCCAGGGACAAGGTCAGGGAGCCGATGGCCGTAAGGGTGACGCGGGGACCGGACGGTCCGGTATAGCCGTAACCTCCTTTGTTGTCGCGGCAGGAGGCCATGTACTTGAGGCCGCGTTCAAAAGCCTCGTCCGGCACGGGAATGCCCGCGTTCCGTGCGGCGTACAGGGAGACGATCTGGCATCCGGTTACCGTGCTGTCCGCATCCGTAGAATCCGGAGCATAGCGCCAGCCGCCCGTCTTGTTCTTCTTCTGGGCGGTCAGCGTCAGGGCCACGGCTTTCTGGAGGGCGGGGCCTATGCGGTCGTCGCGCACCATGCCGTAGGCCTCCGCCAGCGCCAGGGTGGCGAATCCGTGGTTGTACATGGTGTCACCTATATAGCCGGAGCCGCTGTTCTGTTTGGAGAGGATATAGTTGAGGCAGCGGCGCACCATGGTGGCGTACGGCCCCGCGTTCGGATCGTCCCCGTGGGCGAGAACGGACATCAGGCAGAAACCGATGATGCCCGGCTGCCTTCCTTCATTGTCTTCATAGGAACCGTCTGCTTTTTGGGCGTTTTGTAAAAAACTGAGGCCTTTCAGATACATGGATTCCACCTGCACGGGCACCGTTTCCGTGCGGACCGGCATGATGCCAGCCACATCCCTGCGCGGATCGGCTCCCCCTGCCGTCAGGACGCAGAAAAAGAATAGCAGAAATGCTCCGGCAGAATGCGTGTTCATCTTTTGCTACTTCTGGAGGGTTCTGTTATAGGCGTCCAGCGCCTTGCGGAATTCGGCGGGCATGTCATCTGCAGACATCCCGGTGGATTTGGGGACGGAGCGGCTTTCCACCGCCGTGTCTGGGTTGGAAACTCCCCTTTCCTGGGAGGAAGCCATATCCGACTTTCCGTCGGCTCCTTTTCCCGGTTTGTTGCCCCGGTTGTTCTGGCCCTCTCCTTGTCCTTCTCCTGTTCCCTCTCCTTCGCTTTCCCCCTGCTGCATGGATTGGGATTCACTGTCCATGCCAAGGAGCTGCCGGAGCATGTTCATCAGGGCCTCGCTGCCCGGTTTCATTCCATTTTCTCCGAATTTGGGCAGTTTGCCTCCTGCGCCCCCTCCCGGCATGCTCATTCTGGCCTTGGCTGCCAGGTAGATCAGTTCAATGACGTCCGACTGGGCGGCGAGCGTTGGGCCTCCCGTGTTGTAGTTCTCCAGGAGGTCCACGGCGTCGTTCATGGCATGGCGGCATTTCTTCAGGAGGTCGACCACTTCCTCATTCGTTTCTCCCATGATGAGGTCGGACGTGTCCGCCTGAAGCTCGTCCTGCTGGACGGCCAGCTTTTCCGCCGTTTCCTTGTGCTTGGCGGTATAAATCGTTTGTCCCTCCGGAGTGGCCAGGCAGGGCAGGGAAAAGGTCGAAAGGGCCAGAAGAATGACTGGCAGGCGGACAGTATTCATGGGGTTTGTGCGTTGAGTTTGCGGTGTTCCTTTTCTGCGGCGCGGGTACGCATGCGGATGTCCTGTTCCTGCTGGATCATTCGGATGATTTTCAGCATGAACTCGAAGTCGGCGTCGGAAATGGATTCTTCTTCTCCGCCTCCGCCGCCTCCGCCTCCGCCGCGGCTTTTCTTGTAGTCGTCTATCAGCTTGGCCCAGTGGCGCAGGGTGGACGCGTACAGGTGGGATTCGTCAATGGACTGCGCCGTGATGGAGTTCAGAATGTTTCCGTGCACCAGGTCCAGCTTTTCACGGAGGGAGAAGGCGTTCATCTGGTTGTACAGGTCGCTGTAAATGCGTTCCTCCGTGCGGGACTTGTAATAATTGAGGTCTTCCAGAATCCAGCCTATGTCCTGTGTGGAGGCATTCTGGAGGGTGGCAATGGTTTCCATTTCCCGGCGGGTGGAGGGGTCCAGCTCCTCCATGGTCATACCTACAACGGTGTTGAGCTGGCCGGCGAGAGAGCGGGCAATGAAATCTTCCTTGTAGGCCGCTTGGAGAAGCCTGGCCACAAAGGTGCTGGCTTCCATGTCCTGGGCGGACTTGGAAAGCTGGTTCATGGCGTCTTTCAAGGCCTGCGTGGCGTCGGAGTGGTCGCTTTCCGCCCCGTTGAGGGATTGCCGGCTTTCCTGCGGAGTGCTGTTCTCCGCTGTAGAATCCCGGAATTTTTTCTGGGCGTTCTTCATGGCACTGTCGGGAACGGGTTTCAGCATGGAAATTCCCTTCATGAACTCCTTCATTCCGGATGGATCGATCTGGGTATTGCGGGAGGCTTCCTTGAACAGCGTTTCGGACCGGTTGATCAATTCATTCAGTTCCCTTCGGTTGGCCTGTTCCTCATCCGCCAGGGCATGGAGCCTCTGCTGGCCCTCCGTATTCCTGAGTTCCTTTTCTTCCAGGGTTTTCAGGCGTTTCGCCTCGTCCGTCATGGCGTCCATGCGGCGGATCATTCCTTCCAGCTCGCTGACGATGCGTTCCAGTTCATTGCGAATCATCTGCGCATGTTCCGACTTGGAAAGGACGATGATGACCATGGGTTCCGAATACACTCTTTTGCCGCCGGGCTTGTAGTCCTGCGTAAATCCGCGGACGACCACGCGCTGGGGAGACAGCTTCAGGGCCCTGGCCTGGAACAGGAAGGTTCCCTTCAATCCGGTCCGGGTCGGATCGCCCGTTTCCAGAACCTTTTCCCCGTGCAGTCCCGGAACGGTCTTGCCGGCTTTCTCCGGAGCCGCCGCTTCTCCGTCCGGATTTTCTTCCTCGTAAAAAGACTTTTCTCCCTGCCACTCCACGCCCAGTTCCCGCAGGCCGAAATCGTCCGCGGCCTCCACTTCCAGTTCAATGCTGGTGTCTTCCAGCACGTGGCGGTCGTTTTCTCCGCCCCTCAGGTAGACGGAGGGCTGCTTGTCCTCAACGGGTTCCAGGCGCACCTTCACGGTCTGCGCGGCGTCAAGGCCGTCCTGGTCCGTCCATGTCAGCTCTATTTCCTGAGGATCTTTCCCCAGAAGAATGGAGGGAATGATCACCTTGCTGCCGTCCACGCGCAGGGGCTTTCCCTG
The DNA here is from genome assembly GCF_036417355.1 of Akkermansia sp. RCC_12PD. NCBI lineage: Bacteria > Pseudomonadati > Verrucomicrobiota > Verrucomicrobiia > Verrucomicrobiales > Akkermansiaceae > Akkermansia > Akkermansia sp. RCC_12PD. The sequence continues at coordinate 2,920,130 of NZ_CP143889.1, read as the reverse complement.
GGGCGTGGCGGCGAAAGCCAGCGGCTGGGAGGCGGTAACCTCCAGCGTCAGCGTGGAGCCTTCCGGCGCGGAAACGACTCCGGCCCTCATCGGTTCCCGTCCATCCGGACGCCCCATGTATTCCGGATAGGCCACCGCGGCCGCGGCGGAGATCAGGGAAGGGCGCGCCTTCGGCACGATGCGCATGCGGCGCACGACGTCCCCCGCTGAAAATTCAAGCCTGTCCGGTTGCTGGAGAGGTGGAATGAGTACTTTGTAAACGCCGTCCTCCAGACTCGCCTGCTGGCGCATCCTGTTTCCGAAAACGTAATGAGCGGTTTCCGGGCGGGACTTGGTGGAATCCGCCAGCCTGAGTTCATATGCATGGCTTTCCCCCAGGGGGATGACCAGGGTGTCGGGGGAGGGATCCAGTTGCGTGAAGGTGTAGCGTTCCGGAGGATTGAAGGGTTGAAGCCAGCGGTGCAGGGCGTTTTCCGCCGCTTCCGGGCTGACGATGCACAGGGCGCCCGTGCAGAGAACCAGAATGGAAAGAAGAAGGAACAGAATCCTGTGCCGCGGCCTGGGGATGTTGACCGTCAGGTCCTGTCCGGCGACTTCGCGTGCCACCTGTTCCATGGCCGCCTCCTTGAGCTTTTCGGAACTGTATTGGTGCCCGTACATTTCGGAGTCCAGTTCAATGACCCCCAGCAGGCGGTCTCCCAGCGCCGCATCATTTTTGCCGATCAGGCGCGCCAGTTGGGCGGCCGTTCTGCGCTGCCAGACCCACCGGAAGCTCCACCACGGAATGAAGGTCAGCAATCCCGCCACGGCGCAGATGAAAAGAATCCATCCCAGCGTGGGCGGTGTTTCCCAAACGCGGTCGGAAACATACAGAAACACATAGGAGAGGATGACGGCAAGGCCGGCAAGGCAGATAGCTTCCAGTATTTTTACCGTTCTGAGGCGACGGCGGAATGCCTGGAGCTGCCTGACTAGTTGAACAGGGAGTTTGACGGTAGGTGAGGTCGGCATGCTTAAACCCTGTATCTACTCTTTTTATGCTGTTTTTGCAAGCTTCCCGAACGTGATAGGGCAAATTCGCCTTCATTGGGCCTCTTGTGTTTTTCACGCTGGACTTTATAATTTGATTTTCTAAAATAACTCTGCGCTTTAAATCTGGCCTGGTTTGCGCAATTAAAAACCAACATATTAGGCCTTACCCATTGACTTCGCCATGCAAAAGGGAAACAAAACAACGGATCCGGAGATCGACTTCGGAGAATTCGCACCAGCCACATACGCCGAATGGCGTGAGGCAGCCGTCGCTGCCTTGAAGGGGGCTGATTTTGATAAAAAACTTTTCACGAAGCTCGTGGAGGGAATCACGCTGCATCCCATTTACAACAAGTGGGACGAGCACTCTCCCGTCATGCCTGCCGGGCAGTTCCCGTACCGCCGCGGAACCCGCGCCCTGGGCTATGTGGAAAAGCCCTGCGAAATCGCCCAGAGCATTCCCGCCTCCACTCCGGAAGACTTCAACAGCAAAATCCTGCACGATCTGGAACGCGGCCTGACCGCCGTGAACGTCCAGCTCAACTGCAAATGCGGCCTCAAGTTGCGCAAGCAGGCGGCCTGGGACACCGCCCTCAAGGGCCTCCCGCTGGACAAGCTGCCCGTTTACATCACTCCCGGCTCCTGCGGCCTGGGTACGCTTTCCATGTTCCTGAACACGTACAAATCCGCCGGATTCGACACCGCCGGCCTCCGGGGCGGCGTTCTCTACGACCCGGTCGGCAAGGCCGTGATGAAGGGTTCCCTCTGCGGCGGCAAGGGCATTTGCGCCTATTATGACCAGATGGCCGTGATGACCAAGTGGGCCATCGCCAATGCGCCCGCCTTCCAGACCATCGGCGTCAGCGGGCTTCCCTATGCGGATTCCGGCGCCTCCGCCTTTGAAGAAGCGGGAGCCATGCTCGCTACCGCCGTGGCCTATCTGCGCGCCATGGAAGAACGCGGCATTTCCGTGGATGAAGCGGCCGCCCACATGCGCTTTACCGTATCCATCGGGGCCAACCTTTTCCTGGAAGTGGCCAAAATCCGCGCCCTGCGCGAACTCTGGGCCCTCATCGTCAAGGAATGCGGCGGTAGCGAGGAAGCCGCCAAAATCAGCCTGCATGCCCGCACTTCCTTCTGGACCCTCTCCAAGGTGGACCCCTGGGTCAACCTGCTGCGCGGTTCCGCCCAAGCCTTCTCCGCCATTATGGGCGGCGTGGACAGCATCGATGTACTGCCCTTCGACGCGGCCGTGCGCATGCCGGACGAATTCTCCCGCCGCATCGCCCGCAACTGCCCGCTGATCCTGCTGGGCGAATGCAACCTGGACAAGGTGGTGGACCCCGCCGGCGGTTCCTGGTACATTGAAAACCTGACGGACGAAGTCTCCCGGAAAATCTGGGACGTCTTCCAGGGAATTGAAAAGGAAGGCGGCATCATCAAGGCCCTTCAGTCCGGCTCCATCCAGAAGAGCGTGAACGCCACGGCCGCCAAGCGGTATGAAATGGCCGACCAGCGCCGCCAGTCCATCGTGGGCGTCAACCAGTACGTCAACCTGGTGGAAAAGAAGCTGGAAGTGCCGGAAGGCTCCTCCTGTTCCGCCTCCAAGGGCCACGGCTGCTGCAAGAATGCGGACGTGGAACTGCCCGACGTGAAAATGTGCGTGGATTCCGTCTGCAAGGCCGCGGAGGAAGGCTTCTCCACCTGCCTCATCAACAAGGCCCTCACGGCCGGCGCGGACTGCAAGTGCGGCGGACCGCTGGAAATTGAAGCCCTGCCGAAGCGCCGCCTGGCGGAACGCTTTGAATCCCTGCTCGCCAAGGCCGACGCCTGGGTGGAGGAAAAGGGAACCCGCCCGATGGTCTTCTTCGCCAACATGGGGCCGTTGCGCCAGCACAAGGCCCGTGCGGACTTCTCCCGCGACTTCCTGCGCGCAGGCGGTCTGGACGTGGTTTACCCGTCCGGCTTCCCGACTCCGGAAGAGGCGGCCAGGGCCGCCGCGGAAAGCGGCTGCGCCGTGTGTGTGATCTGCTCCACGGACGACACCTATCCGGAAATCGTTCCCGCCTTCTGCAAGGCGCTCAGGGAAATCAAGCCGGACATGATGGTGGCCCTCGCCGGTTATCCGGCGGACCATGTGGAAGCGTTCAAGGAAGCCGGCGTGGACATCTTCATCCACGTCAGGGCCAACTGCTACAACACCATTGAAGCCATTCAGAACAAGATCGGCCTCTAAACCATTTACCAAATTTCATCATATGAGCAATATTCCCGACTTTGCAACCGCCGCCTATCCAGAAGTCAAGGCCGGCGGCCAGTCCCCGGCCACCCAGACGGAAACCTGGGTGACCAATGAACAAATTCCCGTGCCGCCCACCTATTCCGAGAGCGTGTATGACGACTGCCTGCACCTGGACTTTACCGCCGGTGTGGCCCCGAACCTGCGCGGACCTTACGCCACCATGTATGTGGCGCGTCCCTGGACGGTGCGCCAGTATGCCGGTTTCTCCACGGCGGAGGAATCCAACGCCTTCTACCGCCGCAACCTGGCGGCCGGTCAGAAGGGACTTTCCATCGCCTTCGACCTGGCGACGCACCGCGGTTATGACTCCGACCACCCCCGCGTGGTGGGCGACGTGGGCAAGGCCGGCGTGGCCGTGGACTCCATCCTGGACATGGAAATCCTCTTCAAGGGCATTCCGCTGGACAAAATGTCCGTCTCCATGACCATGAACGGCGCCGTGCTGCCCGTGCTTGCCTTCTACATCGTGGCCGCCCAGGAACAGGGCTGCACGCTGGACCAGCTCTCCGGGACGATCCAGAACGACATCCTGAAGGAATACATGGTGCGCAACACGTACATTTATCCGCCGGACCCGTCCATGCGGATCATTGCGGACATCTTTGAGTTCACCTCCAAGTACATGCCCAAGTTCAACTCCATTTCCATCTCCGGCTACCACATGCAGGAAGCCGGCGCCACGGCGGACCTGGAAATGGCTTACACGCTTGCGGACGGCCTGGAATACGTGCGCACCGGGATCAAGGCCGGCATTGACATCGACGCCTTCGCTCCGCGCCTCTCCTTCTTCTGGGCCCAGGGCAAGAACTACTTCATGGAAGTGGCCAAGATGCGCGCCGCGCGCGTGCTGTGGGCCAAGCTCATCAAGCAGTTCAACCCCAAGAACCCGAAGTCCCTGGCCCTGCGCACGCACTCCCAGACTTCCGGCTGGTCCCTCACGGAGCAGGACCCGTTCAACAACGTGACCCGCACCTGCATTGAAGCCCTGGCCGCCGCCTGCGGCCATACGCAGTCCCTGCACACCAACTCCCTGGACGAGGCGATCGCCCTGCCGACGGACTTCTCCGCCCGCATTGCCCGCAACACCCAGCTCCACCTGCAGGATGAAACCACCATCTGCAAGGTCATCGATCCGTGGGGCGGTTCCTACTACGTGGAATACCTCACCAACGAGCTCATCCGCAAGGGCTGGGCCCACCTTCAGGAAGTGGAAAAACTCGGCGGCATGGCCAAGGCCATTGAAACCGGGCTGCCCAAGATGCGCATTGAAGAAGCCGCGGCCCGCCGCCAGGCGGCCATTGACTCCGGCAAGGAGCCCATCATCGGTGTCAACAAGTACCGTCTGGAGCAGGAGGAAAAAATCGACATTCTGGAAGTGGACAACACCACCGTCCGGGACGCCCAGATCGCCCGCCTGCAGAAACTGCGTGCTGAACGCGACTCCGCTGCGTGCGAAGCCGCGCTGGAAGCCCTGTCCGAATGCGCCCGTACGGGAGAAGGCAACCTCCTTGACCTCGCCATCAAGGCGGCCAAGGCTCGCGCCTCTCTGGGTGAAATTTCCTCCGCCCTGGAAAAGCACTTCGGGCGGCACAAAGCTCCAATTAAACTCATTACCGGCGTGTACGCACAATCCTATGGTCAAGATCCGCTGGTGGAGGAAGTCCGCAAGATGACGGACGACTTCGCCGAACGCACGGGGCGCCGTCCCCGCATCCTCGTTGCCAAAATGGGCCAGGACGGCCACGACCGCGGCGCCAAGGTGGTCTCCTCCGCCTATGCCGACCTCGGCTTCGACGTGGACGTAGGCCCGCTCTTCCAGACGCCGGAGGAAACCGCCAAAATGGCGATTGAAAACGACGTGCACATGATCGGCATGAGCTCCCTGGCCGCAGGCCACAAGGTGCTTCTGCCCGCCCTGGTGGAAGAACTCCAGAAGCAGGGGCGTCCGGACATCATGGTCTTCTGCGGCGGCGTCATTCCCGCCCAGGACTACGACTTCCTCAGGGAACACGGAGCCGTAGCCATCTTCGGCCCCGGTACGAATATTCCGGAAGCCTCCAAGGAAATCATGGAAGCCCTCAACGAACAATACGCCGACTAACGAAAACGCTGTTCGCGGAACAAATTGAAAACCAGAGGCCGGATCATTTGATCCGGCCTCTTTTTTACTCAACGCGGATTTTGAATCCGGTGTCAACAAGAAAAGATGAAAAATAAAAAGTTATAAAAATAAACAAGAGGTGCGGAGCTTGGTTCTTCACCCCGACTATACGGGGGTGTTTTTTTCGTAAGAATATGAAAAAATAGTATTTATGACGTGTTTCGGATTCAAAATCCCTACATTTGTTTTCATCTTTCACAAAAGCTGGAAACCATGAAGAAAACATTATTTTTACTTATGGCCGGAGGGTTTTTTCCCCTTGCACAGGCGGCTTCCGTCTTGGTGGATGTGTACAGGGACGGCACGGGAAGGCCCGGCATGAATCAGTATACGTCCAACAGCGCGGCTGAATTGCAGCTTCAGGATGCTTCGGGAAACGGTACTCCCTACACGCTTAAAATCGTTAAAAGCGGCGGGAACTTCTTTAACACCAATGTCACTGCCATCACTCCCGGAGAAGGAGACCCCCCTTATTACGCCTATTACCAGAACGAGGCCGCGATGACGGACTTGGTCAATACCCTTGGTTCTTTCGACTATGGAGCGCTGTCTACATTCATGAATCCCGGAGCCGGCGGTTCCACGACATCCTCCGTCCAGCTAGGCGGATTGACGGCAGGGGACACCATAACCTTTTATATGTTCGTTTCCAGTATAGCTGTTACTCCCGGAGCTACAACCGTCACCGGAGGAACGGGTTCCTTTGAATACGCCGCCACGGATGGAACGGGGTTCTCTGCAGTTCCTTCTTTTGCGAACAACAAGCTGACGCTGGTCAAATGGACGGGAACGGCAACATCGGACACGCTTGATTTTCGCATTGGGGGGGCAGAAAGCCGGTGTGGCGGCCATGGCCTTCTCCGTGGTTCCCGAACCGGCTGCGGCATCCCTGGGGGTGCTTGGCGTGGCCGTTCTGATGGTGCGTCGGCGCAGACCCTGATATTCCCGGACCGGGTGATATTTACGAGACGGGGAAAAAGATGCCTTACTCATATCTGGGAATAATTCCGTGCTGCCCGATGTCGCGGAAGGCGCCAAATATACCGGGAGGAGAAGAAAGGAAACGTTGTTCTTACAGGAATTTCCGCAGGAAATTATTCAGGAAAGACAGGATAAAATGCGCTTGGAAACTTCATTGCTCGATTTGAAGAGGGGCTGCCGGAAGAGCTCTTCCTTCAAAAAAAATCAAAGCTTCTCCGGCTGTTTGCTGCGTCCCCGGAAGGCAGGTCGCCGTTCAGCGGTTGGAACGGGCTTTAAAGGAGCCGTCCTCTAAACGGTTGATGTTCGGAAATATTTCCGGATCATGTGCCGGGCCGCCTTCATGGCGTGGGTGGCTGATAACGGGATAAAAGCACGGAAATTTCATGGGTATCCAGATTTCCCTGTGAGAGTTTTTCATCCTTGGTGGAAACGGCAGAATCTTAAAACGGACAGGGCTTGCCTGAATGGACGCCGATGAAGATGGTTTCCCCTTCCTCAACTTCCAGAGGCGTGAGGATTTTTCCTTCCACCGGGAGCTTGAAGGAAAAAGTTCTGTCTCCGCAGTAGATCTTCTCTATTTTTATCTTCTTGTTTCCGGGGGGATTGCCGTCTGCCGCCGGGACGGCAGAAAAAAGGGAGGGTATCAGAAAAAAGGATGCAAGGAATATTTTTTCATGCGGGAAAGGGATGATATCTTCTGCTTGTGCTTTATGAATTTGTTGGAATTTTAAATAAGTGACTATTTTTCAATTATTTTTTCAGAATTAAGAGGAAGTTTTTCAGTGTAAAAGTGGCGGGGGCCGCATGGAGAAGAATGGAAAGCATTCCGCCCGGCTGGCGGCATGCCCCGGAATAATCCGGGGAAATGGATGGTGTGCGGAACATGGTTTTCTCTGCCGGCACGAGAAGATTGTTTCAGAATCCATTTTCCCTGCTTTTGCCATTGCCCCCGGCGGTCAAATTCCGTAGTCTCTCCGTGCCGTGAGCCGCACGTACCGCCATTGCCTGGAATACAAGAAAGGACTGATTCCCCCGCGTACTGATATTTTCCGCGTGATTGACGGGGAAGGGGATGGCTATCCTGACGTGTTTGTGGACCGCCTGGGAGATCGCATTCTGGTTTCCACGCGTGACTGTGCCGTTCCCGTGAATTTGAGGAAGGAGCTCGCTGGACTTGATGTTCCCGTATTTAACAAGCGTCTGGAACAGAATCAGAAGGAGGTGCCCATCCAGATTGCCGGACCGGTCCTTCCCCTGCAATTTGAGGCGGAGGAACAGGGCGTTCTGTTCAGGCTGGACATGTCCGCGGGTTACTCCCAGGGAATCTTTCTGGACCAGCGCGACCACCGCCGCCGGGTGCGGGAACGGAGCAGGCCGGGCATGAAAGTGCTGAACACCTTCGCCTACACGGGGGCTTTTTCCGTTTATGCCGCCCTGGGCGGCGCGCAGACGACTACACTGGACCTGGCCCAGCCGTGCCTGGAATGGGCCAGGGAAAATTTCAGGCTGAACGGGATGGACCCCGCCGGCCAGTACTTCTGCAAGGGGGACGTGCTTCACTGGCTGGAACGGTTCGCCAGACAGGGCCGAACCTTCCACGGCATCATTCTGGACCCCCCCACTTTTTCTCGGGACGACAGGGGCGGGGTGTTCCGGGTGGAATCCCATTACGGTGAACTCGTCTCCCTGGCGCGGAAATGCCTGGAGCGGGACGGCTGGATGCTGTGCACCAGCAATTGCCGCAAGCTGAGCCATTCCGACTTCCGCAGGATGGTGGAGGCCGCCGCTCCCGGGGCCCGCCTCACCCATGATCCCATGCCTGCGGACTTTACGGGGGAGGATTATCTGAAAAGACTGTGGGTGGACTGGAAGTGAATATTTTATGAAAAATTTTCCTCACCTGCGCTGACGCATTTTATTCTTTTGAAAACCATGCCCCTTTGATAGGAAACCGCCCATTGCTTCTTATATGAAAAAACTAGTCTGTGTCATCAGTATTCTTGCGTTCGCGTGCCCGCATCTCTTTGCCGCCCTTTATGAGAATCTGGAGACGGGAATGGACAAGGACCAGGTGCTGAAAGCGCTGAGGCAGAGCAAGCGGATTGAAGGGCCGCCTACGGACGCCCTGCTGGGGCGCACCGGGCTGAACGGCGTGTTCAAGACCAGGCAGCCCGTGGGCGGCCAGACCTTTTCCCTGAATTTTGACTACGACCCTTCCGGCGGCCTGCGCGGCGTCGTTTTCTACTCCCGCAGCAAATTCAAGGGTGCCGAATATGAAACCAGGCTCAAATCAGCCTACAAGGCCCTGCTGGTGGGCCTGACGGAAAAGTACGGGGAACCTTCCAACATGCCGGAATGGCTGCCGAAGGATTCCCTGCAGGAAGGGCGCATCCTGTACATGCACATGTGGAGGGTGGCTCCCAGCGTGTTTTTAATGTCCGGCCTGGGGAACATGGGGGCCATGGAGGGGTACTTCCCCGTATTCCGCCTTTCCGGTCCGGCGGGCATGCCTCCCAAATCCAAGAGGGACCGGGAGGAGTTGAAGAGGGAATGGGCCGCCATTCCGGAATTCCCTGATCTGAAAGAGGCGGAACTTCATATTGCGGATGCCGTCCGTTCCATGGGAACCAAAAAATATGAGGACGCCTTTGAATGCTTCCAGCAGGCGGCGGAACTGGGCAGTCCCCGCGGTTACTGGGGCATGGCGTTTCTCTATGACCTGGGCAAATACGGCGTGAAGCGGGACAAGAAAAAGGCCGATGAACTGAACCGCAAGGCCGCCGCCGCCGCCTATGCCCCGTCCGCCATGAAATACGGCGACACCTGGCCGGACGCGGCGCGGGCCGTGGGCCTGTCCCCCGCGGAGGCGAAGGAACAGCTCAACCGCCGCAAGAGGGCTGCCGAAGAAGGCTATGCCTCCGAACAGTACAACATGGGCATCATGTACCAGAAAGGCTTCGGCGTACAGCAGGACGCGGCCAAGGCCAGGGAATGGTTCCAGAAGGCGGCGGACCAGGATGACGTGCAGGCGAAAAGCGTGCTTAAAAAACTTAAATAATTCTTTCTCACTCTATTACTATCATGAGCCTATACGCACAACAACTCGTTCGCTACCCGGAAATGGGTATCTCCCTTGATTTTTCCAAACTGCCGCTGGACGACGCTTTCCTGTCCTCCATGCAGGGCAGGATCGACAAGGCTTTCGCCGACATGAAGGCGCTGGAATCCGGCGCCGTCGCCAACCCGGACGAAGGCCGCATGGTGGGCCATTACTGGCTGCGCAATTCCGCCCTGGCTCCCACTCCCGAACTGAAAGCCGCCATTGACGGCCCTCTGGCGGACGTCAAGGACTTCGGACGGGACGTGCTGGACGGCAGGATCGCCCCTCCCCGCGCGGAACAATACTCCGCGGCCCTCGTCATCGGCATCGGCGGTTCCGCCCTAGGGCCGGAACTGGTGGCCGACGCCATTCCCGCCGCGGGGCTGGACATGTTCTTCCTGGATAATACGGACCCGGACGGCATGTACCGCGTGCTGGAATCCCTGCCTCTGGAAGAAACGCTGGTGGTGGTCATCTCCAAGTCCGGCGGCACTCCGGAAACACGCAACGGCATGATGGTGGCCCAGGACTTTTTCAACAAGCACGCGCTGGACTTCGCCGCGCAAGCCGTAGCCATTACGGGCGTGGGCTCCAAACTGGACAAGACGGCGGAAGCGGAAGGCTGGCTCAAGCGCTTCCCGATGGAAGACTGGGTGGGCGGCCGAACGTCCGTCATGTCCGTAGTGGGCCTTGTTCCCGCCGCTCTGCAGGGCGTGGACGTGGACGCCATGCTGGAAGGCGCGCGCCTGATGGATGAAAAGACACGCCGGGAATGCGTGAAGTGCAACGCCTCCATGAAGCTGGCCCTGGCCTGGTACAAGGCCACCGGCGGCAAAGGGGAAAAGGACATGGTGGTCCTCCCTTACAAGGATGCCCTGGTGCTTTTCTCCAAATACCTTCAGCAGCTCATCATGGAATCCCTCGGCAAAAGGCTGGACCTGGACGGCAATGAAGTCTTCCAGGGCATTTCCGTGTACGGCAACAAGGGTTCCACGGACCAGCACGCGTATGTGCAGCAGCTCCGCGACGGCGTGAACAACTTCTTCGCCACCTTCATTGAAGTGCGGGAATGCTCCGCGGACGCGGTGGAAGTGGAAGCGGGCGCCACCTGCGGGGACTTCCTCCAGGGCTTCCTGCGCGGTACGCGCCAGGCTCTTGCGGAATCCGGACGTTCCTCCATCACCATTTCCATTCCGGAAGTGAACGCCAAAACGCTCGGCATGCTGATCGCCCTCTTTGAGCGCGCCGTTTCCTTCTATGCGTCCCTGGTGAACATCAACGCCTACCACCAGCCCGGCGTGGAAGCCGGCAAAAAAGCCGCCGGAACCTTCCTGGCCCTGCTGGGGAAAGTCCGGAAAGCCATCGGCTCCGCTCCGGAAACGGCCGCGCAGGTGGCCGTCCGGCTGGATGCCGAACAGGAAGCCGTGTACCACTGCCTGGTGCATATCGCCTCCAGTGATTCCTCCGTCAAGTGGGTCCAGTCCTCCTGTGCGGATGAAGACACCTTCTGCAAGGCGTAAAAATAAAAAACATATTCCTTCCGGCGGACGCTTATCTGGTTGATAAGTGTCCGCTTTTTATTTATTAAAACAATCACCCTATGAATCCGCCTCCGTGGTTCCTGAAGACCGAAAAGCGTTCATTCGTCCGTCAAAACATTAGTTCCATCGTACTCTCCTGTCCTCTCTATTCTCTCATAGTCATGAAATCCGTTCTTCTCCTCGGGGGGGCTTCCCTCCTTCTTGCATCCTGCGCCATCACGCAGGAAAATCCCATGAAAATCTATATCCCTTCCGATCTCTCTTTCACGGCCAGGGAAGAGTTGCGTCAGGAAGCGATAAAGGCTTGCCGCGTGGCGGGGTATGGCAATATCAGTTCCAATATTCTGGTGTTCTCTACAGACGTAGACTATGAACCGGTCAGCGGGGACATCCGGGGGATTCCTCTCAGAAAAAGCAGCTCCGCCCACGTCGTCAACATGCAGATGAAGGGGAACATGGTTGTCTCTCGCACGCGGAGTTACGAAATACCTGGCATCCTGATTCCGCTGCTGTACTGGACGGGCGGAACCTACTACGTGGAAATTCCGGTGAATATCCTCTATCATGAACCCGATGAGTCTGACCGGAAGAAATTCCGGGCCGTCTGGGAAAATAGAGAATGGAAATACTGGGAGGAATGAAAATTCCGGTTCTGACGCTTCGGAAAAAGTTTTTTGGCTGCGTTGTTTTTCCCCAAAAAAACTGAAAAACATTTTTGTTTTCCTTACAATTTCGAGTTGACAAAGGCGGGTGCGCCGGGCATCTTTACTCGACCCCAACTTGCTTTTGGGTCTCTTGTTGACTCATGCGGCCGGCTTTGGGGCAGAATCATTAATTCGACTACAACAATCGATATGTCCACCAATTCCTGCGCGTGCAGCGCATCCACTGACAAATTCGTCTATTCCTTCGGCGGAGGGTCCGCTGACGGCAATGGCAGCATGAAAAATCTTTTGGGCGGCAAGGGCGCCAACCTTGCGGAAATGGCCCGCATCGGCCTGCCTGTTCCTCCCGGATTCACGATCACCACGGAAGTTTGCACCTATTACTACGACCACGGCTGCACCTATCCCTCCCAGCTTGACGCCCAGATCAAGGAAGGCGTTGCCAAGATGGAACAAATCCTGGGCCGCAAGTTCGGCGACACGGAAGCCATGCCCCTGCTGGTGGCCGTGCGTTCCGGCGCCCGGGAATCCATGCCCGGCATGATGGATACGATTCTGAACCTCGGCCTGAATGAAAAATCCGTGGAAGCCATGGTGAAGGCCACCGGCAACCCCCGCTTTGCGTGGGACTGCTACCGCCGCTTCGTGCAGATGTACGGCGACGTGGTGCTGGGCGTGCAGAAGAACCCGGATGAAGACCACGAACCCTTTGAAGCCGCCATTGCCGCCATCAAGGAAGAACGCTACGGCAGCGCCGACGTGGAAGACACCAAGCTTTCCGCGGACGACCTGAAGGAACTTGTCTCCCGCTTCAAGGCGCTGGTGCTGGAACGCACCGGCCATGAATTCCCGGAATGCCCGTGGGAACAGCTCCAGGGCGCCATCGGCGCCGTGTTCGGTTCCTGGAACAATGACCGCGCCATCGTTTACCGCCAGAAATACGGCATTCCCTCCGAATGGGGCACCGCCGTCAACGTGCAGGCCATGGTATTCGGCAACACGGGTGAAGAATCCGGTTCCGGCGTGGCGTTCACCCGCAACCCCGCTTCCGGCGAAAACGAATTCTACGGCGAATTCCTGATGAACGCCCAGGGTGAAGACGTGGTGGCTGGCGTCCGTACGCCCGCTCCCGTGGCAGCCCTTCACGACGTGATGCCCGCCGCGTTCAATGAACTCATGCGTATCCGCGAAGTGCTGGAAAACCACTTCCACGACATGCAGGACTTCGAATTCACCATCCAGGACCGCACCGTGTACATGCTCCAGACCCGCAACGGCAAGCGCACCGGCGTGGCCGCCTTCCGCATCGCCTGTGAAATGGTGGAGCAGGGCCTGATCGACTGGAAAACCGCCGTGCGCCGTATTCCTGCGGACCAGGTGGACCAGCTCCTGACCCCGATCTTCGACCGCGAGGCCATCAAGCAGGCCAAGATGCTCACCCGCGGCCTTCCCGCCGGCCCCGGCGCCGCCACCGGACGCATCTACCTGAACGCAGAACGCTGCGTGGAAGCCGCGGACAACGGTGAAAAAGTTCTCCTGGTCCGTCTGGAAACCTCTCCGGAAGACCTGCGCGGCATGATCGCCGCGGAAGGCATTTTGACCGCCCGCGGCGGCGTCTCCTCCCACGCGGCCCTCGTCGCCCGCCAGATGGGCAAGGTCTGCGTCTGCGGCGCCGACGAAGTCATCGTGGACTACAACAACCGCACCGTCACCGTTGGCGGCATGACCTTCAACGAAGGCGACTACATGTCCATTGACGGAACGAGCGGCCTGGTGTACGCCGGCAAGGTGGAAACCTCCCCCTCTGAAATCATCCAGGTTCTGATCTCCAAGACCATGAAGCCGGAAGACAGCCGTACCTACCAGAACTTCGCCAGGCTCATGCAGTGGTGCGACGACTGCACGAAGATGAAGGTGCGCACCAACGCGGACTCTCCCAAGCAGACGGAAGCCGCCCTCGCCTTCGGCGCCACGGGCATCGGCCTCTGCCGTACGGAGCACATGTTCTTTGAAGGGGACCGCATCGACTTCGTTCGTGAAATGATCCTCTCCACCAAGAAGAGCGACCGCGTGGCGGCCGTTTCCAAGCTCCTTCCCTACCAGAAGGGCGACTTCAAGGGCATCTTCAAGGCGCTCAAGGGCCTGCCGGGCACCATCCGCCTGCTGGACCCGCCCCTGCACGAATTCCTGCCCCAGACGAAGGAACAGCAGCTTGACCTGGCCCAGAAGATCGGCATGCCCGTGGAAGTCATCATGCGCCGCGTGGCTGAACTCCACGAGTTCAACCCGATGCTCGGCCACCGCGGCTGCCGTCTCGGCATCGCCTATCCGGAAATCACGGAAATGCAGGCCCGCGCCATCTTTGAAGCCGCTGTGGAAGTCTCCCAGGAAGAAGGCTTTGCCGTGGTGCCTGAAATCATGGTTCCCCTGGTGGCCTTCAAGAAGGAACTGGACATCCAGAAAGCCATCATCGACAAGGTGGCCCAGCAGGTGTTCGAGGAAAAGGGCGCCAAGGTGGACTACCTTGTGGGCACCATGATCGAAATTCCGCGCGCCGCCGTCACGGCTGACGAAATCGCGGAAACCGCCCAGTTCTTCTCCTTCGGCACCAATGACCTGACCCAGACGGGCCTGGGCATGAGCCGCGACGACTCCGGCTCCTTCCTGCCGCAGTATCAGGAACTGGAAATCATCAAGAAAAACGTCTTTGCTTCCATCGACCAGGAAGGCGTCGGCAAGCTCATGAAGATTGCCGTGGAACTTGGCCGCTCCACCCGCCCGGACATCAAGTTGGGCATCTGCGGCGAACACGGCGGCGACCCCGCCTCCGTCAAGTTCTGCAATACGCTCGGCCTTACCTACGTGAGCTGCTCCCCCTACCGCGTCCCGACCGCCCGTCTGGCCGCCGCCCAGGCAGCTCTGGAACAGGCGTAAGTCTTTGTTAAGGGTTAAAAGTCAGCCCGTGGCTCTCCGGAGCCGCGGGCTTTTTTGTGGATAGGGAGGGGGAATGGACTTAATGGACAGAGTGGACAGAGTGGACTGGGTGGACTGGGTGGACTGGGTGGACTGGGTGGACTGGGTGGACAGAGTGGACTGGGTGGACTGGGTGGACTGGGTGGACTGGGTGGACTGGGTGGACTGGGTGGACTGGGTGGACTGGGTGGACTGGGTGGACTGGGTGGACTGGGTGGACTGGGTGGACTGGGTGGACTGGGTGGACTGGGTGGACTGGGTGGACTGGGTGGACTGGGTGGACTGGGTGGACTGGGTGGACTGGGTGGACTGGGTGGACTGGGTGGACTGGGTGGACTGGGTGGACTGGGTGGACTGGGTGGACTGGGTGGACTGGGTGGACTGGGTGGACTGGGTGGACTGGGTGGACTGGGTGGACTGGGTGGACTGGGTGGACTGGGTGGACTGGGTGGACTGGGTGGACTGGGTGGACTGGGTGGACTGGGTGGACTGGGTGGACTGGGTGGACTGGGTGGACTGGGTGGACTGGGTGGACTGGGTGGACTGGGTGGACTGGGTGGACTGGGTGGACTGGGTGGACTGGGTGGACTGGGTGGACTAGGTGGACTGGGTGGACTGGGTGGATTGGGTGAGGTATCCCTCCTATGATGGGTTACTTGTCCCGGCGCTTGCGCTGTTCCAAACGGGCGCGGGTCATGCGTTCGCGAATGCCGCCGTTTTGCAGGAAATCCCGTTCCTGAGTCTGGATCAGCCTCGTGAGAAGGCCAAGAGCCACATTGATGAGGATAATCGCCGCATTGGCTCCAAAGTGGTCGGGCCGGAACTCCTTGTGTATTCCTACCCAGCGGATGACTTCCTGTGCTGAAGAAAATCTGGCTTTAATCAGTTCCTGTGCATAAGGACTGTTGTTTTTCCATTGTTCCAGCCCCCGCTGGCGCATGTAGGAACTATAGTCTTCCCTTAGCTCCTGAAGGCTTCCTTTAGCGATTCCGGTGAGTTTCAATTCAGATGCTTTGCTGACGCCCGAATCCACGCTTCCTTCCGCGATGTTCTGCATGCCGGAACGTGCCGCCTGAACCATTTGGTCATACGTTCGTCCCTGATTTTTTACGTATTTGTTACAGAACCGGAAGGTGAAATCATAAATGACCTCTGCAATCCGGTAAACAACCAGATTTTTGTAACCTCCGTGTTTGGGAATAAATCCGTTGTCCATCCTTGTCCCTTCCGTCCATTAAGTCCATTAAGTCCATTAAGTCCATTAAGTCCATTAAGTCCATTAAGTCCATTAAAGCCGCCGCCCCTTTTACCCCTCCAGCGCCCGTTTCAGCATTTCCCGGTATTCCCGGGCCGGCACCTCATACGTGCCGAATTTCAGCAAATGCGGCGTCGTCCACTGTGTGTCCAGAAAAAGGAACTGGTGCGCCCGCAGGTACTGCACCAGCGCCACCAGCGCTATCTTGCTGGCGTCCGTTTTCCGGTGGAACATGCTTTCCCCGAAAAACGCCTTTCCCAGGGAAATCCCGTACAGGCCGCCTTGCAGTCCTTCTCCATCCCAGCATTCCACGCTGTGTGCAAATCCCATTTCATGGAGTTTGCCGTACACTTCCTCAATCTGGCCGTCTATCCACTGTTCTTCGGGCCGGTCCGTCCGGGCGCACGCATGGACGACTTCCGCAAAAGCCGTGTCCATCCGTATTTCAAAAGGTTTTTTGCGCAGGGTGCGGCGCAGGCCGTGGGGAATGTGGAAGCGCTCGTCCAGGGGAATCAGGGCTCGCGGGTCCGGTTCATAAAAGGAAATTTCCCCGGTGGACGGATCCGCCATCGGGAAGCATCCCTGGCAGTAAGCGGAGAGAGTGAGTTCAGGTGTCAGGCCGGAAGTCATTTGATCTTGTCCAGCAGTTTGCCGAGTGCGGCGGAATTCAGGGCCTTGCGGTCCGGGGAGGCCATGGGCAGTTCATGAACTTTTTCCAGCGGGATCAGTTCCTCCTCCGGTCTTAAAGCGGGGGCGTCCGTCACATGGTGGATATAGCGCGTGACCCGGTAGCGGGTCACACTGTAGGTCTGTTTCAGCAGATGGGGCAGGGAGAGCGTGTGGTCGTCGTCCCGCTGGGGGAAGCGGTACATGCCCGCGTGGCGTTCGCCTTCCTGACATTTGGACAGCAGGATGGATTTATTGCGGATGTAGAGGATGTCGTGGTGCTCCACCCGCGTGATTTCCGGCTTGGGATTTTTGACGGGCAGCGTTTCCGGCCGTTCCGCCGTACAGAAGGAGCGCACGGGGCAGAGCAGGCAGTCCGGCGCGCTGATCCGGCAATAGGTCTGCCCCAGTTCCATGATGGCGGAGTTGAATTCCCGCGCATGATCCGGGTCCACCAGTTCTTCCGCCCGCGCCCACAAATATTTCAGTCCCTCCGTGGAGTCCACGGCCGTGGAATAGTTGTCTATGCGGGACAGCACGCGCGCCACGTTGGCGTCCACGATGGGGGCCGGCTTGTTGAAGGCGAAGGAAAGCAGGGCCCCGGACGTGTACGGGCCGATGCCGGGAAGCTTTTTCAGCCCTTCCTTGTCGGAGGGGAATGTTCCGCCGAACGAAGTGACGATTTCCCGCGCAATGGCCTGGAGGGAGCGCACGCGGCGGTAATACCCCAGACCCTCCCAGGAACGCAGGGCCGTCTGTTCGTCCACCGCGGCCAGGTGGTGCGGAGTGGGGAAGCGGTGCATCCAGAGTTCATACCTGCCCAGCACCGTGGGGATGGTGGTCTGCTGGAGCATCAGCTCGGAGACGAGGATGTGCCATGGATCTTCCGTGCGCCGCCACGGGTAGTCTTTTCCCTCCCGCCTGAACCATTCCACCAGGGCGTTCCGGAAGGCCTGAATGTCGAAGGTAGGGGCGGTCTCAGGCATCTTTCCTTTCAAGAGCTTGGCGCATGACGGCTACGTCCGGCTTGACGCCGAACCAGCGTTCAAAGGAGAGAGCGCCCTGGTGAATCAGCATGGAAAGGCCGTTGGCCGTTCTGGCTCCCTGGAAGCGGGCTTCCATCTGGAAGGCGTCATTATGCGTCTGGAGGTCATATACCAGATGGTGCGCGGAAAACAGGGAGGACGGCACGGGGGACGGGTCCGTAGGTTTCAGGCCCAGGGCCGTGGCGTTGACAATCAGGTCGGCATCCTCTAGGGCCGCATTGAAGCGCGGCGTGTTGTTCAGGTGGGCAGCCAGGCGGTCGGACGCCCCTTCCAGCCTGTTTTCGTCAATGAAGAAGGAGCTCAGCCTGTTCTTGAGGTCCTGGAGTTTGTCCTCCGACCTGCCGGCCAGCGTCAGCCGTTCGCAGCGCTGCATGGCGCAGGTGTAGGCCAGGGCCAGTCCGGCGCCTCCGCAGGCGCCCAGAAGAACGATTTTCAAATCCCTTAGGTCCACGGAGAATTCCTCCCGGATGGCGCGGGAAAAACCGGGCCCGTCCGTGTTGAATCCGGTGATGGAGCCGTCTTTCTGGAAGACGAGCGTGTTGACCGACCCCGTGGCGCGGGACAGGGCATCCGTATCGTCGCACAGCGCGCAGGCGGCCTGCTTGTGGGGAACGGTTACGTTGGCGCCGATGAATCCCTTGTCCCTGATCAGGCGCACCACGTCCGCGAATTCTTCCGGAGACGCCTGAATGCGTATGTAGCGCGTCTTGATGCCCGCGGCATCCAGCGCGGCCTGCTGCATGGCCGGGGATTTGGAATGGGCGATGGGGAAGCCGATGACGGCCAGTCCGGCGGGAACGGATTCGCCGGCGTTAATCGGGTTTTCTTCATCCAGAAGATCGGCCAGGGTGTAATAGGGTTTCATGGAAAGATAGAGGAACGGAGGCTGGCGTTCAGGTTATATTATGGCGGAAACCCCGCCGGATTTCAAGGCAAACGCATATCATTGATTTTTTCCATTATGGAATTGACGCAGGGGACATGGTTATGAGAATCTGATGGAGATTTCTACCAACTATTTTATGATAAATACTGAAGAACAAGAACCCGTTTTCTCGGACTGGGAGCGTATCCGCGCTGTTGTGGCGTCCGTCCGGGAAGAAGCCGCCAAGGTGATCGTGGGGCAGGAGGATGTGGTGGATCAAATGCTCGTTTCTCTTTTGTGCCGCGGGCATTGTCTGATCGTGGGCGTTCCCGGTCTGGCGAAGACCCTGCTCGTCGGCACGCTGGGCCGGATTCTGGGTCTGGATTTCAAGCGCATCCAGTTTACGCCTGACCTGATGCCGCCGGATATTCTGGGCAGCGAGATTTTACAGACTGCCGCAAACGGCAGCCGGGCGTTCGAGTATGTGCCGGGCCCGGTGTTCACGAACCTGCTGCTGGCGGACGAAATCAACCGCACTCCCCCCAAGACCCAGGCGGCCCTGCTGGAGGCCATGCAGGAAAAGCAGGTCACCGTGGCCGGAAAGACGCGGACGCTTGCGGAACCCTTTGTCGTGTACGCCACGCAGAACCCGTTGGAGCATGAAGGCACCTATCCCCTGCCGGAAGCCCAGCTGGACCGCTTTTTCTTCCAGATTCTGATCAAGTATCCCGATGCCGCGCAGGAAGTGGAAATCCTGCGGCGCACCGGCGGCCTGGCCATGCCGGAGCCGGAAGTCCTGCTGGATGCGGAACAGGTGATCGCCCTGCAGAATGCCGTCACGGAGATTCCGGTGCCCGAACACGTGTATGAGGCGATCGTGCGCCTGGTGCAGAGCACGAGGCCGGAATCCGCTTCCGCGCCGGATTACATCCGCTCCTATCTGGCGTGGGGCGCGGGTCCCCGCGCCTCCCAGTGCCTGCTGAGGGCGGCCAGGGCGCTGGCCCTGCTGCGCGGCCAGACCTCCGTTTCCGTGGAGGAAGTCAGGGAAGTGATGCGGCCCGTTCTGCGCCACCGCCTGATTCCCAATTACAACGCCACCGGGGAAGGTGTTTCCGTGGAAGACATTCTGGGCAGATTGCAGGAATCCCTGTAACTTGCCGCAGCATCCCGCTTCCGCTCCTTTTTTCAATCCGGAAGACCGCTCATGAGCGAAACGAGCCACAAATATCTGCGTCCCGAAGACGTGCGGCGCCTGGCAAACTACCGTTTTGCCGCCAAAATGATGGTGGAAGGGTGGATGTCCGGCCGCCACCGCGCCAGGGGCAGGGGGGCTTCCAGCAACTTTCTGGAGTACCGCCAGTATGCCCAGGGGGACGACGTCCGCATGGTGGACTGGCGCGTGTATGCCCGTACGGACAGGCATTATCTGAAGACGTTTGAACATGAGACGCATCTGGAATGCCATCTGCTGGTGGACAGCAGCGCGTCCATGGGCTTCCGGGACCTCGGCCCCATGAGCAAGCTGGAGTACGCCTCTTTTTTTGCCGCCTGTTTCGCGTGGCTGGTAGTGCGGGGGCATGACATGGTTTCCCTCCAGTTGTTTGATGAAAAGATACGCAGTTTCATTCCTCCCGGTTCATCCATGAAGCACCTGGACCAGATACTGAACCGGCTGGAACACAACACGCCGGGCGGCCTCACCTCCGTCAGCGCCGCGCTGGAGCGTTCCCGTGGGCTTCTCCGCAGGAAGGGGACGCTGGTCGTCGTCTCTGATTTTCTGGACGACCCCGCCTCCATTTTCCACGCACTGAATCCCTACCTGCACCGGGGATTCAAGATCATCCTTATCCAGGTTCTCGACCCCGGCGAACTTTCCCTGAGGGACCAGGGCGCCGTCCGCTACCGGGACATGGAGACGGGAGACCGCCTGGTGCTGAACGCGGCCAGCGTGCGTGCGGACTACCAGCGCGATTTCATGCGCCACCGTCAGGTCCTGCGTTCCATGGCCGCTTCAAGGGGCGTGGCCTTCATGTCCGCAACCACCAGGGAGCCGTACTACGGCCTTTTCGACCAACTGGCAGGCTGATCTTTTCCTCTCCCGATTTCCTTTCCCCATGAACCTGTTTTTCTCCAACCCCCTGTTCTGGCTGATGGCCGCGGCGGCCGTTCCGCTGCTGGTGCATCTTTTTGCCCGCAGCAGGCCCAGGGAACGGGAATTCAGCTCCCTGATTTTCCTGCGCAGGGCGGTGAAGCGCCATGTGCGCCTGAGAAGGCCCAAGGACTGGCTGCTTCTGGCTGTCCGGACACTGGCGGCGGCTTGTCTGGCGGCGGCGTTCCTGCTTCCCTACATGGCCGGGAGGAGCATGGAGGAGCAGGGCAGCCGCTCCGTCATTCTGGTGGTGGACCGTTCCGCTTCCATGTCCGCGGCGGACGGCCAGGAATCCCGCATTTCCAAGGCGGGTGTCTTTGCCGGACAAATCATGTCGGATCTGAAAAGGGGGGACCTAGTGAACCTCATCTGGGCGGATGCGGCCCCCGCCGCCCTGTTCCGGGAGCCCATGCCCTCCCATGACCTGGTGAACAGGGAGCTTCAGCGCAT
This sequence comes from Akkermansia sp. RCC_12PD, assembly GCF_036417355.1. Lineage (NCBI taxonomy): Bacteria > Pseudomonadati > Verrucomicrobiota > Verrucomicrobiia > Verrucomicrobiales > Akkermansiaceae > Akkermansia > Akkermansia sp. RCC_12PD. The sequence goes on along the minus strand of NZ_CP143889.1, from coordinate 2,898,944 downwards.
CCACAGCAGGCCGGAGGCGGCCAATACCGCCGCCGCGCTGGCCCTGGCCGTGGAGCAGGCGGCACGGACGGCTTCCACGCGTCCCACCTCCGTTTACATTCTTTCCGATTTCCAGTCGTCCAACTGGAGCGGAGTGGACTGGGAGAAGGCTTTTCCTCCGGACCTGGACGTGCGGTGCATTCAGGTGGCGGTCCATGAATGTCTTCCCAACACGGCCGTGACTTCCCTGAAGGTGATGCCCGCCACGGTGCTTCCCGGGCAGTCCGTAACGGTGCAGGCCGTTCTTTCCAACTTCGGTTCCCAGCCCGTACGCGTCACGGCCCATCTGGAGGCCGGTTCCTTGCGGGCTTCCCGTACGGCTGAAATTCCCGCGGGAGCCAAAGAAACGGTTTCCTTCCAGGCGCAAGTTCCAAGTTCCGTGGAGGAATGGCCCGTTTTCGTCACGCTGGACCATGATGCGTTCCCTGCGGACGATACCGCCGGAACGGTGGTCAGGGTGGGAGCTTCCCTGGAGTGCGACGCCGTAACGCAGGACGAGGCGCAGCTCGGTTTCATGATGAAGGCTCTCCGGTTCATTCCATTTCTGGATGTCCAGTCCGCCGGGGGGCTGGGGAGGGAACAGCCGGATTTCATTGTCTGGAACAAGCCGGAAAAAGAGGATTTGAAGAAGATGGAGGCGCTGGCGGAGGCCGGTTCCGTCATTGTGGCCGTGCCTGATTTTTCCGGGGATGCCGTGGCAAACGCCCTCATGGGCCTTCCGGACGGCCCCAGGACCTTTTCCGAATACGAGAAGACGGGAAAAGGCTGGACTTTGAATGCCGCCCTGCCGGACGACCCCGTGTTCGATCTGTTCCGCGGAGGGGACGCGGCCTCCCCCCTGGATGCCCGCGTGTTCCGGCGCCTGAACGAAGGGCTGGCTCCGGATTCCTGGAATGATTTGGTCAGCGTTCTCGTCCGCTATGAAGACGGGGTTCCGGCCATTGCCAGAAGGGCGAAGGGGCGGGGAGCCCTTGTTTTGTGGAATGTTCCGGTCCAGTCCATGGATGCGGACTGGGGGAAATCCCCCCTTTTCCTCCCGTTCCTGGCGGAAGCCATGCTGAAATCCCGCCAGGAGGGGGTGGGGGAAGCCGCTCCGGAGCCGGGCAGGGACTTTCCTTCCTGGATTTTGCCGGATACGCTGGATGCCGCGGACGTGGTTCTGACCGGGCCGGACGGTGCGGAACTTCTGTGCAAGGAATCCCGCCTTTCTTCCGGCAAGCGCCTTCTTTCCTCCATGACTCCCGCCGTTCCCGGAACCTACGTGTGGAGCGGCTGTCATGCTGCCGGAATGCCTCTGCATACCCAGGTAGTCAATTTCCCGGCGGGGGAATCCAACCTGCAAACCTTGGCGGCGGGGAACCTGCCCGCATCCGCGGCTGTCGTCACGGCTTCCGGAAAACTGGTGGAAGTAACGGGCAGAATACCTCTGTGGCCGTGGCTGCTGGGGGCGGCCGTTCTTCTTCTTGCCCTGGAACTCCGGCTTTCCTCCCTGCCTGTCCGGACGGTCCGTGATGGAAAGGAGGCGCAATCATGATCTTTGAACCCGTCATTCCCTGGGGCTGGCTGGGCGTCGTTGCCGCGGCCTGCCTGGTCCTGTTCTGTTTTCTTCTGGCGCGCGGCACGCGGAGTTTCCGCCCGCGCACCCGCATGCTCGTGTCCGCGGCCTACCTGTCCGGAATTGCAGGAACCCTGTTCCTGCTTGCCAATCCGGGCAGGAAGGAAACGCTGACGGTGCATTCCCGTCCCGTCTGGATCGTCGCTCTGGACGCTTCTTCCTCCATGACCTCCCCCATGCAGTCCTCCGGTGCGGGAGGTTCCCGGGTGGATGCCGCGCGCAGGGACCTGAAATCCATCGCCGGCCTGGTGCCGGACGGCGTGGACGTGCGCTGGGTTTCTGTGAAAGATTCTTCCTCCATCCTGCCGGATGCGGGAGCACTCGCCCGTGTGGAGGCGGACGGCAGTTCCTCCCCCCTGTCCCGCTCCCTGGCCGCCTTGCTGGAGGATGAACGCTCTGGAGGGCGCGCCCCTTCCGGCCTTATCCTTCTTTCCGACGGCAGGGACACGGAGCCCGCGCATCTGGGAAGGCTGGCACGGGAGGCCGGGAATCTGGGAGTTCCGGTCCATACCCTGTGCTACGGAGAGAAGTGGGAGGCCCCCCGCCTGACGCTGGAAGCGACCAAGACCATCATTCACTCCTTCCCCGGAAATACGGTTCAGGCGTCCGCGCGGGTGAGGAACAGGAAGCTGGGTGCCGTCCAGACCGCCGTGTCCCTGCTGGATGCCGGGGGTAGGGTGTTGGACAGGAAGGTGGTCAATGTGGCCGACGATGCGGACGCCGTAGTGAATTTCACTCTGGAATGCCCGCCCAAATCGGCCCATTTTTCCTTGAAATGCGATGCCGTGCCCGGCGACGAATCCGGACCGGAAGGCCATGAAGCCCTTTTTTCCGTACAAGCCATGAGATCGCGCATCCGAGTGTTCATGGCGGAGGGAGCCCCGTACTGGGACAGCAAATTCCTGGCCCAGTTCCTGCGCCGCCAGCCTTCGTTCGACGTCCGCTCCATCCACATGCTGACCCAGGAGCGTTTTTACAGCATCAACACCGGGGAGGAAACCGGCGCGAAGGCGGACGGTGAGTCCATCCCGTCCTCCCTGGAGGATTTCCTGCGCTTTGACATGGTTATTCTGGGCAAGGGGGCGGAACGGATCATCACCCCGGCGCGCGCCGCCGCTCTGCATTCCTTTGTACGCGATTACGGCGGCCTGCTCGTTTTTGCGCGCGGCAAGTCGTATGCGGGCCGCTTTCCGGAGATGGAAGCCCTGGAACCCTTCGCCTGGAAGGCGCCGTTCCCGGGTGACCACCAGCTCACCCCGTCCCCGGAAGGGGTGAAGGACGGCCTGTTCGGCGTCGTGCTGCCGGGGACCGGGGCCGACGTGTGGCGTTCTCTGCCGCCGCTTGAGGATTCCTGGGACGTGGAAAGAATTTTCCCCGGCACGCGGGTAGTGGCCCGGTCCCCGGACGGCCGCATTCCCCTGCTGGCCGTCAAAAGAGTGGGCATGGGCGCCGCGGGCATGATCAACGGCGACGGATTGTGGAAGTGGGACTTTTTCCCGGAGGCACTCAGGCTGGGGAACTGGTATGAGGATTTCTGGGGGCAGTTCCTGCCGTGGATGCAGACGGCGGCCGAATTCCTCCCCGGCTATGACCTTTCCCTGCATGTGGAGCGCACTTCCGTGGAACCTGGCGTTCCCGTCTCCTTCTCCATGAGCTGGAGGGGCAGAGGGCGCCCGTCCGGGGTGTCCGTTGAAGTGGCGGACATCAGGAATCCGGAAAAAACCATCTTTTCAGCCGCCGCGCGGCAGGACGCCTCCCGCGGGGGGCTGCCCCGCTGGAACGGCGTGTTCACTTCCCCCCGACCGGGCCGCTACATTCTCCGCGCACGCATGGCGGGGAGCGGCGCTTCCCCCATGCCGGACGTCTGTCTGGATGTTCCCGAACCGCCGGGAGAACGGGACAATCTGGATGCGGACCCGGCTTTTCTGGCTTCCATGAGCGAATTGACCGGGGGCCGCCGCCTGTCCCGTGAAGAACTGGACGGAACCCTGCCAGCCATGATGGAACCGCCGCCCGACTACACGAGCAGGGAGGAAGCCTTCTTCCCCCTCTGGAACCGCTGGTACGTCCTGCTGGTGCTGGCCGTGCTTCCGGCCCTGTACTGGTGGGTGCGCCGCCGCAACGGATTACTGTAAACGACCCCATGAAGGAAAAGGACTCCAACACTCCGGCTTCATCCGCCTCCCGGCCCGCTCCGGGATTTCGCGGACTGTTTTCCGCCGTTCTGCGCCGGGAAAGACGCCGGGCGCTGGCCGCCGCCTGCTCCCTGTGGGGGATGGCGGTCATCCTGGCATGCGGCCTGTATGTCCTGGCCGACGTTTATTCCCCCTTGGAGAATAAGACGCGGGAATGGGCCTCCCCCGTTCTGGCGCTCCTGCTGCTGGTTCTGCTGGCCGCACTGCTGGCGCATGCGTGGCGCAGGAATCCGGCGGACCTGGCGCGCAAGGCGGATTCCGCCAATCATGACGCCCGTCAAACCGTGCTTTCCTTCTGGGAAATGAGCCGGAGCCCTCTTGCGCCGGAGTCTTCCGGCCATTCCCTGGGAGCCTGGCTGATGGGGGAAACGGAACGCGCCGCCCGTTCCAGGCTGGAGCAATACGCGCAGAACGACCGCCTGTGGCGCCTGTTGAAAAGAAAATCCGTATGGGGCCTGCTTTTGCTGCTGGCCCTGTGCGCGGCGCTGGTTTCATGGAACCGGGACGCGGCCGGAGTGCTGTACGGCAGGCTGTGCACCCCGTGGGAGGACATACCGCCCCTTTCCCCCTACCGTTTTGAACTGGTGGACTCCCCTTCTTCCGTCGTGTACGGTGAGGACGCCCTGATGCAGGTGCGCGTCACGGGGGCTCCGCTGACTTCTCCCGTGGAAATATGGGTCAGGCCGGACGGCCATCCCGTCCAGAAGCTGGCCGCGTTCCGCGACCAGTCCGGCATTTGGGCCAGAAGGCTGGAAAAACTGACGGCTCCGTGCCGGATCGCCTTCGCCACTGCCGGCGGAAAGGCCAGGAGCGAATGGTATCCGCTGGAAATCAACTACCAGCCCAAGGTGGCGGGCGGCTCCGTGATCGTGTCTCCGCCGGAATATACCGGTCTGCCGCCCGTGGAATATCCCCTGAACGGCCAGGATGTGACGGTGATTGACGGCGGCACGGCGGATTTCATTCTGGAAAGCAATCGTCCTCTGATGTCCGGAAAAGCCGTCTTTACGCCGGACAGGAAGGACCTGAAGGCGCAAACCGTGCAGGGAGTCCTTCTGCCGGACGGCCGCATTTCCTTCCCCCTCCGCGTGCGCCAGTCAGGGACGGCGTCCATCCAGATGACGGATTACCGCGGGACCGGGATGGCGCGGCCTCTGGAAAACCGCGTCAGGGTGAATGCGGACGCCCGTCCGTCCGTGGTTATTCATGCCCCCGCTCCGGTTTCCGTGGCCCTGGAAGACGTGGTGATTCCCTTCCATGCGGAGGTGCAGGACGACTACGGCGTCACCCGTGTGGCGTGGGTCAGGAGCGTGAGCGGCTCCCGCGCGCGTTCGCTTGAAATGCCGGTACCGGAAGCGTCCAAAAAGTCCCTGTTCCTGGCGGAACAGCTTTCCCTGCCGGCGCTGGGGGCCAGGGCCGGGGATGTGCTCCAGTTGTCCGTGGAGGCCCGCGACGCCAATCCCTACCTGCTGAACATGACGGTTTCAGAACCTGTCACGGTACATGTCATTAGTGAGGAACAGTACCGGGAAATGCTCCGCATCAGGACGGGCGTGGATGAGTTCGTCAACAAATACCGCCTTTTGGCCCAGTCCATTGACGATCTGGTCCGGGAATTGGACAGGGCGAAGAAAGCCAATCCGTCCGGACTGAGCCGGGAAGAAGCCGTCCAATTGAAGGAAAAGCACGCGGAAGTCAGAAAACTGGCGGAAAAGATGGCGAAGGATTTTCCTATTTTCGACACGGACGGAAAACTGTCGGAAACGGCTTCCTCCCTGGCCGGAATCATTGCGAAGAATGAGGAAGACCTTTCCGGAGAACTTCCCGGCACTCAGGAATCCACCCAGGAGTTTTTCCGGACCATGCGCGACAGGCTGCGCGCTCCGCAGGAGGAAACGGCCCGGCAGAGCGGAGAAGCGGAAATGGCCGCAAAAGTCATGCAGGGGTACGGCCTGATCATGGAATTCCGCCGTCTGGCGGATTCCCAGAAGGAGACGGCGACCATGCTGGGGCGCTTTTTGTCCGAACGGAAGGAGGGCCGTCCCGTGACGAGGGAGCAGTTGAAGGCTCTGGGCGAGTCCCAGAAAGAAATACTGGCTTTGTACTGGCTCTGGCACAGCAGGGCTCCCGCCGTCATTTCCGCCATTCCGGAGGAAGCGGAGGAATTCAAGCGGGAGATGGCCGGCTTCATCCAGGCATGCCTTCAGACAGGCATTGCGGAACTCATGGAGGAGAGCGCTTCCGCCTGTTACGCGGGCAAGCCCGCGGCAGCGGCGGACAGGGCGCAGAGAGCCTGGGAAATCATGATGAAGCTGCTGGGGGAAAACTCCGCCGCATCGTCAGGAGCATGCTCCGTAAGCGGTATGAGCCGGGAATGCGCCGGAGCCATGCAGCAGCTTTTGAATTCCATGCTGAGCAGAAGGCAGGGAAGAGGCGGATTTGGGAGCGGACAGGGGGATGGCGGGGACGGCCTGATGAATGGAGTCCCCATGTTCGGCCCCCAGAGGGAGAAGTTCCAGCAGCCCCGCCCGTCCCGGGAAGGAGCGGGCGAGGGTCCGCAGAAGGGGGAAGGCGGAGACGGGACCGCAACGAACGGCCGGCATTCCTCTTCCGGCCATAAGGATGAAGAAGCCGGGCGGAAACAGGAAAAAACGCCGGGGGACGGCCTGGGCAGTCCGGCCATGCAGCAGGTGCCCGGCCTTTACCGGGATGCCGTCAGGCAATACTTTGAACAACACAGGCAAAACGAGCCAAAACAATGAAAACGACCCTTAAACGAATGATGACGGCGGTTCTTGCCGCGCTGTTCCTGTATCCGGCGGAAAGCCGTGGAAAGGAAGGCGTGGTTCAGTGCGGCAACCTGATTTATGCGGGTACGCAGACTTCCCGCTGTTTCAGTGACGAATTCCTGTCCACCGTCCAGCAGAAAACCAGCATTTCTACCAGCAGGCGGTTCCGGGCCGTACGGCTGGACAATGAGGAACTGTTCCGCTTCCCCTTTGTGGTAATGACCGGGGAGGGGGACTTCGTCCTTACGGCACGGGAACGGGAAAACCTGAAAAAATATGTCCAGTCGGGCGGCTTCCTGCTGGCCTCCGCCGGGTGCTCCAATGCCGCCTGGGACGCTTCCTTCCGCAGGGAGATGCGCACCATCTTCGGAGAAGCCGTTCTCAAGCCCGTGTCCATGCGCCATCCTGTTTTTTCAACCGTCTTCAACATCAAGCAGTTGGAGGCGGGAAAACAGGCCGCGAAAGGCCATCTGGAAGGAGTCACGCTGAATGACAAGCTGGTCATCATTTATTCCGCGGACGGCCTCAACGACAGCCGCCATTCCAAGGGGTGCTGCTGCTGCGGGGGCAGCGAATTGGGAAACGCCCTTGAAATCAACGCCAATATTCTGGCTTACGCCCTTCTGCGCTGATGAAGCCCTTCCTGTTCCATTTCCTGTGCCTGTCCATGTTCCTTGGCCTGAACGCCGGGGGAGCCGTTCTGACGGAAGAGCAGCTGATAGCGGCGGAACAGCCGTCCGCGCTGGTCAAGTCTCTGGAAAAGGAGGGGAAGGACCCGCGCCCGGACCTGGTGGCCATGCTGAAAAGCCAGCGCCTGGCCGTTCGGAGCAAGGCACTGGATGCGCTGGAGGATATGGCGGGGAACGACTTCGGCTTTGACCCCTGGACGGACCCGGACAAGGCCGACCCCGGCCCCCTCCTGTCCTGGGAAGCGTGGCTGAAACAGCCTTCCCGGGCCGAAAACGGGGGAAGGGAACAGGACGATACCCGCCTGTATTCCATGATCCTGACGGGAACGGAAAAGGCGAGGGAAAGTGCCTGCCGGGCTCTTCTCTCCCGCAAGCGGCAGGCGCTGGAATTCCTGACGGGATATCTGGAAAAGCATCCGGACCTGGATGCGGATACGGAACGGGCCATCCGTCAGGCGCGTTTCCGGATACAACTGGATGAAATGACGCCGGACGCCTCCCTGCTGGCGCGCAAACTGGCCGGCAGCCACCGGAACGACATCATCGACGCTCTGGAAGCTCTCCGCAAGAAGCCCGTTTCCACCTTGCCCGTCATTCACGAATTTCTGGACCACCGCGATCCGCTCGTCCGGGAAGTGGCGGTGGACGTATTCCTGCAGAATGGAGAAAAGAGCGCCGTGGACCACATCGTTCCCTTCCTGGAACGGGAAACGGATGAAAATGTGCTGCAAATCGCGTTCCGGAGGGCCAGCGACAATGAAGAGTCCCTGCCGGGGTTGGAGAAGCTGCTGATCAGGCATGCCACTTCGGAATCGGAAGACCTGTGCCTGGCCGCCTTGAAGTCCCTGTCGGAAATCGAAAAGCTCCAAACGGCCATTGATCCCGAACAGCTTTTGAAATTGTTCCGGCACCCGGAATGGAGAATCCGCCATCAGGCCCTGCTGTATGCCGGAAAACACAGGATCGTCCAGCCTCCCCTGGACGGGAAGCTGGGAGAAATACGCGCGGCGGCGGTCAGGAGCGGCGTTGTCCGGCCCTCTTCTGCGGAACTCCTGTATCCGCGCGTGGTGGAAATGTTCCGGGATGAAGACGAATCCGTGCGCGCAGCGGCGTTTCTAGTGGCGGCGCGGATGAAAAGTGCCGCACTGGCTCCGGCTCTGGAACAGCTTGCATTCGACATGCCGGACATGGTCCCCGTCATCCTGTATGCCATGATGGCCGGAAATGCGGAGCTGAGCCCCGCCATGCAGGCCATGCTCAAGAGAATGCCCGCGGAAAAGGTGAACGTACTGGTCCGTCAGGAAGACCAGTGGGATAACATGCTGACGGCTTCTGAACTCAATGATACGGCCAGACTCGTCATCCGGTGCCTTCTGGAACATCCGGACCCGGAGGTGAAAAGCATTCTGGCTGTCATGGAGGCGGGCCGCCTGGATGAAGATTCTTCCCCTGAGGCCTGGAGATTTGTGCTGGACCGGCTGAAAGATTCCTCCGTTCCCCTTGAAACAAAGGAGAAAATGGTTTCTGCCATGTCCCTCACCTACGGGGAAATCAGCAAATTGTGCAAACTGGTCATTCTCGGTGATATCAAGGTTGATCCCAATGACTCCTGGGAGACTCAAAAAATCAAAAAACTTAAAAAAATACAGTCTTTCGGAGTGGAACTGGTGAATATCCTGAGAGAATTTTCCACGCTGGAGGATGAGGAATATTCCGGTTTGAAGAACAAATGTATCCGGAGCCTGCTGCAATACGGGGATGAGGAAGCGTTCCGCAGTGTTTTGTCTTCCTACCGCACCCTGTCCCAGGAGATGCGGTTTGAAATTGCCTACAGGGTAAATAATGAAAAGGATTTCCTGTTCAGGAACCTGCCTCTCGTGAAGCTGGTGGCGCAGGATGAGGACCCGGAAGTCCGCGAACGCATGAAGTCATTTTTTGAAAAGGTCTGTGAATATTATTCTTCCAGCAAAAGGGAAGAATCCAGAGGAAGGAAGCTCACCATCCTGAATAATTCCCGGAGGAACGCGGAGATGCAGGCATTTCTGGACGAAGTGTTCACGCAAAAGTACGGCGACCAGTACTGGACGTATTTCCTCAGGAATTTCCTGGGCAGTTACGAGATTTCCAGGCTGTTTGAAAGGATTCCGCCGGACAAGTATTCCATCTTTTTCCCGCGGAAGTACATACGCGGCGTGGCGGATGATCCCGCCCGTTCTCCATGGCAGCGGGCTTCTGCGGAATTCGCCCTGTTCCTGCAGGAGTATCCCCATGCCGTTTTCCCTCCCGCCGGAGTTGATGAAAACCCGGTTCTCGCGTCCCTCAGGACTTTTCCGCAGGGCATCCGGGAGATTCCGGAATGGATCGTTCAGACCCTTTCCTCTCCCGACCCCATGGTCAGATGCAACGCCATCACCCTGCTGATGCCGTTAAGCGGGATCAAAATGGCGCTCAGGTCGCCTGAGGGGGAACTTCTGGAAGGGGATTTCCCCGCGCTGAGGCGGCTTTACGAGAAATCCTACCTGGGCGGCAGGAAGGCGGAAAAGTCATCCCTCCTTCCGGATGTGCTGGCCTCCCTTTCCCGGCTGGCCGTCAAGGACCCGGATCTTCGCGTACGGGTTTACGCCTCCCTGGCACAACTGGTGGTTTCGCGCAAGTGCGATGTGGACGCCTTTTGTGCGATACTGGGGGAGGTTTCCCGGAAGAATGAGGAATTGGAGGAACAGGGCCGGTATAACAATGAATGGGACAAGCTTCTCGATTATTTCCAGAATGTGTTTACGGACCGTTTACAGAGTCGCGAATATGAAATGTACGAGAACTTTAGCGGTGGAGGCACCATGTTTGCCTTTGAACCGCCGGATCCTCTCCCCGGCAAGGGCAAGCTGACGGAAGAGGAACGCCGGTTGTTCGTCCGCGTCTCCACCGAGGTGCTGAAGGACATGTACTGGTCTTCCTCCCTGACGGGCAAGTACGGAGCCGCGGCCGTTCCGGCGGTCATGAGCTTTGCGTCCATGATGCAGGGCAGGGAAAAAGCCGCGCCGGCGGCGGAGACGGATTCCGTTGCGGTCCGGGAGACGGCCGGGACACATCCCCCCGATCCGAATGCGCCGTTCCTGGTCGTTTTCTTTGAGAAAAGTGGCTGCGACGAATGCGCCAGGGTCATGCGGGACCTGGAAAGCCTGCGCCGGGAATATCCCGCCATGCAGTTGGAGACCTATTCCATCACGGATGACCGGGGAACGGAGTTCAACGCCCTGCTGTCTTCACGGTTCAGGATTCCCCAGCGGGACAGACTGATCGCCCCGTCCGTATTCGGAGCGGCAGGGGGGCTGATGCGCGACCGCCTGACCTCCGGCAACCTGAAGGCCCTGCTGGAAGATTCGAGAAGGCAGCCGGAAAGCGGCATCCGTCCGGATGGGACCAGGCCCGCGTGGGCCATGATGGAGCGGGAAGACATGAAACAGGCCGGGAAGGAGGTGCGGAACACGTATGAAAGCCTTTCCCTGGGCGTGGTGCTGCTGGGCGGCCTGATAGACGGCGTCAACCCGTGCGCGTTCGCCACCCTGATTTTCTTCCTGTCCTATCTGCAGATTGCGCGGCGCTCCCCGCGGGAGCTGCTGCTGACGGGCGGCAGCTTCGTTCTTTCCGTTTATCTGACGTATTTCGCTATTGGTCTGGCGTTTCATGAACTCATCGGGCAGTTGCAGGCGTGGTCTTCCCTGAAGATGGTCATGGACGTCCTGTTCTCCCTGCTGGCCCTGCTTGCGGCGGTCCTTTCCTTCCGGGATGCGTGGCTGGCCCGCCGGGGACGGCTGGCGGACATGTCGCTGACTTTGCCGGATTTCCTGAAGAAGCGCATCCGCCGGACGGCCAGGGAGCAGAGCAAGTCCGCCCGCTTCATCGTGGCGGCGTTCGTTGCCGGGATCGTCATTTCCGCGCTGGAACTGGCCTGCACCGGGCAGGTGTACGCCCCCATCATTTACCAGATCAGGCAGGGGAGTTCGTCCGCCGTGGGCATGCTGGCCCTGTACAACCTGGCATTCATCCTGCCCCTGCTGCTTATTTTCTTCCTGGCCTACCGGGGAATGAAGGCGGAGTCCCTGATCCGCTACCAGCAGAAGCACGCCTTTTTGGTGAAGATGCTGCTGGGCGTCCTCTTCCTGTGCCTGGCGGCCATTATCGTCTGGGGTGCGGTGCGCTGACGCGGTTCTTCTTTAACCGCGTGGAGCTCCGCCTGCCATGCGGCAATCTGGGCTGGCGCCGCAGGGCGTTTTTTCCTGGCCTGTTGCTGGCTCCCGTTTCCGTCCGCGTTGGGGAGGGATTTAAAGACCCATTTGCGGGTGTTCCATGATTTTCAGCACCGCAAGGGCATGCGGCATTTCCTGAACATGGAGAGTCGGCCCGTGCCATACGGTATAAGAGCATGAGGAAGGCGGAACCCGGAAAGTCCGGATTCCGCCTGATGAATGGATGGAACGGGAGCGTTCCGGGGCTTTATTCCCCGCAGCCGCCGTCCTTGTAGCCGCAGGAGCGGCAGGATTTGCACTTGCCGTCCTGGACGTAGGCCAGGGAATGGCATTGCGGGCAGAGGGAGGCTCCGTTGAGCATGGTGCCTTCCGGCGCTTTTCCGGCGGGAATTTCCGGCAGGACCGGATTCTGCTTGTGGGCCGGCGTAGTAATGATGCGGGGAGGCAGCACGCTTACCGTGGTGTCCGGACTTTGCCCGGGCAGGCTGACGCTGGGGATGGAGAATACGTCCCGCAGGCGGTAGCCGTTGCTTTCCGGGAAGAGCCACGCCAGAATTTTGGCGATGAGGTCAACCACGGACGCGCAGGAGCGGATTTCCGTGCAGGTGTCCGCATCCGTGTCGTCCCCCACGCGGCAGAAGCCGGAGGGCTCGAAGGAGTAGTTGCGGAAGCCCTTCACCACTTCCTTGAGGGGTACGCCGAACTGAAGGGCCGTGGAAAGGAGCTTGCAGTACGCTTCAAACATGCCGGAGGCAAAGGAGCCTACCTGGCCCAGACGTCCGAAGACTTCCCCGCAGGTGCCGTCCGCATAGACGCCCACCGTCAGGTAGCCCGTGAGCTGGCCGCCCACGGAGAATTTCACGGTCTGGCCCAGGCGGCGGCCGGGCAGTTTGCGCTGGCGCGGCTTGGACGCCTCCGCGATGATCTCGTCAATCGCTTCCGATCCGGCTCCCACGAGCTGTTCCCAGACGTGGTTGGCCTTGAACATGCGCGTTTCCGGCGTGTCCACCACATACACGGCATTTGCCTTGGACCCGGCCCGGAAGATGGCGATGCACTTGACGCCGAGTTCATGGGACATGATCAGGGAGTCGTAAATATCCTGCACGGTGGCGGAGACGGGCATGTTCACCGTCTTGGAGCACGCGCCGGAAATGAAGGGCTGGAGAGCGCCCAGCATCAGCACGTGCCCGGCCGGGGTAATGGAGCGCACGCCGTTGCCGTTGGTGGCGGCGCAGTCGAAGACGGCCAGGTCTTTCTTGTCCAGCCACGGGATGGATTCGATATGGGCCGCGCCGTTCACGACGGTGAGCTCGTCCGCAGTCAGCACGGACATGTTGGCCGGATTGCTGATGTAAGCCACCTTTTCCTGAATTTCACTGCGGGATTCCGTGCCGGAGAGGAGGCGGCGCCACGCCAGGCGCACGGGGCCCGCCTGGTCGTTGCAGGGGTCGATGATGATCTGGTTGACGACGGAGTCCATGTTCCCCTGGAAGGCGGAAATCAGGCCGTCCAGGCCGGCCACTTCCAGAGCGGCCTCATTGACGAAGTCTTCCGGATAACCCAGGGAGCGCAGGCCCTCCAGGGCCAGGCGGTTGAACATTTTCAGGGAGCCGCCGCCCGCAAGCTGCTTCCATTTCACCAGCGTGTAGTCCGGTTCGATGGAGGTGGTGCCTTCGTCATAACAGCCCAGGGGGGCGGAAATGGTGCCCGTGGGGGCCATGACGGAAACGAAGGCGTTGCGGTGCGCGGTGGCCTTGGCCGCCCTGGCCCACATGGCGGAGGCGGCTTCCGCCAGTTTGGCGGCGGGGGCGATGCGCTCCTTGTTCATCTGGGTGGGCGCCTTGAAGCTCTTGAGATAGGCATGCAGGGCGTAGGAGGCGGTCAGCCCCTGCGCTTCCGGCAGGACTCCTCCGGCATTGGCGATGATGTTGTCGATCATGTCGTCCAGGGCCTTGGCGTCCTTCTGGGCGGGCAGGGCGACGGCCAGCTTCTGGGCCGCATGGTGCAGGCGCAGCACGGCCAGCAGGTCCTTCTTGCTGGCGGGGTACTCCACATAGGAACCCAGTTCCGCGCCCATTTCCGCGGAAGCCGTCCAGCAGGCCGCCGTCAGCGCGCTGCAAAGCTGGGAGGCGATCCAGCGGCCTTCGTCAGAGTCGTACGGCACGCCCAGGGCCATCAGCGAGCCGCCCACGTTGGCGAAGCCGATGCCGGTGGTGCGGTACTTGTACGTTCCTTCCGCGATTTCTTCAATCGGGAAGCCGCCTCGTTCCACGTTCAGGTCAGCACAGACCATTGCCAGGCGCGCGGCGTGGGTCAGGGCATCCGCGTCAAAGACGGGCTTGCCGTCATCGCCCTTTGTCAGGAAGCGGTAGGCGTTGAAGGAGGAAAGGTTGCAGCTCGTGTTGTTCAGGAAGACGTATTCGGAACAGGGGTTGGACGTGGTGATGGAGCCGATGGATTTGACCGGGTTCCAGAGGTTGATCACGTCGTTGTTGTGCACGCCGGGCTCCCCGTTTTCCCAGATGGATTTGGCCATGGCTTCCAGCAGTTCCTGGGCCCGGAAGGTCTGTTCAATGTGGGCGGGGTTCGTGACCCAGCGCGTGTAGGTGTTGCCGTTGTTGGCCAGCGCCTGCCAGAAGTCCCCCTTTACGGAAACGGAGTGGTTCGCGTTCTGGTGGGAAAGCGTTTCCCCGTACAGCAGGGCGTCCATGTGGGGGTCAAAGCTGTTTTTGGTAGCCAGGGGCAGGGAAAGGATGACGCGGGCGGCGGCCTTTTCCGCAGGGGTGCCGGCCACCAGCTTGGTTTCCGCAATTTGCTTGAGTTCCACATGCACGTTGTGCTCCCGCAGGATCACCTTGGCGATGTCTTCCTGGCGGTTTTTCGTGTTGATGAATTCGAAAATGTCCGGGTGGTCGCTGAACATCAGCACCATGCGGGCGGCGCGGCGCGTCTTGCCCCCGGATTTGATGGCGCCTGCCATGCGGTCCCAGCCGCGGTCAAAGGAGATGGGGCCGGAGGAACGGCCCTTGCCGCTGATGGGCTCCTTGGAGGAGCGGAGGGTGGAAAGGTTGATGCCCACGCCGGACCCCGACGCGAAGATGCGGCCTTCCGTGGTCAGGTGGTCCAGAATGTCCTCCATGCTGTCTCCCACTTCCGTCAGGAAGCAGGCGGAGCACTGCGGATATTCATAGGTGGACTGCACCGTGTAGGTTTTCAGATTGTTCTTGGAGCCCTTGGCGTGGTAGGCCTTGTTGCCGTGGCCGGTATAGTTTTCACGCAGGTCCGGGCGCCCCCAGCGCCACTGCTCCCAGTGGCCGATGTTGAACCAGACGGGGGAGTTGGGAGCCCAGATCTGCTGGACGAGCATGGCCTTTATTTCCTCATTGAAGATTTCCGCGTCCTCCAGCGTGGCGAAGTAGCCTTCCTCCCAGCCCCAGACGGTGTAGGTGTTGGAAATGCGGTCGTAAATGTTGCGGAAACTGTCTTCGTATTCCAGGGAGCCCGGCTCGCTGCCGAACAGGTATTTGTCCGCTGTGATTTTCACGGCGTTGTCGTCCCAGTGGGCCGGGGCTTCCAGGCCCAGGCGCTCATAAATGGTTTTTCCGGTTTTCCAGTCCATGATGCGGACGTCGCGCCGCGCCCAGTCCACTTCATCGTAGGGATGAACCTCGTTATGGGAAAATCTTCTGGTGAACTTCAGGCCGCCCAGCAGGTCCTTCCTGGGGGGAAGGATGATTTCCTGTCCGGTGCGTAATTTGAGCGTAATTTGCGAGTTGTCAGTAGTCATGGTTTGCGAAGTGAAAGGTACTGAGGGCGTTGCTTCGTCGCGGTGTTGGGGGCGGCGCGTAACGTTTGCATTATCTACTGAAAAAAAATCGCGATGAAAAGGAAATATTGTACGGATATTTTTAATGTATACCACATATGGTAGTATTGGCGTTGTTTCCAAGGGATTTCCGTCCGGTCTTGCGGACATTTTTTTTGTCTTCCGAATTCAACTTTTTTTGCTTGACGGGAATGCTCTTCCGTGGACGTTTTTTCTTCTTTTCCCCTGCTTCCTTTCATCATGAAAGAGCTATGAAACGGCAGCGGTTCCGGACGGCGGAATTTCCGGCGAACAGCTGGCGGGAGTGCTTTTTTACGTGGAAGGCGGATGAGGGGGGGGGGCCAACTCCGGAAAAGGAAGATTATTTCTTGAATGTTGTTAATGAGATGAATATAGTATTATCTAACATGAACTACCCTGTAATTTTTCTCCTGTTCTGCTGGGGAGTTGCCGATTCCGGCGTTGCTCTGCCGGAACCCTTTCCCGAAGCCCGCGGTCCTGTTTACAGATGTGGCGTCACTCCTCAGGGAAGGAGCCGCGGGACGCGGCTTTCGCGGGAATGGAAAAATCCTGGCCGGCTCGGAACCGGAACGGCGGAAGGAAAAGAGGGCGGCCAATGGCTTCATGACCCTTTTTCCCGGGATTCCGGCATGGCGTGCGTACGGTACCAATGGAGCTATAGAAGCGGTCGCTTGATGAAGGTTCCCCACGCACTTGCGGTGCCGGATTTTTGTTGTTCCGGCAAATTGCCTTGTGTCGTGGATCGTGAAGAACTGGAAGATGCCTTGGAAGATACGCTCGTTGTTGCGGAAAATCCTCTTCCGGAGGAAGGCCATTCCCATATTTTTCTTTACCGTGGAAAGGTTTGCCATTCCCTGGATGAGATTGGGAAGAATACCGGAGCCTTGTCCATCCGGTTTGTTGTTTTCTCTCCGGATGTGACCAGTGAGGAACAGGATTCCATTCTTGCGGCGTGTTTTGGCGTAAGGGATTTTTATGTAGTGAAAGACATGTTCAGCGCTGACTGGCGGCAGGCTCAGGGGGAAGACATTTTCCTTTCCGGCGTCTGTCAGGAAGAAACCGTTGTGTTCATGGACGGATTGGGGCCCGTTCCCATTTCCTTTTTCATGGCGCCGGATTGGGCGATCGGCGAAGACTGGAACGGGAAGAAATTTTCCCAGCCTCCGGCCGGGGGCAAACGGACGGACCCCGGACGTCCGGAAAATGAACCTTGATGAATGGAAGGATAGACATTATTTTAACGGCATGAGACTGGCTTCTCTCATTTGTGTGGCCGGCGCCGTGGGCTGTGCGCCGTGCATGGCCGCAGAGCCTACGCATCAGGAACAGGCCGCCGTGGAAAAGACCCGGCAGGATGCTCCGCGCGATGTCGCGGTCCAGTGCATAGCTCCGGTGCCCGGACTTCCGGTTCCCATGGATTTGACGCAGGCGGACGGCATCCGTCTGAATGCCCTGGACCTGACCGTTTCCCTGAAGCAGCACCAGACTTTACTGATTTACACCTGCGCTTTGGACATTTCCAAAGGCATCAAGGGGAAGACGATTCCCGTGGGAGTTCCGTTCCGGTACAGTCCCCCTGACGAAAAGACCAACGCCGCCAGTCCGGAGCCCATACGCAATCTTCCCTTCACCAAGGCGGTGCTGGATGCCGTGGCGTCCGTGGACGATTTGAAGTGCGATTCCTCCCTTACCGAGGGACGCCACCAGCAGGCGGACGCGCCCACCATGGCTCCCGTGGCCGGCATTGCCCACTGGCTGGTGGCCCAGGTTCCCAACAAGCCGGGAACGCACGTGCTGACTTTTCAGTTTTCCGTGCCTTACACGCAGGATATCAGCATCACCCCCGGAGAGAAAGTCAGGATGGGGGAACCGCGCCTGACCTTGCTTACCTCCCCCCTCATGACGTGGACGGGAGGGACGCCCAGGGCAGTGGTGAACGTGTACAGCTCCGAGATGACCAACCAGTCCGTGAAGCTGGATCCTTCCGCCGATGCCAAGTCCATCGTCACGACGCCCCAGGGCGTTTATACCTGGTCCCTGCTGGGGGCGGATGGCCGCCCGTACGCGCCCTCCATGGTGCTGACCCCCGGCCCCGGCTGGACACTGGACAAGGATGGCCATGTCACCATCCGCGGGGAGAAGGGTTCCCTGACGGACCAGTACGACATTACGGCCAGTTCCACCCTGGAAAAGGACCCCTACGGCAATCCCTGCTCTCCGGACAACCTGAAGCACGGCCAGGGATACTGGGCGGAGGGCGTTTCCGGAGACGGGCAGGGGGAAACCCTGGAGGTGAAGCTTAAGAATCCGGGCCGTTTGCTGGGGATCATGCTGGAATCCGGAATTTCCCCGGTAACGTTGCCGGAAAACGATACGGAGGCTCGCCGCCATCCGAATATTGCGTATTCCATGTTCGGCCGTCCTAAAAGCGTCCAGGTAATTCTGAACGGGGAGTACACTTTTGACGCCACCCTGCGGGACGACTGGACGCCGCAGATTGTCATTCCCCCCTATTACAAGGCTCCCGTGCATACCATCAGGATCAGGATAGATTCCATTTATCCCGGGACGGGCACGGCGGATACCTATCTGGGCGTGCTCAAGCCGATCGTGAGATAGGGGCGGCTGGTTTGCGGAGATTTTCCCTTATTTATTCATCTCAATCCGGGACGGATGAAAGGGCCGTCCTGTCCACAGAGAGGACCGTCAGCAGAATTCCCGTATCCGTGTAATGGATGCGCAGGGAGGCTTTTCCGGCGAGCGAGGTTTTCAACGGGGAATCACGGTATATTTCAGCGTCAAAAACGCGGCCTTCCGGCAGGTTGAAGAAAGTTCCCCCGGCAGTCTTTTTAAGGCCGTCCGCCAGGATGATCCGGTCGCCCGGTTCCGGGACATAGAAAAATTCGGGGTACAGGGAAACGTTTTTCTCCAGTTCCAGCCCTCCCTCCGCCTTTATTTTGGGAGACGCATTTTTGCCGTCCAGATGAACGACAAGACGGGAATTCCGGCGGAAAACGGTTTTGCCGGAGATGGACAGGCTCCCGGAAGGACCGAGAGCGACTTGCCCTTTCACGTCCATTCCCCCCTGGAGGGTGACGGGGGCGTTGAAGAGAAACGTGGAGTCCACGAGTGTTCCGCTGCCGCAGCGGAGGATCAGGCTGCCTTTTCCATGTACGGGGCCGTTGGCATACAAGGAGGAATAGGGTTCAAACAGAGTCCAGGTAACGTCTTCGCCTTCAAGCGCCATCTTCGCGTCAAAGATCAGATCCATTCTTTCCAGTGCGGCGATTCCGCTCCGTATGGCCAGCGTTTTATTCCTGCCTTGCAGGTGGAAGAATTTCCCTTTCCCGACGGTGAGGGAATCCACGACGGCGTCGCGATCCAGAAGCAGGCTGCTTGTCCTTTCCCTGTTGAACCAGACGTTGGCTCCGTCCGGGGGCGCCAGCCGGGCGATTTTCCTGCCGGAAGGCAGGACGGTTTCCCATTGGCGGTCGCTCCATTTTCCGTCGGGCGCGGTCCGGTAGGAATCGGGCAGGGAGTAAACCCGCACATAGTCCACGTTCATGGCCGTTGGGCTTTTGTCCCTGCTGCCGTAGCCGTTTGCGGGGATGTCGCCTGCCCAGTTTTTATCCCGGATTTCCGAACTCAGGATGATGTATTCCGGAATGCAGGACAGGGCTTCCTGCGTTTTCCAGACTTCCTTTCCGTCCATATAGAACGTGTATCCTCCGGCCGTCCGGAGTACGCCGTAGGTGTGATAGCCTTCCAGAAGTCCGGTTTTGTGCTGTTTTGCCGCCGATTTGTGGTGTTCCCCGTAGCCGTGGTAGTGGATGGCCTGGTTGGTTTCATATCCGTTGGAGGGGTTGGGCCTGTATTCCACAATGTCTATTTCCGTACCGTATTTACCCGTGTTGCCCACAGTGGAAATGGTGTCGCTCTGGAGCCAGAAGGCGGACCACATGCCGGAGGAAGCATTCCTGTCTCCGGCAAATTCAATGGAAGCCTCGTAAAAGCCGTATGTCCGGTTCAGGCTCTTCTTTTTTGTGGCGATCATTCCGGTATGATGTTTTCCGTTTTCCGTATAAGTGCGGATGCTCAGAATTCCATTGCCCGTGGAAATGGCTTCCGGAGTGTTCAACGCATTGTGGCGCGGCCCGGTCTGGCGGTAGGACCACTTTTCCATGTCAAGGGACGAGCCGTCAAATTCATCATTCCATGAAAGGGCGTAGCCGGAGGGGAGGGACACGGAAGCCTGCGCTGCAGGGGGATGGGGAGGGGCGCCCAGAAAAAGGTGAAGAAGGAAGTAAAAGACCGCCTCGGCGGGAAGAAACAGGAAGAGGTATGGGATCATATGGAAGGCTGGGCGGTTCAAGTTTGCGGGGATGTTTTTTCCACATAAGTTTTTCAGCTCCGGAACAGGGCTCCCCCCGTGCGCCCCATGGGATAATGGCGGAAGGGCAGTGTGAGCAGGTACATCAGGATCAGGGCCGGAATTTGCATCCACAGCAGGTACCAGGGCCATGCCCCCAGCAGGTCCAGCACGGACCCGGAGGCGGGAGTGGAAACCGTGAAGCCGTAATTGGTGCCCAGGAATTTGTTGACGGGATGCACCGCGGCCAGATACAGGTTGGCGAACAGCAGAGCCCACAGGAAGTCCCACCGCGCCGGCTTCCATTGCAGGGCCAGGGGCAGGTAAAGGGCTGCAATGACCGTAACGCCGTGGGAAAGGAAGAAGGCAAAGTACGTCCATGAAGGGAAGTCGTGGGCCACGGAAGGCGTCACCAGCCCCTGAAGAGTGGCGCACAGCACGCAGTAGTATACGATGGAGCGCAGAATGCGGGAAGGTATCCAGAGGCTCAGGGCGCACGCCACCTGCATCACGGAGCAGAAGTGAAGGGGCAGCATCCACTCCCAGGATTTGTCCGGCTCGTCGGCAAGCAGGGCGATCAGGTCCGGAACCAGGCTCAACAGGCATGCGGTCCCCAGCCAGAACGCCGTGCGGTTTCTGACGGATTTTTTGTAGGATTGCCCCAGTTCCACAATGCACAGCCCCGCCACCAGCAGAACGGCCAGGGCCGTCCAATGGGACACTCCTCCAAATTCCAGTGGCGGCAAGCTGTTCATTCAATAACTACCATAACAGATACGGGGCGGCCAAGGCAACCGCGAAAACGCGGAATTCGGATGGAAAGGTTCAGTCTTGCAAATTCGACTTTCGCGGGCATACTTGCCTCCGTGATGAGGCAGGGAGCGTTTATAGTGATCAGCGGGCTGCTGCTGGCCGCACTGGCCGGTTGCGACGATTCCAATGACAGGCGTTCCCGCTATGCGGAGAAGAAGCCCGCCCCGCGCCCGCTGGAGCGGAATTTTGACCCTCCCAGGCAGGTATTGCCGCCTTCCGCCCCCAAAAAGAAGGAGCCGGCATGGATGGTTTACAAGGGGGAGGATATGCGGCAGTTGACGGAACTTTCCGGCCGCAGGGTGCTGATTGTCTTTTACGCCCCGTGGAGTTCCCAGGCCATGGAATACGTCCAGGCGGTCAAATCCTATGCCGAGGCGCAGGACGGGAAGGCCTTTGCCGTGTTGATTGACGCGGACGCGCATCCGGAGCTGGCACGCAAGTACCATTTGGAGGCGGTTCCGCTGACGGTTCTGTATCTGGAAGGAATGAAACTCCGTGAAATGGTGGGCGGCGTTTCCGCAGCCCGTTTGGACCAATTGATTGAACAGACCGTGCGGGTGGAATAAGTGCATTCCCCGGTTCCCTGCACGGTATAGGCGCGATTTGGAAAAAAGCGTCGGTTCCCCGTTGCTTTCATGTAGAGGGCGGTTCCTTTTTTGCCGTTTATTCCGTGGATGGGGAATCGGAGCCTTGTTAAAGAGGCGGTGCGAAGGCCGGAGCTTCCGGACCGTCCGCCCCCGTTTCATTCGGCACGGCATGGAAGGCGGCCACACCTGCCGGCAGCGGGACGCCGGGATGAAAGAGGCATGGCCGCCTTTATCCGTGTTCAAGTGCAGGGAAATTAAAAGGAGATGTTGATGCTTTCCCCTGCTTTCATGACCACATCTTTTTTCCTGCCCCGGTGCATGAAACGGAATTTGCCGGGACGGGAGGCTTTGGCCGTGGCCTTGATGCCCCCGTCTTTCCAGGACAGGTCTACCGTAAGCCCTCCGCGAGCGTGGAGTCCCGTGGCCGAACCCTCCGTCCATGAATCGGCCAGGGCCGGGGCGAGCATAATCACACGGTAGCCTTGCTGTTCAATCTGGCTCTGGATCAGACATTGGGCCAGGCCGGAAGTCATGCCGAAGTTGCCGTCGATCTGGTAAGGGGGGTGCATGTCGAACAGGTTGGGGCTGATGTATTTTTTCAATTGCGTGTAGATGCGTTCCTCCGCGTCGTTGCCGCAGCCGAGCGTGGCGTACATGTTGATCAGCCACGCGGTGCTCCAGCCGGTGCATATGCCGCTTTTTCCGGTAAAGCTGCGGCGGTAGTCCACGGATTTCTTGACGGCGGCGGCGTATTCAGGGGTGTTGAGCACATCCCATTCATTTCCCGGGAACAGGCCGTACAGGTGGCTGATGTGGCGATGCCCCTTCTGGACTTCCTCAAAGGGTTCCTGCCATTCCCGGATGCGGCCGTCCTCCCCGATGGCCGGCTGGGGGATGTGCGGCAGGAACTGGAGGGCTTTTGCCAGTACTGGCGTATTGATTCCGAGTTCCCGGCACGCGGCAATGTAGTTGCGCAGGGATTCCCTGCCGAGCAGGAGATCATGGGAACAGCCGTTGGAGACGGAAAGGTTGATTTTTTTTCCTGTCTCGTCCAGGACTCTGAAGATGTTTTCCGGAGAAGTTCCCGGACCGGAGATATAGCGCCCTTTCCCGTCTTTCTGGAACCAGGACATGATGAACCGGGCGTTGGATTCCAGAATGGGAATGGATTTTTTCAGGAACGCCTTGTCCCCCGTAAAGCGGTAGCTGTCCATCAGGTGGGCGCAGGCCCATGCCCCGTTCATCAGGCTGGCCGAGTATTCGGGTACGTTCCCGACATAGTAGGTTTCCTTCCAGCAGTCCACGTTGTGGGCAAAACAAAAGCCGTCAAGTTTCAGGAAGCGGGCGAATTTTTCACCGGTGGGCTGAAGGCTGACCACGAATTCAAGGAAGGGGCGGTGGTATTCCCCCAGTCCGGTCACGTCGGCCGGCCACTGGTTCATCTGGCAGTTGATGTTCAGGAAGAAGCACCCTTTCCAGGCGGCGTTGAGATCCGGGTTCCACAGTCCTTGCAGGCCGCAGGGCAGCGCGCCTGGGCGCGTGTTGGCAATGATGCAGTAGCGGCCGAACTGGAAAAGCTGTTCAATCAGGTCCGGGTCCTTGCCTCCCTGCCTGACCAGCTGGAGGCGTTCGGGGGTCGTTTTTTGAGCGGTTTCGGCGGGCGTGTCTCCAATGTCCACCTGGCAGCGCATCATGCGTTCGGAAAAGTATTTGGCCGTTTCCTGTTCCAGCTTTTTCCATCCTGCCCTGGAAGCGGCGTCCAGAATGTTCCGGTTGAGGGTTCCCAGGTCGTTTTTCAGCGGGCTGTCCGGTTTCCGGCTGTTGTAGTCGGTTTTAGTGGAGGAGAGGACGAGCAGTTCCTTGCAGTTGTCTATCCTGAGAATGCCGCCGTCCAGGGAAACGCGTCCCTCGATGGCCTGCACTCTGACGGCATTTTCAAAGCGGGTACCTCCGTTGTGGCCCTGGCCTTTGAGAATCCATCCGTCCCTGGTTGGAGTGATTTCTGATTTTTTATCCGGATGGCGCAGGGAGAGGGTAACGGTGCAGCCCTTGGGAAGGGAGCAGGCCATGCGGTAGGCGATGCAATCGGAATATGGAGCGGCGACCAGTTCCGTTTTCAGTGCCCCGTCCGCAAAATGTACGTCCATTTGGGCCTTCCCGTGTTTCATGTCCAGCTTTCTGGAGAAAGAAGTGGAAGGGGGCAGATCCTGCCACTGGACGTCAAGCAGGCCGCCCTGCTGGTAGCTGCCGGAGGAGGATTTGTTTGACAGGACTTTGCTGCGGAAAGTTTCGTCCGCCTTTTTATAATCCCCGCGGGCGCACAATTCCCTGGCCTCTTTCAGGCCTTCCGCCGCGCCCTCCCTGGGGACAATGCTGGACTTGGCAAAGATGCTTTCTTCATTGAGGACGAGAATTTCCTTGGGGAATTCTCCATAGGAAAGGGCTCCCAGCCTGCCGTTTCCGACTCCGTAGCCCTGTGTCCAGATGGTTGCGGACTCGTGGGCGGTCACTTCCATGGGGGCCGGGACTGCCTGGGCGTGGAGGGCGGCCGATGCAAGGAGGATAGGGAGTAATGGAGTTTGTTTCATGTACGGTGCATCATAATTGGACCAGACCGGCATGCAAGATAGAAAAAACGGCGTCTATCTTCGGGAAGCGGGGAAAACCTGATCCATTTTTTTCTGCGTAACATGCTGATTTTCAGATTTTATTTCTTTTTAAGAAAATGGTGGAATTTACAAATTCCGGAAATGAAAAAGGACGGAGCGGATGAGCCGCTCCGTCCGGATGGAAGATCCCGGAGACCCATTAGCCGGCCTTGCCGGAGAACAGGTTTTTCACCCACTCCCGGTAGCGCTGGAACATGGAATACAGAGCCGGAATGAATAGAATGCCCACGATTGTGGCCAGGATCATTCCATAGAAGGTGGTGATGCCGATGGCCTTGCGGCTTTCCGCTCCCGCCCCGGAGGCGATCACCATCGGGAACACACCGATGATGAAGGAGATGGCCGTCATCATCACGGCGCGGAAACGCTGCCGGGCTCCTTCCAGGGCCGCCTGCTGGATGGGGACGCCGTGTTCGCGCTCCGCCTTGGAGAACTCCACCATCAGGATGGCGTTCTTCCCGGCCAAGCCTACGAGCATGACCAGCCCGAGCTGGGCGTAAATGCTCAGGGGCGTGTTGCAGATCAGCAAGCCGAGCAGGGCGCCCAGAAGAGCCACGGATACGGAGACAATCACGGAGATGGGAACCGTCCAGCTTTCATACTGGGCTACCAGGAACAGGTAGCCGAAGAGCAGGGCCAGGCCCATCAGCAGGACGATCTTTCCGTCGTTCTGGCGCTCCTGGTAGCTCATGTCCGTCCAGGTGATGGAGTAGTTTTCCGGCAGGGGAATGGCTTCAATCTGGTTCATCAGGTCCCCGCTGCTGGTTCCCGGCCTAGTCTGCACGGTCACTTCCGCAGACATGAGCTGGTTGAACCGCGCGATCTGGCGGGGCCCCACCATGTACGACAAGGTGGCCACGGAGCTGAGCGGCACCATCTGGCCCTGATCGTTCTGGATGTAGGTGTTCATGATGTCGTTGATGGTGGTGCGGTCCTCCGGTGCGGACTGCATTTTCACCTTGAACGTGTAGCCGATCAGGTTGAAGTCATTGATGTACATGGAGGCCAGCTTGCTCTGAAGCGTGGTGAAAATACGGTTGACAGGCACGTGCATGCTCTGCGCCTTTTCACGGTCAATGTTCAGGAAAAGCTGGGGCGTGTTCGCCTCATAGGAGCTGCGCGGGAACAGGGCTCCCGGGAGTTTTTCAATCTGGTCGATCAGTTTTTCCAGCTCACGCTCCAGATCCTTTGGGGTTTCATTCCCGCTGGCCTGGAGCATGAAGGAGACGCCGCCGGTCAGGCCTAGCCCCATGATGGCCGGCGGGCTGAAGACGGTGGCCTTGGCCGCGGGAATCTCATCGCACAGGTTGGAGGCCTGATGGATAATGGAATCCACGGAGAGTTCCGGAGTCTTGCGTTTGTCCCAGGAATCAAGCTGGGCGATGCACATGCCCAGGTTTTCCCCGTTCCCACCCATGAAGCTGAAGCCGGAGGTGGAGGAAACCTGGCGCACGCCGGGGATGCCCATGAGCTTTTGTTCCGCACTGCGCAGGGCCTGTTCCGTACGGCCCAGGGTGGCGCCGGGCGCAAGCTGGATGTCGCAAAAGACGGTGCCTTTGTCTTCCTTGGGCAGGAAGGATTTGGGAACGGTTTCAAACAGTTTCCAGTTGGCGGCGAAGACTGCGGCCAGGAGAATCAGGGTGAGCCACGCGCGGCGCACCATGACGCCGGCGCACTTGATGTAGCTCTGGCGAGCCCATTCCAGCGTGGCGTTGAAAGGCCGGAAAAGATTGAACCTTTTCTGCTTCTTGCCCTTCCTGTTCTTCAGCAGCAGAGCGCACAGGGCGGGGCTGAGCGTCAGGGAGTTTACGGCGGAAAGGCAGAGTGCCACGCACATGGTTACGGAGAACTGCATGTAGATGTTGCCCACCATGCCGCCGAAGAAGGCGATGGGGACGTAAATGGCCACCGTTACCAGCGTGGTGGCGATGATGGCGCCCGTAATCTGGTGCATGCTCTTTTTGGTGGCCTCTTCCGGGGGCAGGTCCTCCGTCTCCAGAATGCGCATGGTGTTTTCCACCACGATGATCCCGTCGTCCACCAGGGAGCCGATCACCAGAATCAGGCCGAACATGGTCAGCACGTTGATGGAGAAACCCAGCGGGTACAGGATGGCGAATGTGCCGATCAGGGAAACGGGAATGGCCAGGGCCGGAATGAGGGTGGCGCGCCAGTCCTGCAGGAAGAGGTAGGTGATGCCCACCACCAGGATGAGGGCGATGACGAGCGTTTCCACGATTTCCGCCATGGTGGCGGAAATATACTGCGTGGGGTCGTAGCTCACCTCATAGGAAACGCCGGGAGGGAAGCGCTTGGAAAGCTCCTGCAGGGCGTCCTTCACCCCGGTCATGGCTTCCATGGCGTTGGCGTCGTCAAGGCGATACACGGCCATGTTCACGGAGTCTTCCCCGTTGTTGCGGCTGCTGCCCGAATAGGTTTCCGCACCCAGTTCGATTCTGGCGATGTCGTCCAGGCGGGTGACATGGCCGTCCTGACCTGTGCGGACAATGATCTTGCTGAATTCTTCCACCGTCTTCAGGCGCCCGGTAACGTTCACCTTGTATTGGATGAAGTTGTTTTCCCCTTCGGAACCGATGGAACCGGCGGCAGCCTGAACATTCTGCGCCTTGATGGCGTTGGAAACGTCATCGGGCGTGATGTTCAGGGCGGACATACGCAGGGCGTCCAGCCAGATGCGCATGCTGTAGTTTTTTTCCGGCATCAGGTTGATGGCGGAAATGCCCGGCACGCGGGCGATTTCGTCCTTCACCCTGGATTTGACGAAGTTGTTCAGCTCCAGGGAACTCATGTTGGTGGAGCGGAAGGCGAAGAAGCCCAGGATGTCCGAGGAACGCTTCCTGATCTTGATGCCCTGGTCCGTCACTTCCTTGGGCAGCTTGTATTCCACCCGTTTGAGTGCGTTCTGGACGTTCACCATGTTGATGTCCGAGTCCGTGCCGCTCTTGAACGTCAGGGACAGGGAATAGCCGCCGGTGTTGTCCGACTTGGAGGAGAAATAGATCAGGTTTTCCAGGCCGTTGAGTTCCTCCTCAATGGGGGAGGCCAGGGTTTCCATCACCACCTGGGCGCTGGCTCCCGTATAGGTGGCCTGCACATTGATGCTGGTGGGGGCGATTTCCGGATATTCCGCCACAGGCAGCTTTTCCAGGCAAAGCAGCCCGGCCAGCACCATCAGGATGGCGATGACAATGGCGAATTTGGGACGTTTGATAAACAGGTCCGCAATCATGGAAATATCAGTTTTGAGTGGAATACACGGGGTTCACCTTGGCACCGGGACGCACCTTGTGCATGCCGTCGATGATGATGACTTCCCCTTCCTTGACGCCGGAGCTGAAACATTGTTCGTTGTTGACCGTGTTGCCCAGCGTGACGTCCCGGCGTTCCACCACGCCCTGGTCGTTTACGACGTAAACATAGCTCTTGTAGGCGTCATGCATGACGGAGGAGATGTTCACGGCCGGGAATCGGTCCACATTCTTCTTGGAGAGATTGACGGTCACCACGCCGCCGGGAGTCAGCATATCCTCCTGGTTGGGGAATTTGGCCCAGACATTCAGCGTGTCCGTGGTAGTCTGGACGGTGTTGTCCGTCATGAACACCTTGCCCGGATGGGCATAGGCCTTGCCATTGGCCAGGGTCAGGGTGACGATGGCCTCCTTCTTCATGTCATCCTGGGTGCCGAACAGGGAAAGGAAGTCGCGTTCGCTGATGGGGAACTTCACGTATACTTCCTCAATGCCTGTGATGGTCACCAGGGAGCCGGAAGTAGGGGTGATGTAGTTGCCCGTGGAAAACGTGACCCTGCCCGTGCGGCCCGTGATGGGAGCCATGATTCTGGTGTAATTCAGGTCATCCTTGGCCACGATGATGGAGGCGTCTGCTGACTGTATTTCCGCTTCCAGGGCGTGCATGGTGCTTTTGGCGTTTTCCACCGTGTCCATGGAGACGGATTTGGAGGCGAGCAGCTTGTTATAGCGTTCAAAACTGTTCTTGGCGTAAAGGAGCTTGGCTTCCAGCTGCGCTTTTTTGGCCTCGGCTTCTTCCACGGCGGCCTTGTAGCGCGTGTCTTCTATCTCAAAAAGGAGGTCGCCTTGCTTGACTACGTTCCCTTCCCGGAACCTTGTGGCCACAATGTTGCCGGAAACGCGAGGCTGCACGGTAACCCGGTCGATGGATTCCACCTGGCCTATGTATTTCTTGTTCACCGCGCTGTCGATCGTGCTGGCCTTCTGGACGAGCACGGTACTGGGTTTGGCGGGAGCCCCCGGCATTCCCTGGGAGTAACCCGGCATCATGAGGCTGAAAAGCAGTCCGGAGCCGGCCAGCAGGCGGAGCGGAATTTTCCGTTCATGCGTGTGTGTGTTCATATGGTATTACTTGGTATAAACGTGGGTGTAAAGGGTGTCCACAATGCGGCAGAAATCTTCCTGGTCCTGATCGGAAAGGATGCCGAACAGGGAATCCAGGCGCTTCTTCATGCCGTTGTAAAGCAGCTGGAATCTGGATTCTCCCTCCTCGGAAAGGCGAATGCAGAGGGAACGCCTGTCGCGCGGGTTTTCCTTGCGGTCGAACAGGCCTTTCTTCACCATGCTGTCCACCAGCAGAGACGTGGAGGGAACGCTCATGCGGAGGTGGTGGGCCAGCGTCTTCAGCGGTATGCCCTCATGGCGGTTGGTCATGAGCCTGTTGAGAGCCCCAAGGGCGTTCATCTGGCGGACGGAGAGCCCCATGATTTTCTGGTAATGGTTCTCGTCCACCTCGTTCAGATTGTCCCTTTTGAACTGGTAGAGAATGGTTTCAAACTTGTGGACGGAGGTGGTAATATCTATGGCAGGTTGGATCATATGGCTTTTATGTCAAATGCAGTGAATAGTTGTCAAACTAAAATAAATAATGCAGGGAAGTTGTTATTATTTTGAAATAAATAGAAAGTTAAAATGATAAATCTCTTCAATGATAAACACAGCCGACCGTTTCCGGTTGCAAAAATAAACTTTTTTTCTTGTCAGAATATTTTCAGGCGTATATAAACCCCACGTCCTCACCGCAAGGCAGGGGACGGCAGTCAAGGTTATGGAGCGGTAGCTCAGTTCGGTTAGAGCGCCAGCCTGTCACGCTGGAGGTCGCGGGTTCGAGCCCCGTCCGCTTCGCCACCTTGCATTGCAGAAACAACCGCCTCCGGGCGGTTTTTTTGTGCCCGATTTGCCGGAGGCGGCATGGGTCATCTCTGCGGTAGTTGTCCCTGTCTTTTCAGGAAAAGGAACGGAACGGACCGTTCCCGCGTTTTCCTTCGGCAATGCCGCTTCCTTTCCGAGGGCGGGGGACCATGCTTGATTTCGGGAGTTGCTTCCGGCATGATGCCCGCATGATTCTGGAATTGCACTCTCCGCTGGACATGCATCTTCATTTGAGGGACGGCGACATGCTGAAACTGGTCGCCCCCCTGAGTTCCGCCTCCTTCGCCGGGGCGGTCGTCATGCCCAACCTGGTTCCCCCCGTAGCGGATGCGGAGGAGGTGCAGGCCTACCGCGGCCGCATTATGGACGCCTGCGGCGGCGATGTATTCAAGCCCTATATGACGGCGTTTTTCCGCTCTTACACGGAAAGGGAGCTGGAGCGGCTCAAGGACCTGGTTTTCGGGATCAAGCTTTATCCGGCGGGGGCTACCACGAATAGCGAAGGCGGTGTGAAGGCCATGAAGGACGCAGAAGCCACCATGTCCATGATGCAGGAAATGGGTATACCCCTGCTGGTGCACGGTGAAACCCATGGATTCGTAATGGACCGGGAAACGGAATTCCTGGGTATTTACAGGAAGCTTGCGGAACAATATCCCCGGCTGACCATCTGCATGGAGCATATCACCACGGCTGCCGCCGTCCGGCTTCTGGACGAATTTGAAAATCTGGCGGCCACCGTCACCCTGCAGCATCTTCTCATCACGCTGGACGACGTGGCGGGCGGCATGCTGCGCCCCCACCTGTTTTGCAAACCCATCGCGAAAAGGCCGGAAGACCGGGAAGCGCTGCTGAAAGCCGCCCTGTCCGGACATCCCCGCCTCATGTTCGGCAGTGACTCGGCGCCTCATCCCGTCCATGCCAAGGAAGCCTGCGGCTGCGCCGCCGGCGTGTTTACCGCTCCCATCGCCCTGCCGCGCCTGGCTGCCCTGTTTGAAGAACACAATGCGCTGAACCGCCTGCAGGGATTTGTTTCCGGCCATGCGTGCGCATTGTACGGACTCACGCCGCCCTCCAAAACGGTGCGCCTGGAAAGGCGGGAAATGCTGGTGCCGGACGCTTATGAAGGATACGGGCAGAAAGTAGTACCCATGGAAGCCGGGCACGTCATCCCGTGGAGCCTGATGCAGGGCGGCTTTATAAAAATGACATAAAGCGGGTTGCATGCCCTGTCTTTGTACTGGATATCCCCGCCGATTCCATTACAATCCCTCCCCATGGATCGGATTCGTGTTTATACGGGCGGAGTAGCTTCCTGTAATGGTTATCTTTTCAAGACAAAGGATAACACTTATGTGGCGGTGGACGCTCCCTCCGGATTCGCGGACTGGATTTACTCCAAAAAACCCGACATCATCATCACGGACCTGCTGATCACCCATCAGCACTTTGACCATGTGGAGGATGCCTGCCGGATGCGCCAGATTTTCGACTGCCGCATTCATGCCGGCCAGCCGTACAATGAGAACCTGACACTTGAAAAAATGGCCCGCGACGCGTGGGGGCTCCCCCTCAACGTCCAGCCCTTCGTGGTGGATGAGGTGCTCACGTCCGACATCCATACGGCCAACTGGGGCGGTTTGCTCTGGCACCTGCACCAGGTGCCCGGCCATTCTCCGGACAGCATCGTGTACGATCTTCCGGACGAGGGGATTATGTTCACCGGGGATGTCATCTTTGTCGGTTCCATCGGCAGGACGGACCTTCCCGGCGGCAATCTGCGCCTGCTGAAGAAGGGCATAGAAACAAAAGTGCTCAACCAGCCGGCCACCACCATGATCTTCCCGGGCCACGGACCGTACACCACCGTGAAAAACGAATTGCTGACCAATCCGTTTATTTCCTGACCCCGCCTGCCTCGCCGTCCGGCGCCGCGTTGGGGGTCTTGCGTTTATCAAACATACAAAATCAATGTTATTTTCAGAATTAGGCCTATCGGAACCCGTCTTGAAGGCGGTGGAAAAATGCGGTTATGAACATCCCACCCCCATTCAGGAGCAGGCCATCCCCATCATCCTGGAGGGCAGGGACCTGATCGGAGCGTCCCAGACGGGAACGGGCAAGACCGCGGCCTTCGCCCTGCCGCTGCTGACCAAGATACAGCCGATGGGCAAGCCCCAGATACTGGTGCTGGAACCCACCCGCGAACTGGCGGACCAGGTGGCGGAAGCCTTTGCCGAATACGGCGAATTCACCGGGCTGAAAGTGGCCCTGCTGTACGGCGGCCTGGGCTACGGCAAGCAGACGGAAGAGCTGAAAAAGGGCGCGGATATCGTCGTCGCCACGCCTGGACGCCTGGTGGACCACTTCTACCGCGGCACGATGCGCTTCGGAGAAATCAAGGCTCTGGTGCTGGATGAAGTGGACCGCATGCTGGACATGGGCTTTCTGCCCATCGTCCGTAAAATCGTCAACCTGTGCCCGTGGGAGGGCAGGCAGACCCTCTTCTTCTCCGCCACGATGCCTCCGGTTATCGCCGGATTTGCCAAATGGTGCCTCACAGACCCCGCGGAAGTCACCATCGCCCGCCGGGAAGTGGCCGCCACCATCAACCACGCCATCTATCCGGTGGCTCTGGACCAGCGCGACGAACTGCTGCTGGCCCTGCTCAAGGGAACGGACTTCCACTCCGTCATGATCTTCACCCGCACCCGCAAGGAGGCGGACGCCGTGTGCGGCATGCTGAAGCAGCACGGCTACCGCGGTGAAGTGGCCGTCATGCACTCCGACATTCCTCAGAAGGAACGCATGGAGGCGCTCAAGGGATTCAAGGCTGGCAAATACGATATTCTGGTGGCTACGGACGTGGCCGCGCGCGGCATTGACATCAGCGGCGTCACCCACGTCATCAACTACCGCGTTCCGGAAAACGCGGAAGACTACGTGCACCGCATCGGCCGTACGGGCCGTGCCGAAGCCACGGGAGACGCTTTCACGATCATGACGGCGGATGAGGTGGACTTTGCCGCCGCCGTGGAAAACTTCATCGGCAAACCCATTGCCCGCAAAAAGCTGGAAGGCTTCAACTACACTTACTCCGCCCTTCTGGAAGACGAGCCTGTGCGCTCCGTCCGCAAGCCCAAGCACGCGGCTCCCAAGCGCCGCAGGCGCTAGGAATCACAAGGAACGGTGGGGAAGAAACCGTGTCCCATGCGTATTCTTGCCATAGACCCAGCCATCCGCAATACGGGGTACGCCGTGGTGGAAGGCGACCACCGCCGGGCGCATGCCCTGGACTACGGCACGCTGTCCATTCCCCGGACCGTGTCCCAATCCGGTTGCCTGCTCGCCATCAAGCAGCATCTGGGCAACCTCATTGACAAATGGGAGCCGGATGAAATGGCGGTGGAACGCATCATCTACGTCCAGTCCCACCAGACCGCCATCACGATGGGGGCGGCCAAGGCGGCCGTGGTCATTGCCGCGGCGGAAGCCGGACTGCGCATCATGGAATACTCCCCCAAAAGCGTCAAACTCTCCGTCGTGGGGCGGGGGGGGAGCGCAAAAGGCGCAAGTAGCCTTCATGGTGCGCGCCCTGCTGGAACTACGGGAAACGCCGGAATCCGACGCCGCTGACGCCCTGGCCATCGGCCTCACCCACCTCTTTGCCGCGGACCCTTTGAAGGCCCACATGATAGAACGGAAATATATTTGAGGTCGAGGCCTCAAATACGGAAGACAAAAGATCAAAGACCAAAAAACAAATGTCCGGACATTCCGTCCCTGGACATCAACAACTTTAGTCTTTGATCTTTAGTATTCCCTCTCGCCTTTACGGCTTGAAAGTCCTTCCCTTTCCGTCCTGCCACGCTTTCAGGAGAGAGGCATACATCTTGTTGAGCTGTTCCAGCGTAGCCACGCGGAACTCGACGGTATTCGTGTTCGGGTATGCCTTGACGACGGTCGTATCCGGGTCGATGCCGCCTCCGCTCGCCCGGTTGACGGCGCCGGAACCGAGTTCCTTCGCCCGTTCGGTCACATTTTTAATGGCGTTGATTCCCGACCCCTGTCCCAGCGTTTCCAGATAATAAAACTTGGTGGGCGTATTCCCCATGGTGATGAGGGTCACCTCATGCACCATGCAGGCATTATCTAGGATATACCTGTGCTGGGCTACGGCTACAATACGGCTGAGATGCACCACATACTGCCCCTCCGGAAAATTGCCGATCCAGAACTGGCTCTGGTTGTAATCGTCCGTGGACTGAGTAGGAGCCCCCGTTCTGGACTGGGCTGAAAGTGGAGTTGCGGCACAAACGCACAGCACCAGCACAGAAAAGAAAAACCGTTTCATGCCGCTATTTAATATCAGCCAAGTAGCCGAGGGAAGGAAAATTCTCAGAATTGTCCGCAAGAATTTATCAATGAGCTGAGAAAGAATCTGAAAAGTTCAGCGTACATATGGTAACATGAAAAAGTAAATGACATGTTTTTAATGTTTTTACAAATATTTTCAAAAAAGTCAATTAAGTGAGTGACCGTTATCCAAATATTACGCATCATTGCACAGGTACCATTCATAAACGCCTCCCTTTAAGAAGGAAAAATATCGTTCCGGAACTTATTTATGCTAGAAACACAACTCTCTACAGCTACCCTTCCCAATACAAAACCGCATTATCATATTCTCGACGGGCTGCGTGGGGTAGCGGCTATCATGGTGGTATGGTTCCACATTTTTGAGGCTTACGCGACCAGCCATTTGGATCAGAATATCAACCATGGTTATCTGGCGGTCGATTTTTTCTTTATCCTGTCCGGGTTCGTGATCGGGTATGCTTATGATGACCGCTGGGGGAAGATGGGGATCAAGGAGTTCATCAAGCGCCGGGTGATACGCCTGCATCCGATGGTGGTGATGGGGGCCGTCATCGGGGGAATCATGTTTTATTTTCAGGGCTGCTCCGTGTGGGATGTGTCCACCGTGACTGTCCTGGCCCTGTTTATTGCTACGTTTATCAACGCATTGTTGATTCCGGCCACGCCGGGAACGGAAGTCCGGGGACTCGGAGAGATGTATCCCTTGAATGGTCCCAGCTGGTCCCTGTTTTTCGAGTATATCGGAAACGTTCTTTATGCCTTGTTCATCCACAAGTTTTCCACCAGGGCTCTTGCCTTGCTGGTTTTTGCCGCCGGCTGCGGCCTGGCCGCATTTGCCATCCTGGGGCCGTACGGTGATATTTGTGCCGGATTTTCCCTGACCGGGACGGAGTTTACCGCTGGATTCCTGCGGCTGATGTTTTCCTTTTCCGCAGGGTTGCTTCTTTTCCGCATATTCAAACCTGCCCGGGTGAAGGGGGCTTTTTGGATATGCAGCCTGTCCATCGTCGTTCTTCTGGCCGTGCCGCGCCTGGGAGGGGCAGAGAATTTATGGATGAACGGTTTGTATGATACGGTCTGCTTTGCCCTGTTTTTCCCGCTTCTCGTCTATCTTGGGGCTTCCGGCAAGACGACCGATAAATACACGACGCGGATCTGCAATTTCCTGGGAGACATTTCCTATCCCCTGTACATGGTACATTATCCGTTCATTTACCTGTATTATGCCTGGGTCAAGAATGAAGAGCTTACCTTTTGGGAGTCGTTTCCCGGTGCGCTGGGTGTGGTCGTCGGGAGCATTGTATTAGCTTATGTCTGCTTGAGATGGTATGATATACCCGTGCGGAAGTACCTGATCGGCCGATTTTTAAAGCCCAAGAACAGTGTGAAGGGGTAGGGAGGCTTTCTTCATCAGCATCGGAAAAGGAATCTGGCACATTGTTTCATCTCCTGCGGTGCAGGGGGCATCGATTGTCCTTTGGACGGTCTGCCGATTTCCGATTGCCTGGTTGCGAATGCTGCCGCCTGTTGAGGAACCGACTGGCGGAAAAGGGAGAAGAAGGCGGTTGTTTCATTTTTGTCCCGGGATGTAAGGTTGAAATATGATCAATTCAAGAAGTGGGCATGATTTTTTCTGCCGCTGCTTTCATCCGTCTTTCCCCTTCCTTGTTTCTTCCACAGTCCATTTCCCGTGTTCCATTGGTTGCATGCACTGTTCATGTTCAACTTCTGCACTCTCTCAATTTGTCAGAATCCTCCGTTGCTGTGTTACAAGGCGGAAGTTTGTTGAGGCCGATTTTTTTCTCCAAGAGATGAGGCATCATCGGCAATCCTTTTTCTACCGTTCTTTTTCTTGCTTCAAATTCCCACGGCGTTTTTCTGTCAGTTCTTGTATCCGGAACAATTTTTGACGGGCTGGATTTTTCCCATTTGAAGGCAGGAATTTATGAAGAGCCGGAGATCCTTTTCACGTTTTATGTCCTGTAACAGCACATTTATTGCAGGTACATGTCTGGAAATGCCGGGGCTGTGCTAGGACGGCGGACATGGAAAGGCTGGGAGGATTTGTGTAATCATGACAAGCTGATACCAAGACGCGGAAGAGCTTGTTTTACCCTGTGTTGGAACATACGCAAAAAACCGCTTTTCCCAGATACCGGGAAAAGCGGTTTCATTAAAAAGACCATGGAAGATCAGGGTTCTATGATGTGGAAGTTCCCATTGAATTTGTCCATGTATCCGATCAGTTCCTTGAATTTATCCGGATTGCCTTCGATCTTGATCGTGCCTTTGTCCAGAGCTTCCTTCAGGGGCATCGCCTGCATGGCAACCAGGGCGAAATTGAGCTGGTCTCCGGTAATGACTGCATCCGGATGCTGGACCGGTTTTCCTTCTCGATACATCAACACTTCGTCCTCAACCCAGAAGCCGTGCGGTTTTCCATTTTGATCTATCCAGTTGAAGGACAGCTTCTTTCCTTTGGATTTATCACTGTTCAAACTGATTCCCATGTAGTCGAACAACATTTCCGGAGTCAGGTTGGACAGAATGTCCGTGGATACCAGGTTCAGGGGGTTTTTAAGCAGTCCATTTCTCAGTTCGTAGGCGCCCACGAGAAATTCATTGCGCCACGGGCCGGATTCCGCCTGGTAGCCGAGCTGTTCCAGAGCGTCCGCCGCCAGATTTCTTGCCTTGGTGTTTTGCGGATCAGCAAAAACCACGTGCTTTAAAACCTCGGCTGTCCAACGGTAATCTCCTTGGTCAAAGGCCTTTTGGGCATTGTCGATCATCTTGTCGGGTCCGCCTGCCAGTTCAACATAGCGCTTGGCCGCTTCCACAGGAGGGAGGGGATACAGGTTGGCCGGATTACCGTCATACCAGCCCATATACCGTTGATAAATGGCCTTGGCGTTGTGATTCAGCGTGCCGTAATAGCCCCTGAAGTACCATTGCTTGTCTATTTCCGCAGGAAGCTTGATCATTTCCGCAATTTCTACAGGTGTATATCCCTTGTTGATCAGGTTTAACGTCCGGTCATGCATGTACTTGTAACCGTTGCGCTCCTTGGCCAGTAATTGGTTGATGCTTTCTTTTCCCCATCTGGGCCAGTGGTGTTGCGCAAACAGAACGTCCGTTTTGTTGCCATAGCGCTGAATGGCTTCATCAAGAGCCTTCCACCAATTGCTTGCGTCCCGTACCTTGGCTCCCCTCAGAGTGTAAAGGTTGTGCATGGTATGCGTCGCATCTTCCGCACTGCAAAGTGCCTTGAATTGAGGGAAATACATCAGCATTTCGGAAGGAGCTTCCGTTCCGGGAGCCATCATGAATTCCATCTCCACTCCGTCGATCGTTCGCGTTTCTCCTGTTTTGGTTATGGTATCAGTAGGTGGAATAACCGTAATGGTTCCGCTGGAACTGGCGGTTCCCAGGCCGGAGCCTACGGTCCCCTCCGGACCTTTGTGAAAAGGCGCCGCATACATGTACGTGGAGCGCCTTCCCATGGCGTTGCCTGCGTAGACATTTTCGGAGACGGCTTCTTTCATGAATCCTTCCGGCGCCAGTACCTGCGTTTTGCCGGACTTGACGTCCTGTTCGGATATTACTCCTTTCACTCCTCCAAAGTGGTCGACATGGGAGTGCGTATAAACCACTGCCTTGACCGGGCGTTTCCCTGTTTTCGGTTGCTCCACTTCCTGATAGTAAAGCTCAAGGCCCGCTTTTGCCGTTTCTGCTGAAATGAGGGGGTCAATGATGATGAGGCCTTCCTTTCCTTCGATGATAGTCATGTTGGAAAGATCAAAGCCGCGAATCTGGTAGATGCCGTCCATAACCTTGAACAGACCGCTTTTGGCATTAAGCTGTGAGACGCGCCATAAACTCGGGTTCACAGTATCGGGGGCCGGCTTGTTCTTGGTAAAATCAAAGGAAGAAACGTCAAAGACCGTGCGTCCCTCCTTGTTTTTAATGTTTGGATTTTTAAGTGTTGTTATAAATCCCTTTTCGGAGGCCTGAAAGTCTTGTCGATCATTTTCATCCAGCCCATGAGCGCCGAGAAAGTTCTTGTTGTATTCAATAGTGTGGCTCGTCGCCTTTTTGGACTGCTCCGCACCGCTGGCGTCTATGCTTGCCAGTGAGGATATTGCCAGCAGCAGGGCAGAAAAATAACTTATTCTAGTTTTCATGATCAGATTTTATTAATTAGACGTGAAGTGTAAAAACAGTCTGTGTGCCGATTTTTACTTGTAGAAAAATAGACTTGCCGTTAAAAAACAGTGTTCGAAGGATGGCAGTATGTTAATATCTGACTGCCAGAGTTTTTTGGATGGTTTGCAGGAAATTCCATTATCAAGAAAGGCGTTGTTGTTTTTTATGCCTCTTATTTCCCTGATGCATTGTGATTTACATCCGGAGCCGTTCGGAAGAAAGATAAAGTGTCTGTATTCGAGTTATTTTTATATGTTTGCAACAAGCTTGTGAGAGACATGACTGGAAATGACCGGAAATTTGTGCTAGTTAGAAAGACATGGAAAGATTGTATCGTCCCAATGTGGCGGGGTTGATGATCCGGGAGGACGGAAAGCTGTTGATTTGTGAGCGTTCCAGGGATCCCGGGGCCTGGCAGTTTCCCCAGGGGGGAATTGATCCGGGTGAGACGGCCCTGGAGGCCGTGCACCGGGAGGTTTGCGAGGAGGTCGGTTTTCTGCCTTCCCAGTATTCCATTGAAGAGTCCCGCGGCGGATATCGCTATGATTATCCGCCGGAGGTGCTCGATTACGTCCGGAAGAAGAGGGACCAGCCTTTCGTGGGGCAGGAACAGGAGTATTTCCTGTGCCGCCTGCACGCGGACGCTCCGGAACCCACGCTGGATTACCGGGAGTTTTGCGCCTTCAGATGGATAGCCCCGGAGGAGTTCAGGCTGAAATGGCTGCCGGATTTCAAGAAGGAGGTGTACGCCAGGGTTCTGGCGGATTTCTTCAATGTCCGGGCAGAGGATAGGTGAAGTGGCTCAGCAGGTCATGGGCGGCGGAGACGGGGTCCATTTTGTCCGCCGCCACCATGTTTTCCAGAATGGGCATGCGTTCCGCCACGGCAGGGTGCTGCTCAAAGGAGGTGAGGAGCGCCTCGTGCACCAGTGCCTGCACCCATGAGAGGGACTGGTTCCGCCTGCGGTTGTACCAGAAGCCGGATTCCTTCATGCTGTCCCGGAAGCGGAAGAGCGTTTCTTCAATGGTGTCCAGCCCGCGCCCTTCCAGGGAGGAGCAGGTGAGGACGGAGGGCGTCCAGCCGGGAGTGGGGCTTTGCAGGTAGTGGAGCACCATTTTCAGTTCCTGGCAGTGGGCGGCGGCGCGCTGGCGGTTGTCGCCGTCGTCTTTCGTGACCACGAGGATGTCCGCCAGTTCCATGATGCCGCGCTTGATGCCCTGAAGGTCGTCCCCGGCCCCCGTGATGAGCAGGAGCATGAAGATGTCCACCATGGAGCGCACCGTGGTTTCCGACTGGCCCACGCCGACGGTTTCAATGAGGATGACGTCGAAGCCCGCGGCTTCGCACGCGATCATGGTTTCACGCGTTTTCCGGGCCACGCCGCCCAGGGAGCCTCCGGACGGGGAAGGGCGGATGAAGGCGTTTTCCTCCCCGGAGAGCTCTTCCATACGGGTTTTGTCCCCCATGATGGAACCTCTGGAGACGGAGGAGGAGGGGTCGATGGCGAGGACGGCCACTTTGAAGCCTTTTCTACACAGGTAGGTGCCGAAGGCCTCGATGAAGGAGGATTTGCCCGCTCCCGGAACGCCCGTGATGCCGATCCGGACGGCATTGCCGGAGTGGGGAAGGAGCTTGGAGATGAGTTCCCGGGAGGCTTCCTGGTCCCTGGCGGCGTTGCTTTCTATCAGGGTGATGGCCCTGCCCAGGAGGGCTCTGTTTCCGGAGATGACCCCCTGGACGAGTTCTTCCACGGAGGGGCGGTGGGGGCGTACTATTTTGATGCTGCTCATGAGAAAGGGATACGGAGTGTTTATTTGAAAGGAGGCTCGTTTTCCTTCGTTCGTTCCAGATCGTAGTTGAAGCGTTTGAGGACGAAGGCGCGGTGATCCGCCACCTTGCGCCGGAAGTTGTCCCAGGAGCGGACGTCCATCGGGGACCAGCCCGCTTCCGCGATGGCCATGGCCCGCGGGTAGGTGCGGTAAAGGAGATGGTTCAGAGTGGGGAGATGCTCCGCCCACATGGTGGCCTGCACGCCGATGATATGGTCCGTTGCCTTTTCCGGCCTGCCATAGGCGGGGTCCAGCTTGTAGCTTCGTTCCAGCGTGGTGGTGGGCATCCAGCCGCGGTTGTCCTGGCCGGGGATTTGCGGGTAGTCCAGGTAGCAGTGTTCCCCGGCGGCGATGATGAGGGGAAGCCCCTGTTTTTTGGTTTCCGTGATGGTGGAGGGAGTCAGCCCCATGCGCCAGGTGAAGACGGTGTCCCCCTTGCGGTAGATTCCGGCTTCCGCCCACGGCTTTTCATACCAGAGCTGGGGACGCCTGCCGCGCGCGGCAAGCATGGAGGCCATTTTCCCTTCAAATTCCTTTAGTTCCTCGTGGACGTCCTTCATGCCCTTTTTCTGGCGGTATTTGACGCTGAGGGGACATTTTTGCCAGGTTTTTTCAAGAGGGGCCTCGTCACCGCCCAGATGGACAATTTTTGACGGAAAGATGTCCTTGAGCACATCAAAAACGGCCGCGTAGAATTTCCATACTTCCGGCTTTTGCGGACAGACCAGGTACAAGCCCACTCCGCCGGTCGTGCTGACTTTCGTGTTGTGGTCCGGGAAGCAGAAGAATTCAGGGTAGGCGGCGGCCAGGGCCTGGTTATGGCCCGGCATATCTATTTCCGGAATCACCTCAATGCCGCGTTCCGCGCAGTAGGCCACCAGCTCTTTCAGTTCCTCCCGGGTGTACATGCCTTCGTGAGGGATGCCGTTGCCGAAGCTTTCAGCCCTCTTGGAGGCCACGCTTTTCAGCCTGGGGTAGCCGGGAACGGGCAGCCGCCAGCCCTGGTCGTCCGTCAGATGGAGCTGGAGCTTGTTGAATTTGTAGTAGGCCATCAGGTCCGCGAATTTTTTCAGGTCCGCCAGCGGGATGAAATGGCGCGCCGGGTCCACCATCAGCCCGCGCCAGGGGTAGCGGGGCTTGTCCTTGATGACGCCGCAGGGGATGCCCTCCGGCTGTGCGGCAAGCTGGTCCTGGAGCTGGCGGAGGGTGGCCTGTCCGTACAG
This sequence comes from Akkermansia sp. RCC_12PD, assembly GCF_036417355.1. Classification (NCBI taxonomy): domain Bacteria; kingdom Pseudomonadati; phylum Verrucomicrobiota; class Verrucomicrobiia; order Verrucomicrobiales; family Akkermansiaceae; genus Akkermansia; species Akkermansia sp. RCC_12PD. Next base: position 2,858,246 of record NZ_CP143889.1, on the reverse strand, counting down.
CCTGCCTTCCCGTCCGCCGGACGTTAGGTGCACGCCGCCGGGGGTGACGGCCAGCCGGTAGGCATCCTTGCCCAGGGAAGCTTCGGCCTTGTCGGAAAGAAGCTTGAGCGTCCTGGTGGTCTGCGGTTTCAGTTCCGTGCGCTCCGGCTCCGGAATAATGCTGTATTTGTCCGCGGCTTGAGCCATGGCTGCGGAGGAGAGAAGAGTACAGGCCAGAATACGAAGGAAGTTGAACATGAGGAGAAGTGTTTTCCGGAATTATTTTATCATGATGAATCGTGCGTGATAAGGAAAAACAGCGGAATTACTTTTTGTTTTCCCAGCGGAAGGGAGGTTCGTTTTCCTTCGTTCGTTCCAGATCGTAGTTGAAGCGTTTGAGGACGAAAGCGCGGTGATCCGCTACCTTGCGCCGGAAGTTGTCCCAGGAGCGGACGTTCATCGGGGACCAGCCCGCTTCCGCGATGGCCATGGCCCGCGGATAGACGCGGTAGAGCAGATGGTTCAGGTCCGGCAGGTGTTCCGCCCACGCTGCGGCGTGAACTCCCCGTATATGGCCGGTTTCCTGCGGGGATTTTCCGAAGGCCGGGTCCAGTTCATAGCATTTCCGGAGGGTGGTCGTCTGCATCCATCCCCAGTTGTATTGTCCCTGTATCTGGGGGAAGTCCAGGTAGCAGTATTCGTTGGAGGCCATGATCAGGTTCAGCCCGGCCTTTTTCGTCTTGTCGATGGACTGGCGCGCCTGGTCCTGACGCCAGGCGTACACTGTTTCCCCCGGGTGATAGATTCCGGCATTTCCTTCGTACCAGAATTGCGGCGTTTGTCCGTTTTTGGCGAGAAGGGAGGTCATCCGGGCGAAGAAGTCACGCATCTGTTCCTGCTCGTCCCTCATGGAGGCCTTGGCGCGCGCCTGGCGGCACAGGGGGCATTTTTCCCAAAGTTCCGTGGGTGCTTCGTCCCCGCCCAGATGGACGATTTTTGACGGAAAGATGTCCTTCAATTCCTTGAAGACGGCCGCGTAGAATTTCCATACTTCCGGCTTTTGCGGGCAGACCAGTTCCTTGCTGTTTCCAGCCACGGTGCGGACTTTCATGTCCGGTTTGGGGAAGCAGAAGAATTCGGGATAGGCCGCGGCCAGGGCTTCGTTGTGGCCCGGCACGTCGATTTCCGGAATCACCTCAATGCCGCGTTCCGCGCAGTAGGCCACCAGCTCTTTCAGTTCCTCCCGGGTGTACATGCCTTCGTGGGGAATTCCGTCACCGAAGGTTTCCGCCCTCTTGGAGGCCACGCTTTTCAGTCTGGGGTAGCCGGGAACGGGCAGGCGCCAGCCCTGGTTGTCCGTCAGGTGCAGATGCAGTTTGTTGAATTTGTAGTAGGCCATCAGGTCCGCGAATTTTTTCAAATCCGCCAGCGGGATGAAATGGCGCGCCGGGTCCACCATCAGCCCGCGCCAGGGGTAGCGGGGCTTGTCCTTGATGACGCCGCAGGGGATGCCCTCCGGCTGTGCGGCAAGCTGGTCCTGGAGCTGGCGGAGGGTGGCCTGTCCGTACAGCCTGCCTTCCCGTCCGCCGGAAGCCAGATGCACGCCCCCGGGGGTGACGGCCAGCCGGTAGGCGTCCTTGCCCAGGGAAGCTTCGGCCTTGTCGGAAAGAAGCTTGAGCGTTTTGGTGATCTGCGTCTTCAGTTCCGTGCGCTCCGGTTCCGGAATAATGCTGTATTTATCCGCAGCCCCGGACGGAAAGACTGCGCACCACAGGACACCGGCCAGTATGTAGAGAAGATGTTTCATGTTTCCAGTATAAGCCGAACCAGGGAAGAAGTCCGTCGAAAAATGCAGATTTCAATCGCAGATGCCTTTTTTTTCATCGGGAACGCAGCCTTTCCGTGAAAAAAACAAACCGTCAATACCGTGTCTGATTGTTCATTCCATGCTCCGGTGTCTTATTGGCCGGCGTCGGCCGGGGCGGTTTCAACGCAACAGACTGGATGATATTTTCCGGAAAGAGGGGCAGGATTCCGTCGAAGTAATGCCAGCCATGAACCGCTGGATGGAGAATCCATTAAAATCCGGACAGCCGGAACCGGATGAAGAGGGCATGGGAGAAATATCCACGGCGCCGTGAAGGTTCCTACTTTACGATTTAACCTGAATGCTCCGCCAGGATGAAGACGGCATGACACTTCTTAACCAATAAAAACCATGATGGATAAAATTACTACCATTAACGGAATTCTTATGACCGCTCAGAATGATTTTACTGAGCATGTAGAGAATACAACAGTCCACGTCACAGAGCAAGAGAAGGAAAAATGGAACAAGGCTCCGGTTACGGATGCAGCCGGCAATATGTCCCTTTCCGGCAATCTGAAAGCCAAGGGTGGAACATTTTCCAATGCAATTAATGCTGCCGGCGGCGTCAATATTCCCATAATACCTGGAGATGATACAGATGCGGTACGCAAGGCTGATTTAACCAAGCCGTTGATACCCATGCTTTCCTCCCAGCAGGAAAATGGCGTAGGTTTCTATCATAAACTTGGCAATGCGTTTACGGCGGGCGGTGTGACTACATGCGTATCAGAAGATTTCCCATTCATCATGTCCGAACATCGGATAATCGGAGGAGGAGACGATAATCTGTATGCTTGGTATCCTACCACGTTTGTACTTGAGCTTAATACATTGTTCAATTACGGCCAGATTGACGCCATGAATGAATCTACGTCAAAATTTGGAGTACGGGCAAATTTCGGACCGTGTTATAAACCCTGGTTTGCCGTTTTCTGGGTAGCATGGCCGCCAGTCACCTGGCCATATCGGCAAAATGATTATGCTGATCCCCTCATTTATTCCTATACGGAGAATGAACATGGTGGCCCTGTGGCATCGGTATGGCCCGGCAATACCGGTGGTGATTTCCTGCCCCGGTGTGGATTCCAGAGTACACAAAGACCTGGCGGCGTACGTGATAACAGTCATTATTTATACGCTGTCTATGACCGTTATAAAACAGCAAGATTCATTGTATTTCGCGAGACGAACTCTCATTATCAAGGACGCAAACGTCTGTATCTGTTTTCCCAGGGCCGCGACGGCTCCATAAAACTGGTGGGAGCGATGAAATCGAGCTATGCGTTCAGCCATCATCTCCTGAGCATGTCCAGACATGGGGTTTCCGGCGCAGCCGGCTGGTGGGCAAGGAAGGATGATCCTTTTGATCTTGTTTCAAAAGTTCAAGAGTCCTGGATAGGGGGGCAGCGCCCTGCAGACGATTGTTCATGGCCTCTCCGACAAAGCCTTTTTGATGTTTTGGCAGAGGGTAGTACGCTGAATATTGAACTGACTTGCGAAGACAAGTCTTATACGTGCGTGAATTGTCCGGATTGGATAACATGGCTGGATGGGGAAGGCGGAACGGGAGCGTGGCAACTTCTCGTAACGCCCAACAACACGGGCTCGGCCAGGCAAGGCCTTGTGAATGTTTTGCTATATAATGGAATCACTTACACCATTGTTGTTAATCAACAGGGTTAAGAAATTGGACGGAGGCCTGCGGATGGAATAGCTCAGAGAAGTTTCCCTGTCAATATCGGCGGATGGGCATCCCAAAGGATAAAAAGGCCATATCACGGAAAATAAATTGGGCATGGCGGAATGTATTTCCGCCATGCCCAATATTCGTTTATCAAAGGTTCCGGAAAAACAGCGGAATCACGCAAGAATTCCATCGGAAAATGAAGGCCGTCCTGCAGGAGCTATGGATTATGCAATTTTTGAATCACCGTTTAAGGGTGTTCTGTGGATACGGAAGATTCTGCCGCTAAAAATTGCTTCATTGTAAAAACAAATATCCCGCCTCCGGAGAGACGGGATATTTTGTTTAAAGCTGGCAGCCCCACCAGGACTCGAACCTAGAAATACTGAACCAAAATCAGGTGTGTTACCAATTACACTATGGGGCTGTGGAAAAGGGCATTGCTGCCTTTGCGGGGCGTAGTTAATCACAGCGGACCAGTTCTGGCAAGAGAAAAATGGACTCCTCCGCGTTTGTGTTTCAATTCCGGGGCCTGATGATGCGGGTATAGTTCAGCCTCTTGAACATCAGCAGGGGAATGGCTATGCCAATGACCAGGGAGAAGATGATGAAGAAGGCGGTGATACCGTTTTTGCAGATATCCACGATCAGCCTGTTCATGGTTTCCATGTCCTGGTTTTCCTGCATGAACTGCATCAGGGCCAGAATGGTCTTGTAGGCATACACGCCGGGAATCATCGGCAGGAGGGAGGGGAAGGCGAAGATTTCCGCGGGGCATTTCACCAGCTTGGCCGTCAGCACGCCCAGCATGCCTATGGTGAAAGCGGCTATGAAGGTGGCGCTGGAAATGTCGATGGACCAGGAGTGCATCATGTAGAAGCGGAAGGCGTGGCCGACGGCCGCAAGCAGGGCGGAGACGGCGATCGCCCGCTTGGGGGGATTGGAAATGACGGCAAAGCCCGTAGCCGCTATGGCGGCCATCAGGCCGTCCCAGAGGATGGAGGAGAAGAAGTCCGGATTCATAAGCTGTTCACCCCCAGAATAAGCATGGTTGCGGAAAGGCCGATGGTGATGCAGGTGATCATCATGATGGAATGGACGCCCCGGGAAATCCCCATCAGGATGTGGCCGTGCATCAGGTCCATGATGGAGTTGATCATTTGCACGCCGGGAACCAGGAACAGGACGCTCGTGGCCAGCGCGATCTGGGGCGTCTCCCCGAACTGGAAGATGACGGCGCAGGCCGCCGCCATGGAGGCCGTGAACGCGGACAGGATGACGACGCCCAGGGGATTGAATTTCAGCCGGGAGAATTGCTGCTTTGCCAGAAAGCCCAGCAGGGTGGCGCCGAAGACGGTCAGCATGGCCCAGATGTCCCCGTTGAACAGGCGGCAGAAGGCGGCATTGCCCACGCTGACCAGGAGAAGATCCGTCCAGGGGGAAAAGCGTTTTGTCGCCGCAATGGACCGGAAGGCCCTCTCCATTTCTTCAATGCTGACGTTGTTGTCCACGGGAAGCCAGCTCAGTTCACTGAGCTGCTGGATTAGGTTCAGGTTGAAGGCCAGGGGTTTCAGTTTCCTGACGGAAGTCCGGCGCAGATTCTCGTCATCCGTGCTGATGAGGCTCATGGTGATGTTGCGCTGGAAGATGGTCATGTCCGCCGCGTACCCGTAGGCGGCGGCAATGCGGGAGATGTTGCGCACGGCCCGGTTGGTGTGCACCCCGGCGCCCATGAGCGTGGTGGCGTATTCCAGCAGGAACTCGGACAGGGCCTGAATCTGGTCTGTATGGGGCATTGGCTGGAGGAGCAAGGAAAGAAAGGGGCGGGTCAGGAATGGGCCTGCTGTTTTCTGGTGGCGTAGTCCCGCTGCTGGTCCCCGTCCGTGGCCCCTACGGAGAAGTAGGAGCTTTCCGGGTGGGAGAATACCAGCGCACAGACGGCGGAAACGGGCTGCATCATCCATGTTTCCGTCAGGCTCATGCCCGCCTCTTCTCCGGCATGGAGCAGGCGGAACACGGTTTCCTTTTCCTGATGGTCCGGCTGGCTGGGGTAGCCGCAGGCCGGGCGCACTCCCGTTCCGGCGGGTATGCCCCACAGCACGCGCAGTTTTTCATGGGCGGCCCCGGCAAAGGCTTCCACCAGCCGGTCCGCCAGGGAACTGACCAGAAGGGCGCGGTAGGAATCATTCCTGGCTTCCCATTCCTGCGCCCATCGCCTGGCTCCGTGGATGCTGACGGCCATGGCCCCGATGTAGTCCTTCACCCCTTCCGGGGCAATGAAGTCCGCCAGGGCCAGACGCTTCCTTCCCTGGGCGTTCAATTGCTGCCGCTGGGTCAGCAGGGTGGCCTGCGGCATGGTTCTGGATTCATCCGTCCAGACGGTGATGTCGTCATGGTTGGGAGCGGAATTGGCCGGGAAGATGCCGATGACGCCGCGGGCCTGGTAGCGGTTTTCCTTGACGGCCTGTTCCAGCAGGTCGCGGGCGTCCTTGTACAGGGCCGCGGCAGCGTCCGCCTTGGCCGGGTCCTTGGTGCGGAATTCCTGCCGGGAGTCGCTCCAGACGCCGTGCAGTTCCCAGGCATGGAAGAAGGGTGTCCAGTCGATGCGGCCGACCAGTTCCTGAATGGTCACGTAATACCGGGGATCGTCGCTGCAGCAGCCGCAGCTGACTGGACTGTGCAGGCTGCCGATGGAAACGGGTCCCAGACGCCCCGGCACGGGCGGGGCATAGCCGCCGTCCGCGCCCCGCCAGCGCAGTTCCCGTGCTTCCTCCAGGGAGAGGAAGTCCTTCGAAGGCTTGTTTTCATGGCTGGTGCGCAGTTCCTCCTGCCGTTCCTTGACGGCGGAAATGTAGGAATCCTTCTTTTCTCCCACCAGGGCCGCGGCGGCGGGCACCACCTGGGAGGCGTCCACGGTATGGACCACGGGCCCCTCGTAATGGGGGGCGATCTTCAGCGCCGTGTGCAGGGCGGACGTGGTGGCGCCCCCCACCATCAGGGGAATGGTCATGCCGCGGCGCTGCATTTCCGCCGCCACGTGGGACATTTCCTCCAGGGAAGGGGTGATGAGGCCGGAAAGCATCACCAGGTCCGCATTTTCCTGCTCCGCGCGGTCCAGAATCGTGTCGCAATGGACCATCACGCCCAAGTCCACTACTTCAAAGCCGTTGCAGCCCAGAACCACTCCGACGATGTTCTTGCCGATGTCATGCACGTCCCCCTTCACGGTGGCGATCAGGGCCTTGCCCGTTTTGGAAGATCCTTTTTTGTCCGCCTCAATGTACGGGGTCAGCCATGCCACGGCCTGCTTCATCACACGGGCGCTCTTCACCACCTGGGGCAGGAACATCTTTCCGTCGCCGAACAGTTCCCCCACCACCTTCATGCCGTCCATCAGCGGGCCTTCAATCACTTTCAGGGGGGAACCCAGTTCCTTGAACGCCTCTTCCGTATCCGCGTCCACAAACTCGGTGATCCCCTTGACCAGGGCGTGTTCCAGCCTCCCGGTCACGGGTTGTTCCCGCCAGGCCAGCACGGGTTTCCTTTCCGCGCCCGCCTGCGCTTTTTCCGCGGCCAGCTTCTCCGCGTAATCTGTCAGGCGTTCCGTGGCGTCCGGCCTCCTGTTCAGCAGAACGTCTTCGATCAGCTCCAGCCTTTCCCCGGGAATGTTGTCGTACACCTCCAGCATGCCGGCGTTCACGATGCTCATGTCCAGCCCCTGCCGGGTGGCATGGTACAGGAAGGCGGAATGCATGGCCTCCCGTACCGGGTTGTTGCCCCGGAACGCAAAGGAGACGTTGGAAATGCCGCCGGAAATGTGGGTATGGGGCAGGTGGGTGGAAATCCAGCCCGCCGCCTTGAAGAAATCCAGGGCGTAGTTGGCGTGTTCCGGAATGCCCGTGCCGACGGTCAGCACGTTGGGGTCAAAGATGATGTCCTCCTCCGGGAACTGCACCCGGTTCACCAGCAGGTCATAGGCCCGCTGCGCGATGCGGATGCGGTCCTCGTAGTTGGCGGCCTGTCCTTCCTCGTCAAAGGCCATCACGACGACCGCCGCCCCATACCTCTTGATCAGGGCGGCCTTCCTGAGGAATTCCTCCTCCCCTTCCTTCAGGGAAATGGAGTTGACGATGCCCTTGCCCTGCATGCATTGCAGCCCGGCTTCCAGCACCTCCCATTTGGAGGAATCCACCATGAAGGGAACTTTGGCGATGTCCGGCTCCGCGGAAACCAGGTTCAGGAAACGGACCATGGCCTCCCGGCCTTCAATCAGACCGTCGTCAAAGCAGAAATCCAGCACCAGCGCGCCGTTTTCCACCTGCTGGCGCGCGATGGAAACCGCCTCCTCATAGTTCCCCTCCCGGATCAGGCGGGCGAATTTGGGGGAACCCGCCACGTTGCAGCGCTCCCCGACAAAAAGGGTGTTTTTTTCACGGGTATGGTTATAGGCCTCATACCCGGACAGGCGCAGGGCGGGGGATTGGGCGGCAGGAATGCGGGGGGGAAGCTCCTCCACGGCCCGGGCGATGGCGCCGATGTGTTCAGGAGTGGTGCCGCAGCAGCCGCCCACAATATTCAGGATGCCCAGGGAGGCATACTCCTTCATGAATGCCGCCATGTCTTCCGGAAGCTGGTCGTAGCCCGTGGGGCTGAGCGGGTTGGGAAGCCCCGCGTTGGCGTAAATGGAAACGTAGCAGTCCGCAAGCCCGGCGATTTCCTCGGCAAAGGGGCGCATCAAATCCGCACCCAGGGCGCAGTTGATGCCCACGGAGAAGGGCCGGACGTGGCGGATGGAATTCCAGAACGCCTCAATCGTCTGGCCGGACAGGGTGCGCCCCGCCTTGTCCGTCAGCGTTACGGACACCATCACCGGAACGGCGGCGTTCGGCTGTTCGTCGAACACCTCTTCCATGGCGAACAGGGCCGCCTTGGCGTTCAGCGTATCGAAAACCGTTTCCAGCAGAATCAGGTCCACCCCGCCTTTCAGCATGGCCAGCACCTGTTCCCGGTAGGCCTGCCTGAGCTGGTTGAAATTCACGGACCGGAAGCCCGGATCATTCACGTCAGGAGACAGGGAGCAGGTGACGGGCATGGGGCCGATGGACCCGGCCACGAAGCGGGGCCTGCCGTCGTGCGCCTCCGCCTCGTCGCAGGCCCGGCGGGCCAGGGAAACGGCAGCCAGGTTCATGTCCCGCACCAGGGACTTTAAAACGGGGGAATCCACCACTTGCTGGAAGTAGGACTGGTCCTTGCGCTTCCCCTCTTCCGGATGATGCCAGAAATAGTCGTGCTGCCCGATGCTGGTTGCGCCAAAGGAACAGGTTTCAATGATATCCGCACGGCCCGTATCCAGAAAGCGGCGGTGCACGTCCAGAATCACCTCCGGCCTGGTCAGCACGAGAAGGTCGTTGTTGTTCTTCAGGTCGTTGGGATACAATTCCGTATCCGCGAAGCGCTCTCCCCGGTAATCCTCCTCCTTCAGCTTGAACTTCTGGATATTGGTGCCCATGGCGCCGTCCAGGATCACAATCCTTTTGCGCAGTTGATCTTTGAGATAATCAAGACGTTTGAGTCGGGATGCTTTGGTCATAAGCGGGCGCGGAAAATCTACAGCCCGTACCCTCCGTGAACAAGGATAATTGACGTCACCCCTTTTCCGGGACGGGCGCGTATCGGGAAAATGCCCTTGCGGGTGAATTTCCCGGGGTAGAGGTACTGGAGAAAGGCATGTCCGGACTCGCCGTGCATCCCGAACCTCGCCAGGGGACGGAAAGCCGCCGCACTATCACTATAAAGTCCGGCGACGGAAAAGCGTGCATGAGCCGGTAGGCGGGCGGAAAGTGATCGGGAAAACGTATTCTTGTTTCAGCACGGGGATGCGGAAAGCCGGGAAAGGATTTTAACGTGATTCAGGACGTATAGCTTTGATTGTCTGCAAGTTTTTATTGGGAAGGATGACGTGCGGAAAAAGAGAAATGTTAATAGAATGTGTATAATATGTGAATAACTAATCACCGGGAATCTTGGAAAAGGCGCTGGAAACTTCGGGACGGGCGCACCGGAACCACACCGGAAAGAAGGAAAGGGGCAGGGAAGCTTTCCTCTCTAAATGAGTAAATGCGACTGCACCTACTCATCTCTTTTATCAGGAAAAATGGAGAATTCCTGCCATCTTCCGGCAGACGGAATGCATGGGACGCAGGAGAAACCGGGGACGGCCTCCGCCTGACGAAATCATTCGGCCAGACTCGGATTCAGATTCTGGGGTTGCGGCTTCTCCTCCGGCAACATGCCGGGAGGAAGGAACAGGGCGGACGCGGGAACCAGCACGGGCTGGGGAATGCCGGGGCCTGACCAGGCTACGGACATGTGGTCCGGGCCGCCGTCCTCCTTGTGAATCACCTGGAGAAAATAAAACTTGCCCGCTTCCAGGTGAACGGGTTCGGATGACTGGTTGGGCTGGTTGGTCCAGTTATGGCGGTCGGAATATCCCTTCACGGTGGCAATGCAGCTCATGTCCTTCTGGGTGGCGTCCTTGCCCAGCCACAGTTCGGCGGAATCGTCGGAAGACAGATAAAGGCGGTATTCTCCGGTAGCCGGGACGCGGAGCAGGGCGGAATAACGGGCTCCGTACTGGTCGCCCAGATTTTCTGCGTCCAGCCGGACGATCTTCCGGATGTCGGAAGAAGGCTTTTCAAAGACCTTCCGGTGCGTCAAATCCTTTACCGAACCTCCCGGAATGCCGAACCACAGCTCCTGAACCACGCCGGAGGGAAACTCCTCCGCGGGGGAGTCGGCGGCTGTTCCTGCCAGGGCTGTGCAGAAAAGAAGGCTCAGAACGGTAAGAAAAACATTCATGCAGTGTCGGGTGGAGGGGATGCTCTCTGCAACGACTACGGGCGGCATGGAAGCATTCTTTCAGAAACGGCGTCATTCTTTGGGGCTGGTGTCATCATTGCCGGTCTCCGTATCCTGTCCGGCGTCCCGGTGGCGGCGGGAACCGTTCCGCCAAACCATCCAGCCGATCAGGAAGGCAAGTACGCCCAGCCCGGCAACCCGGCGCGGTGTGGAAATGCCGGACTCTTCCGTCCCGGAGGGTTCCTTTTCCATCCCGCCCGGCTCCTGGGCCTGGAGGGAACCTGCAAGGAAAAAGGCCGCCAGCGCCGTGGCGGCAAGAGTGCGGTGGAGAGAAATAGGCCGTTTCATCTTTTGTGAAAGGTTAAAGCAGGCCGGAACCCCATTCAACCATATTTCCCCGGCTGTCCCGATTTTCCGCAAGTCCTGCGGCCTGCCGCCGCAGAAGGGCCGTCATTTCCGGGAAAAATGTGGACGCGAACGTTTTTTTTGCAGAAAAAACTTGCGGTGGCACCATGGTCATGCTAATTTCTCTCCGTCCTCTACAGGACACACCAAGACGAAAGTCAAAGGGGTATTAGCTCAGTTGGTAGAGCGCTTCAATGGCATTGAAGAGGTCAGCGGTTCGAACCCGCTATGCTCCACCAAATAAAGGCTTGCAAGAAAGAATCTTGCAAGCCTTTTCCATTGATGCGCTGTTCAGGATTGCTGTAAACGCCTTGTGGAAAAACAGCCCTTCAGCCGGGCGACAGATGAATCAACGCTTACACGTGTGGAGAGAGAGAATTTGAAGAGAAAATCAGGATTGAACCCTCCGTATTCTACCAGCACCCGGAGGCGGTAATTCTCAAAATTACGATACCCGCAGGCCCTCCCTTGGACGAACTTCATCTTCCGGTGAATCCTTCCGTGATTGCCTCGTTCTTCCTGTACCTCCACATACGGATGAGCGGGGCAAACCACTTCCTGATGGTCACCGCTATTTTGTCAAGTTCCATCGGAGCCTCATGGAGCGGCATTCTCACCATTTCCTTGAGTTGGCCGATGTCGCTTCTGTATTGTTTAACCGTCTGTAATAAGTTGCCCAACTTCTCCCTGAACTCATGGCATACCCAGATGGCCGGGTTGATCTTAAAGGAGCGAATCCAGGTTTTGCTTTCCCGGACCATCAGCTTGCAGCCCCTCTTTCTCAAGGAGGGGTGATGAAACTGCTCGTGGATGATGCGTTTCCTCGTGCTTGACGGACACCGAAGTCCTTGTCCATGATTTTGTTGTCAACGTTTTTGATGTTATTCCCGGGTACTGGAGCGGCGATGCGATTTACTGGGAAGCTTTTCAGGGAACAGGCTGGCGATGGGTTTTCTGAAGAGCTGGGCGGCACTGTTGGCGTCTGAATAGTCTGGTGTTGATGATGGCTTTTTTGGCAGATCATTCACCGATTTTGACGTTGAGCCAAATGACCGGTTGTGCCTCTATTTGCAGGTAGCAATGTTTTCCTGGTTAATTTTGCGAGGCTCCCATTTCAGGCAATCGCAAGCATGCTTCATAAAAGATTGGCCTGTTGAGTGGGAACCGTTTTCTTTCTCTGGAGATGATGGGGAATGAGAGTTGTATTTGAGATGGTATTTTGGAAGAGTTGGTCCCTGGAAGCTGTTTCTCCAGCCCTACATAGCTTCCATTGTGATATATGCGGGACCGTTTATGGAATTGACCCCGGTAGCATGTTGCCCTACGATTTTCTATAATTCAGAGGTGCTTTGGAAATGCCGTTTCCAGGTGCTCCGGATTTCCAATATCAACCCTCTATGATGAAAAAGAATATTTTCCCTGCATGGGGAATGGCCTGTCTGGTGCTGCCGTTGTTCTCTCACTTGGCGGCGGCGGCCGTTGATTCCTGTGGTAATATGAACATCGTCAAGTATCTGATGGAGGAATGCAATTGTGGTCCCACAAGATGCGTTCCAAGCTGGAAGCAAAGTAGAAACCATTGTTTGCCAAGATGATCAGCAAATTGGGAAAGATAGTCCGGGACCTTTGGTGCAGGAAGAAAAAGATCCTGATTTTGGCGCTGAAGACAGGATTGGCGGCGGTGATTGCCGTGGGCATGCTGGTAGCCGTCTCTGAATGGTATGCGGATTTCTCTTCCCGAGACCGGCTGTTTGACCATCCCCGTGATGTCCCTGTCAGGGCCGCAGCCCTGGTGCTGGGGTGTTCCCCTACCTTCATGGGCGGTCCCAACGGCTATTTTGACAACAGGATGGACACGGCCGCGGAACTTTGGAGGGAGGGAAAGGTTACTGTGTTTGTCGTATCCGGAGACAATTCCTCCCACGCCTATAATGAACCGGAAGCAATGAAACAGGCCTTGGTGGAGCGGGGAGTTCCGGAAGACCGGATTGTCTGCGATTTTGCCGGATTGAGGACTCTGGATTCCGTGGTGCGGATGAAGGAGGTGTTCGGAGTCTCTCAAATGATCGTCGTTTCCCAGACCTTTCATAACAGACGCGCCCTGGCGATTGCCCGGTACAACGGGATGGACGCCTATGCCGTGAATGCTCCGGACGTGCCCAATCGTCGTTCCCGGGTTAAAAGCTGGATCAGGGAACGCGGCGCCCGCGTGTGGATGATGATGGATTTGTGGCTGTGGGGCAGGGAACCCCGGTTTTTGGGAGATCCGGTCGCACTGCCGGAAGAGGATGGGGGAACAATCCAAACGCCCCATAACTCTTGAAATGTCATGAGGCGTTTTTTCGGGCGGTCCGTCAGACCGGCAGGAATGAACGGACCTTCTTCCAGCAGGAATGATGTTTAATCAATAATCCCGGTTACGCGGACCAGTCTGCGGCAGACGCATGGAATGGTCCAGCGTTCCTGTGTGAACAATCCGTCATGTGTATGAAAAGGAATATAAAGATTGGCAGCATCTGCGGGCAATGCTAGCGTGGGCCACATGAACGGAGAAGATGATCTGGTCCGGGAAGCGCTGCCTCCGCGCTGGCTGGAGTGGGCCGTGGAAATCCAGTTTCTGGCCCAGGCGGGAATCACTTACGCCAAAGACCCTTATGATTTGGAGCGTTTCGAGCGACTGAGGGATATTGCCGCTGAAATCATGAGTGCCAAGTCCGGGGTGGATATGAATACGGTCCGCGGCCTGTTTTGCAATGAAACGGGATTTCAAACGCCCAAGATGGATACGCGGGCGGCCATTTTCAGGGACGGCAACATTCTTCTGGTCAGGGAAACGGAGTCCGGCCTGTGGTCTCTGCCGGGCGGCTGGGTGGATGTGAACCAGACCGTACGGGAAAATACGGCCAAGGAAGTGTGGGAGGAAGCCGGCCTGAAAGTGGAACCCGTCCGGTTGATAGCGCTTCATGACCGCAACAGGCATAATCCTCCCCCCTATGCCTACGGAGTCTGCAAAATCTTCGTTCTCTGTGAAGAACGGGGTGGAAGCTTCCGCCCTAATGTGGAAACGTCTGAAAGCGGATGGTTCGGCAGGGAGGAACTGCCTCCCATGGTTCTGGAGAAAAATACGCCTGAACAGGTGCGGCTATGTTTTGACGCCGCGTCGGATCCACTCTGGAATCCCGTTTTTGATTAAAAGAGAAACGGCGGAGTAGTAACGAACGGAAAATCCCGCTCAGGCCGCGGAGTGTGAACCTGCGTTGATTTTTTCGGCATGGAACGCCGGGCCGCCCTAATTTGTGTAGAGGAGAGTGCCATGTCCTTCATTGCGAGTTTCACCATGGCAAAAATTTGGGGGACGGCAGGCTTCCACAGCATGATCTCCTTCAAGGCCTTTCAATGCTGTTTTTAAACAGATGAGGAACACTGCTTTATTTTCCTGAGGGCGCGGTATTCCTTTTGAACGTGATGCGTTGGATGCAGGTGTTGCGGGAAAGTATGAGAATTATAATAAAGCGTTCATTTCTATTGTTTTTTATTCTGTAAATTGAAAGTTATTCAGTTATGGATAAGGATGGATCTGAACCTTTTCATAAATAAATGAAGATAAATATGGATAAAATTATTACCATCAACGGTGTTTTTATGGCGACTCAGAATGATTTTACCGAGCACGTCGAAAATACGAACATTCATATCATGGAAGAAGAACGTACGGCATGGAATGCTAAAGCTGATGCCCGGGAACTGGACTCCAAACTGGATGCTGATGTTTTCACTGCTCATGAATCCAATAATGTAAAGCATGTTTCAGCAAAAGAGAGAGAAAGATGGAACAGGGCGCCGGAAAGCGACGGAGCCGGGAATATGATTCTAGCGGGTAGTCTGACCGCCGCGGGTGGTATGTTTACGGAACCCGTCAATGCCGTGGGAGGAGTGAATATTCCTGTCAGTCCTGTGGCCGATACGGATGCGGCCCGCAAACTGGATTTGTCCCGTCCCCTGTTTTTGCCGGATGGCAACAATAAGGGTACGTTGGGCTGGAATCTGTTTGTCCGGAACGGACGTCCGACAACCTATTTCGGGCATTTGGTGAACCTGGATGACCCTGTATTGATTCTGCAGAACTGTGTTCAGCAGGGAGACAATTTTTCAGGACACCTGCGGGGAGAGTATACTTACACTCTGGATTTGTGCGGTTACAGAATTGATGATGCCAATGGTTCCAGCCGCAATACGAGACCCCAGGGAGTGCATTGCCAGTGGGGAAGGCTATATAACGCAAATCCTGTATCTCCCACGGCCAGACCGGCCAACAGGTATGATACCGCTCTTGCGATAGCTGATGGCTGGAGGGATTATACAGGCGGAAGCCCGATGGTGTGGCCGATTTCCACTGGCGGAGACGGCAAGCAGAGATTCGGATTTGTGGCCGGATTCCGGAATAACCTGCTCAACGGGCGCAATCTGGATTATTTATTTGCTGTTCTGCCTTCGGACTGGGTAAGGCTTGTTCTGTATTCGCCCGGTTATGTAGATAATCAAGGCGATCTGGTTAACAAGCAGTGGCATAATAATATCTATTTATTTGCCCAGGACTGCCGGGGTGAGAGTTATTATATTGGTTATTCCATTAATGCCGGCTGGTCGGATTACGCGCTTGCCATGAGCAACCACGGGAGAGACGGCGTGTTGAAAATGGCCATATACTCGGGAGACGTCTACGGATTGAGGAATCGGTCCGTTTGCATCCATGCGGGATCAGATATTAGGACGACGGGACGTTATCCCATCAGTCAGAGCCTGTTCAAGCCGGATCGTACGGCACAAGTACTGTCCGTGTCCATTTCTTTAAAAGATACTTCCTATGAGGTAGTGGACAAACCGGAGTGGATTACCGTATCTGCCCAGGATGGCGGTACTTTGAAATTGGCCTTGACAGCTAATGATACAGGCGCTGAACGCCTTGGCTTGATTGATCTCAGGATGAGCAATGGAGTAACCTATTCCATTGTAGTTTACCAACAGGCCTGAAAGATGAGGAACGCCCATACGGATAGGATATTTTCCGTATTCATGATTAAAAGGCGGCAATGATATTACAGTCCATCCCGGACGTAGAAAACACGTTCGGGATGGACTTTTCTGTTCCTGGATGAAAGAAGGGCATGCCCGGACGTTCCAGAGGGGTGATCGTGAAGCAGAAGATTTGAAAGCTTGTGATGAAGTGCCGCTTCAGCAGTAAATGGAAAACGCTTCAAATCAATATATGGCCGGTACAAATCATGGCCGTGTCATTCGTTGATGAAGGAGCGGAAATGATGGAAAAGAGTGCGCTTGACGAGAAACAGCTGTTGCTGTCAGGAGAAGTTGAGATGCCCGACACATTATCTTATTTTTCATCAGATTGTTGTCCACTCCGGAATATTTCCCTGTTCATGAAAAACCGTATTCCGCTTCCCCTGGTTTTCTGTTTTTGCATTAGCGGCCTTTTTCAAGCGGTTGAAGCGGATATGCCTGGAAAGAACATGGAATTGTACCAAAGCTGGAGATGTCCCGCTTCTCCGGCTTTTCTCTTTGCCTGCAAGAATAAATATTAATCATGCATAACTATATTAAAATAAATATATTATATATAAATTGATTTTTTCTATTTTCGAATATGATTTCTTGTCGTTCTCAGCAGCCTTTCCCTTCTTTTCTTGATTTGAAACTGTGAATTTCATGAAAACGCCGGATTTGGTTTTATCAGTATATAGTAATTTGATTATTAATGTTTTTGATTAATCTGATTTTCACAGGCGGTCCGGCAATCAAATGTCAGAAAGAAGTCCTGAAAACCAGTAAACTTTAATTTTCTTATTCTACAGAGAAAGACAAAAAAAGTACTCCCTGCTGAACGGAGATTATTCATATAAAGTATTTTTTGCAAAGAGATTGCAAAATCTGCGCGGATTTCAAATTCGCAGGCAATACAAATTATATAATTTTTACTCCAGTTCAGCTACTTGTACTTGATATAGAAAAATTTGGATGAGTAAAATTTGCAGAAGGCAGTATGATGAAGAATATATAAAATATTTATAATAAAATATTTTTTGTGAATTTTTAAGCTGTCATGTAAAGGACGAATTTGAAATCCGGTAATCTAGGCCCAGAAATTGGTTTGCCTATGTATAAGTTTTTTGGAAAACGCGTATTGGATGTAGTTATTTCATTATGTGCATTTATACTTATTTTTCCTGTTCTGGCGATTATTTCCATAATGCTTGTGATTAATACAGGAAGGTCTCCGTTTTTTTTACAAGTGCGTGTAGGATATCGTGGAAAATTATTCAGGATTTTTAAATTCAAAACAATGACAGATGCCCGCAATTCGGAAGGGCACTTGCTTCCGGATGATCGGAGGTCTTTTCCGTTGGGGACTTTTTTACGTCACTATTCCCTGGATGAACTGCCCCAGTTGATCAATATCATCAAGGGTGACATGTCCCTTGTAGGTCCCCGGCCATGGATTCCGGAGCAGTTGGCTGTTTTCCCCGAACGCTACCGCACGGAACGCTGCTCCGTCCGCCCCGGATTGACCGGAATGGCCCAAGTGTACGGGAGAAACGGTATTCCGTTCTACAGGCGGTTGTGCTGCGACCTTGTTTATACCCGGAATGTATTTCTGTTCACGGATATCAGGATCGTTTTCCAAACCATTGTCCGGATCATAACCCGCAAGGATGTCCAGCAGTGCAGGGACGCTTTCCGGAATACCACGGGCAGTATTCTGATCAAAAACGATCTTTCCGTGCCGGTGGTGTTTCCGTTCGGGCAGGAGGAGTCCTGACTTGTTCTTATCCAGTTGTATGAAATCACACACCATCATACCTACCTAGCGACCATGAATATTCGCACACTTTTTTCTTCCGGAATTTTCCGGCTGACTTCTCTGGCTGTCTGTATCCTGCTGCTGGCCTCCTGAAAAAAATAAGTTGCCTTTCCTCCCCCCCGCGCGTGGGCGGCAATAGCGTGGATGAACCATGGCGGCGCCATCTCCACGGAAATCCCGCACACCCTGCCTTGCTGGATTCCCGGTATTCTGGGACTGGGCTCCCTGTGTGTTCTGCTGACGGAAAATACGTTCTTTCGTAAAATCGCTCAGGCATGCGCTCCCCTCTTCTTCTTCATTTATGCCATTCATTGCCTGATCCTGCCCTACTTGATGCCGCTCCTGTTAAAAATCCTTCCTGGGGGAATCCCTTCTGCCATGGTTGCGACGGTTCTGATATTTGCAGGAGCATTCTTTCTTCATCAATGGGTGGTCCGGCATTACCCCGGCTGGGAATACCTGATCTTTGCCCAAAAGCGGAAAAATCCGGCGGTCACGGGAAGGAAAAGGAGAAATTTGCCGCCGGCACCCTCCGCTCCGCCTCCATTAATGAATTCCGTCTTTAGTGGGATTCTATTTTTTCTGTGCCTTCTGATCGGGAAAATGGGAACCTGCATGCTTGAGAGACATCATCTTTTCAGATGAGCCTGAGCCTCTGCTGATGCTCCTTTTCCAATTTCTCCTCCACCGCTCTCAATATCCATTCTTCTACGGACAAAGCCTTTCTTGGCGGCCATATTTCTGGGCAACAACGGTTTCATCCAGTCCCGACGTTTCACGCAGGATGATATTTTTCAGGAACGGGTAGAAACTTTCAACGAAGTGGGCAACACGCGTTGCCGTCTTATTCGATGAACGGAAAGATGGGGGCGGCTGGACCAAGCCATCAGCTCACCTGTAGAGGGAGGGAAATCATTCCTGGAATCCAGGGATGCGATTGCTGACCGTGGAAGCAGCACCGTCCGGAAGGGCGCGGGTTTTTCACCAGCCAGAATTTTTGGAGTTCACGATGGTGGACGGGATGGCAGTGGCGTTTTTCAACCGCTTCACGACAAGCAATAACAAAGAATAACAAGCATGAATAAAATTACTTCTATCAATGGAATTCTCCTGACTCCTCTGGATGAATGGAGTGAGCATGTGGAGAATGAAATAGCACATGTTACAGAGGAAGAGCGCAGTACGTGGAACGCGAAGGTGGATGCTTCCGCTCTTTCTGCAAAAGCAGACGCGTCTTCCTTTAATGCACACAAAGAAGATGCAGCAGCCCACATAACGGCTAAAGAACGTGAAACGTGGAACGGCAAGCAGGACAAACTGACAGATGAAGCGGGCAACATGACGCTGGATGGCGATTTGTCGGTGGCCAGTACCATCAACGCCAACGGAGGCATTAATATTCCGCTGGCCGCATCACCTAATACTCCGGCAAGTGCCGTCAACCGCCTGTGCTCGCTGGGGATGGCCGCTGTGACTGATGCGTTTTCCACGCAGAGCTTTCTTTCTGCGTTCACGCTTTACGGCAATTCCGTTGCCGTTGAACAGACGGTGCCGGGGTGGTGTTGGATGCTGCGAAAAACGGCCGCTGCGAATGGTACAATTCAAGTCAATTTGATAAGTCCTTTCCTGGGAGTGTGTAATTATTCCGGTTGGCGGGGATTTGTGTTGCCCATTGCTTTGGGCAATAACGGCAGCAGGAATGCCCGCAAATTGACCTTTTTTGTCGGTACTACGGACAATCTGACAAAAAAGACGGCAGAGGATCTGGATATGTTTACTTTGTCTCCGGCGGCTGGGAATACCGGTACTTTTGTGCGTTTCATCGACGTGACGTTTTACCAGATCAATGACAGCACCACTACTCCTGCGGGTTATCCTGTCCGGGTGCGTGAGTTGCTGTACAATAAGTCAGAGGCGAAGTGGGTCGTGTATGAAACAAATTCGGTCATCCCGTCTTTCAATACCGCTCCGTCCTGTAATATGTTTTTGGCTTACCAGCAAGCAGATACATCATTGTCCATTCCTGCGGGGCTGTGGATAGGCAGTAATGGCTATGATGCGCGAAGGTTGTTGAGAATTGCCGATTTGCATGCCGTGACAGATTCATTTAACTGGATGGGCGTTAACTCTCTGTATTGGGATTGTGAGGGTTACAATTCGCATAGTTATGTCGGAGCCATGCACCAGATGACGGCTCCGGGATACAATCAGCAAAACGGAGCTTATCATGCCTTTACGTCGTTGGAAACCCGCTTAATTCAGTCAACTTCCACTTATGATTTTACGCCTTATGAATAGTTCAGAGATACAGATTCAGTTTCCACGGCCCGGCGAATAGGAGCAATTCACCCTGGCGGCCATCTATTGAGGATGCGCACGGCTACATGCTTGCCTACCTCTACATGGCGGCGGAGATACCAGCTAATAACGCCCCAGTTCAGGAAACAGCCCACTGAAGTCCTCTCCCGCCCATCACAGGGGAGGGAGGGCTTCTTCATGTCTGCAAGACACACCTCCGACTGCAAGACATTGTTTCCAAAACGAATTTCAATGTCTTGCAGTTTGTCTTGCAGTTTTATAAAAACAAAAACCGCAAGCGTTATTTTTCAAACGCTTGCGGTTGTTTTGAAATGGTGGAGGCGACGGGAGTCGAACCCGTGTCCTGAAGGCCGTTGATACCGGCATCTCCATGTTCAGACGCATGTTGCTGCTTTCACGGCTGCTTCGTCATGCGCCAACTAGGCAGGCTCGCTAGTTGCCTGTGGAAGTCTCGTGCGTTGCGCGGCAACCCCGCATTGCACCAGCCTGCTAAATCTTCGTCGTTCCCTCTAGCAGGCGTTGAGGTTCTGACGCGGCTGAACTAATTAGGCAGCCAGAGCAAGGTCGTTAGACTCTGCATTTATTTTTCTAATCGGCTTTTTAGAAGGCCAGCCGATTAACCTTCACATGCAGCCAGCACCGCAGACTTCCAGTCGAAACCATGGCGCCCCCATATGTATTACCGGTATAGACAAAAAATCCTGCCGTAATGTTCAGGCAGGAATCATGCTTTACCGGATGTGATGCAAGTGGCACGCCCGTAGGGATTCGAACCCCAAACCTTCTGATCCGTAGTCAGACGCTCTATCCAATTGAGCTACGGGCGCTTTGACTTGCGTCGTGTACCGCATAAGCGGTGAAGAAAATATAGATTTTTCTTCGGGAAAGTCAAGATGTTTGTGATGTAATTTGATAAAATAATCAGCATTTTCTTTTTCCGATGGACGGAATCTTCTCGTACCGAGCGGCTGGCATTCCGTCCTGATCATGGGGAAAGGCGTTGCGCGGCAGCGTGTCCTGTGGCACACTATGTGGAGAAGATGAGTGGGTTCAAGCTGATCAGATCGCCCATGGAGGCATTGAAGGAACACTTCGGGTTTTCCGGGCTGAGGGAAGGGCAGGACCGCGTGGTGGCTGCCATCATGGAGGGCCGCAACGTTCTGGTGGTAATGCCTACCGGGGGCGGCAAGTCCCTGTGCTACCAACTTCCCGCTTTGTGCCGGGAAGGCGTGTGCCTGGTGGTTAGTCCGCTGATTGCCCTGATGAAGGACCAGGTGGATGCCCTTGTTGTCAAAGGCATTCCCGCGACCATGATCAACAGTTCCCTGAGTTTTCCGGAGCAGAAGGAACGCCTGTCCGGCATGAAGGAAGGAAGCTACAAGCTGGTGTACGTAGCTCCGGAACGCTTTGGCCACGAGGGATTCATGAGAGCCCTGGCGGGAGTGGACGTGAACATGGTTGCCGTGGATGAGGCTCATTGCCTGAGCCAGTGGGGGCATGATTTCCGTCCGGATTATTTGAAGCTTGGCCGCGCTATTGAGGCCATGGGGCGTCCACAGGTTGCAGCCCTGACGGCCACGGCTACGCCCAGAGTGCGGGACGATATTCTGGAGCATCTGCATCTGGATGATCCTGTAACCATTGTACGCGGTTTTGCCAGGGAGAATCTGCATTTCCGGATTACTGCGTGCGATACGCACAAGGAGAAGTACAAGAGGCTGTACGATCTTGTAAAACGCAACAAGACGGGCATTATTTATTGTTCCACCCGCAAGAAGGTGGAACAGGTGTACGAGGCGCTTTCCGATCTGGGCCTGAGCGTCACGGCTTACCATGCCGGCATGACGGACGCCCAGCGGGAGGAGGCCCAGAACGCCTTCATGAACCGTCAGGCGGACATTGTCATTGCCACGAATGCCTTCGGCATGGGGATCGACCGTGCGGATGTCAGGTTTGTGGCCCATTTTGAGATTCCCGGCAGTGTGGAAGCTTTTTACCAGGAAGCCGGGCGCGCCGGGCGAGACGGACAGGACGCATATTGCGAGCTTTTATTCAACCATGCTGATTTGAGGACGCAGGAGTTTTTCATTGAGGGAGTCAATCCCGGTGTGCCTCTTATTGTGGAGCTGTATGAATTGCTGCGGAAGCATTGCGGCGCGGAATCCCACGACGTGTCCTGGACTTTGGAGGAAATGGCGGAACGCCTCAAATGCCGGAATGCCATGCAGGTGGGAGCGGCCCTGTCCGTCCTGATGCGCAACGGAGCGATCAGCCGCCATGATGTTCCGGGACAGCGGGTGAAGCTGACCAGGGTGGCGGATCCGTCCATGAGCGGCTTGAAAATTCCTCTGGATGAACGGGCCATCCGGGAGAAGGAGGTGCGCGACCGCGAGAAGCTGAAGGCCATGACGGAGTTTGCCTATTCGTCCGGATGCCGCCAACAGTGGATTCTGAATTACTTCGGCGAGGAAGGGGCCGTTCCGTGCGGCCGCTGTGACCAGTGCATGGCGCTGGGTGTGGAGGAAGGCCAGGTGATAGGGGAGGAGGAAACCAGAATTGTGCGGCAGGCATTAAGCGGCATCGCACGCGCTTCCGTCCGCTTGGCGGACGGTTCCTGGCAGGGCCGCTGGGGCAGAACGAAAGTCATCCAGATGCTCAAGGGGTCCAAGTCCCAGGATTTATTGAAGACATCTCTGGTCCGGTTGAGTACGTACGGCATTCTTTCATCCTGGAGTGAGGACGATATACGCCAATTGTTCCGTGCCATGCAGATGGCGGGCCTCACTAAAATGAGCGGGGAAGCGGACCGTCCCCTGATTGCCCTGAGCCCGAAGGGGAACGAGGTAATGATGGGCAGGCAGGCGGTTTCCATGATCTGGCCTTTCGCCCGCAAAAGTGCGGTCCCGGACCGCCGGGGGCAGACCAGAGTCCGTGCCACCGGGGATTTGGCTGCCCTGGGAGAGTTTGACGAAGATTTATTCATGAAATTGAAAGAACTGCGGAATGAGCTGGCCCGGGAAGCAGGGGTGCCCGCTTATGCGGTTTTCCACAATTCCACGCTGGAAGCCATGGCCCGGCTGAAACCGACTACGCGCCGGGGGGCCATGAACATACACGGCATCGGGGAGCGGAAGGCCGCACGTTATCTGGATGATTTTCTGGAGATGATCGCCGAACATTGCGGCGTGTAGGAGGCCGGTCTTTCCGTCTTGCGCTCTCCTCCCGATCTCTCAGAAAAGGAAATACTTCCATTTTCATCCATTGTATAGCAACTGAATGTTACAACGGAGTTACATTTGCCTGCGGAGGGTGGTTGAAGGTTGATTTTCTGAAAACGGGCTGTTTAGTCTGTATTCATGAAAACAGACAATGATACCATGACTGATGCGGGGCGTCTGGTTCTGGCCGCCGGGGCCGGACTGCTTCCATTCTTCCTGTTTGGAACTTGCGGATGGGCTTCCATGCTTGACGCTACCTCTGGAGAACCTTCCCTGCCAAGTGTAAAGATGGTTCCTAAAAAGCTGGCCCTGTTCAAAAACGGGTACGGCACGGTGACGCTGGAAGGGAAGACGGCGGAAGGCTCCTCCATGGAGTTGGCCGGGCTTCCCACTCCTTCCTACGGCTCATTCTGGCTTTCCACAGAGCAGGGCGTTTCCGTCCGGGAATTGATCAGCAGCAAGGTGAAGGAAATCATCCCCAAGCCGGAATACGGCAGGAATGAATTGCTTGCCGCCAATGCCGGAAAGCTGATCAAGATCACAACCACAGAAGGAGGAATGATTGTAGGAAGAATGGTGAAGCCAGTGAACAACAAGGTCCGGGAATCCAATCGTCCCAATTTGATGGGCTCCCTTTCTTCTCCTGTGGAAGACGGCCGGGACATGAACAGGTCTTCCTTTGCGATGGCGGGAAGCCTCCTGATGCAGACGGAGACTGGACATGTGATGCTTCAGGAAGCCGCGGTTCAACAGGTCGAGTTTCTGGAAAAGGATATTTCCTTTCCCTCTTGGACGACGGACAGAACGCGGTTGGTGATGAACCTTGAAAAACCGGCTCCGGGAAAAACGGTAACCGTGAGCAGCCTGTCTTCCGGGATCAGCTGGCTGCCCACCTACCGGGTAGAGCTGGGTGCGGAAGGACATGCACAATTGCAGTGTAAGGCGACGATCATGAATGAACTGATGGATTTGGAGAAGGTGGATATGGAGCTTATTTCCGGCTTCCCTCGCCTGGCAATGCCCGGGCTGCCTTCTCCCATCTCCATGAAGCAGAACATGAGCGCCTTGTTTGCCGCCCTGGGGTCCGAAAAACCTGGAACGGAATACGCCCGGTCCCTCATGGGCAACTACATGAGCCAGGCCCGTACTCCGCAGCCCATATTCACCATGGAGAAGGCCACGGCCATTGATCCGGGAACCGTCAAACAGGCGGAGGATTTGTTCTTCTACTCCATCCCGGATTTTTCCTGCAACTACCGGGAGACGGTGACCAGGAACCTGTTTGGCGGCGATGTTCCCTACCGCCACATTTATACGTGGGACATTCCCAACCAGAAGGACCTGTCGGAATGGGACCAGAACCGAGACCGCGGGGCGGCGGCTTCCCCGCTGGACGTCTGGCACTGCATCCAGTTGACGAATGCCCTGAATCTGCCCTGGTCCACGGGAATGGTGGAATTCGTTTCCCAGGGCAGGCTTGCCGGGCAGAGCACGCTCACCTTCACCAATCCGGGAGAACGTGTCCTGGTCAGGCTGAATAAATCCATGGAAACCATGGTTCATGTTTCGGAAGAAACGCTTTCTTCCGAGCCAGTGCAGGTGAGAGGCTCCAGCTACCGGAAATACACCATAAAGGGAACTCTGACCATGAAGAATGTTTCCGGCAGGAACATGGAATTCCAGGTAAACAAGGACATTATCGGGACTCCGGAAACTGTTTTGAGAGAAGGAGAAATGTCCAGCCTTCCCAACTGGAACCGTTCCCTGAATCCTAACGGAAAATTCCAGTGGAAACTCACGCTGAAGCCGGATGAGAAAAAGGAACTGGAGTATCAATATACTTATCTTGATTAATTCCTGCCCGTATATTTATGTATTGACATCATTTGGAGTAGTGTGTACCTTCTCCCCCACACATTACCCAGACGGAGCGGTGGCTGAGAGGCTGAAAGCACTCCTTTGCTAAAGGAACGTACTGGCAAAACCGGTACCGAGGGTTCGAATCCCTCCCGCTCCGCCAAAACCTTTCATTTTTTAAGAGCCTGCACTTCAACGGTGCAGGCTCTTTTTTCTTTGTAAATCAGGGGATTAGCTGTTGGCAGGAATGGTGGGTGAGAGGTATGCGGAAATGGAGAGGAAGATTGCCATGCTTTCCAAGGCATGAAGGAGAAGATGTCCGACTACCGCGATTCCTTTAAATGAAAGCAATTCCCCAAAAAGCCGGATAAGAATATTTTCATTACCTCTTTCAGACTTCCGCAAGAGCGGCAATTCCGATCTTCTGGGCGGCGAACCCGCAGCGTCGGCCGCCTGGTAGAAGGTGCGCTTGCGGACAAAACCATCCATTACTGCCTCCCTGCAATGATACTCATCTCTGCCGCCAGAAGGACGACAATGGCGGAATTGATGGACAAGGCACTTGACGCGGGCATCGCCGTTTTGGCCACCCCGTGTATTTTGCTGTGCGTCCAGATGAAGGCGTTCATTGACCATAACGGTTTTCCCGCGGGACGACATGAAAGAAACGCAGAGATGCTGGATTTATTCCGTGAAGAAATAATATCTACCTGAACATTCGGGCGGAAGCCAGGGCCGTGGATGAAGCTTACCGGAACGGGGCCGAAATCCGGCATGTCATTGACATGAAAACCTTGAGGTGGAAGTTAGCGCGAATTTTACGGCACCTCCGTATGCCTGCCGTGCCGGAGGTTCCGGTGCACTTTTGTCCGCGTGTCATGCTTTTCCCGGGCCGGAAGAATTCATGAAGCGGAAAAATGAAGGGTGATTTTGATGGTTCTCCTTGTTCTCCATTTATTTCATGACAGTATAATAAACTGAATATAATTTTTTTATGACTTTTCTTAAGAAGAATGAAAAAATATTTTGCATGATAGTTACTGTAACCATTAACGTGGAATAAAGGAAACAGAAGACGCAAAAGATGTCTTGAGACATTTTTCCTTTCCACGGAAAAGGGAAGGAACGGGATTTCATCCCGCCGAGGAAAACATTTCATAAAACCTTATCGCCATGAGTAAAAGAACGATTAGAAACACTTCCTACGAGGGGGAGCGCCCCCTCTTCTCCTCCCGCCATTTGAGGCTTGAAAACGTCACGATTCTTCCCGGAGAGTCCGCCCTGAAAGAATGTTCCGGCGTGGAAGCCGTGCAGTGCGAGTTCAACGGAAAGTACCCTTTCTGGCATAACGACGGTTTCCTGATTGAACACTGCCTGTTCAGGGAAGGGGCCCGCGCCGCCATCTGGTATTCCCGCAACCTGCACATGAAGGATACCCGTGTGGAAGCCCCCAAGATGTTCCGCGACATGGAAGGAATGGTATTGGGAAACGTGGTCCTGACGGATGCGCAGGAATGCTGCTGGCATTGCCGGAACGCGGATCTGCGGCACGTGGAGGTGGACAGGGGGGACTACTTCTTCATGCACGGGGCGGACATCCGCATAGACGGCTTCCGGCTGAATGGGAATTACTCCTTCCAGTATTGCAGGAACGTGGTCATCCGCCATGCGGAGATTCATTCCAAGGACGCCTTCTGGAATACGGAAAACGTTATCATGTATGATTCCGTGCTGGACGGGGAGTACCTGGGCTGGCACTCCAAAAACCTGCGGCTGGTCAACTGCCGGATTTCCGGGACCCAGCCCCTCTGTTATGCGGAAAACCTGGTTCTGGAGAACTGCACGTTTGCGGAGGACGCGGACTTGTGCTTTGAATATTCCTCCGTCCAGGCCGGCATCAGGGGCGTGGTCACCAGCGTCAGGAACCCGCGCAGCGGCCGCATTGTGGCGGACGGATACGGGGAAATACTCCTGGACGCCCACTGCAAGGCTCCGGGGAACTGCTCCATTGAAACGAGAAACGTCCAGCCGGGGGAGGCCGCATGAAGTACGATTTTGATACCGTCATACCGCGCCGGGGCACAAATTCCTACAAGTGGGATTCCGTTCCTCAGGCGGATATCCTGCCCATGTGGGTGGCGGATATGGACTTCCGCACGGCTCCCCCCGTCACGGAGGCGCTGCAGAGAAGGGCCGCCCACGGAATTTTCGGCTACACACGGGTTCCCTCCGCCTATTACGAGGCGGTCACGAACTGGTTTGAACGCCGCCACGGCTGGAAGATCAATCCGGACTGGATTATCTACACGACCGGGGTGGTTCCCGCCCTTTCCGCCATCATCAAGGCTCTGGCGGATCTGGGGGACAAGGTGCTCGTCCAGACGCCGGTGTACAATTGCTTCTTCTCCTCCATCCGCAATGACGGATGCGCGGCGGAATACAATCATCTGCGGTACGCGGACGGAGTTTACACGGTTGACTTTGAAGACCTGGAGCGCAAGGCGGCCGATCCTTCCGTGAAGCTCATGCTCCTGTGCAATCCCCACAATCCGGCGGGGCGCGTATGGTCGCGGGAGGAACTGGAGAAGATCGCGGACATTTGCCTGAGAAACGGTGTTTTTGTCGTGGCGGATGAAATCCACTGCGAGCTGGTTTATCCGGGCCACCGCTACACGCCTTTCGCCTCCCTTTCGGAGGAGGCCCTTCTCCATTCCGTCACCTGCATTTCTCCCAGCAAGGCGTTCAACCTGGCCGGGATTCAGATAGCCAACATCGTCGCGGCGGATGAAGAAGTGCGGAAAAAGATAGACAGGGCCATCAACGTCAATGAAGTGTGCGACGTCAACTCCTTCGCCGTGGATGCCCTGGTCGCGGCATACGGGGAGGGGGAGGAGTGGCTGGATGAATTGAAGCGTTACCTGTACGGAAATTACGAGGCGGTCCGGGAGTTTTTCCGGGAGCGCCTGCCGCAGTTCCATGTCCTGCCGCTGGAAGGGACGTACCTGGTCTGGATAGATTGTTCCGTGCTGGGCATCCCTTCCGAAGAAGTTGTCGGAAGGCTGATGGAAGAAGGCCGTGTCATGGTCAACGGAGGGGAAATGTACGGAGAAACGGAGGGATGCTTCATCCGCCTCAACATTGCCTG
This sequence comes from Akkermansia sp. RCC_12PD, assembly GCF_036417355.1. Classification (NCBI taxonomy): domain Bacteria; kingdom Pseudomonadati; phylum Verrucomicrobiota; class Verrucomicrobiia; order Verrucomicrobiales; family Akkermansiaceae; genus Akkermansia; species Akkermansia sp. RCC_12PD. Next base: position 2,830,037 of record NZ_CP143889.1, on the reverse strand, counting down.
CCCCAGGGAATTGCTGCTCCGGGGACTGGAAGGAATTTTCAAAATCTTCGGAGATGCTGAACGCGGAGGCGGCGCCATGCGCTCCTAAAGACAGGAAGGGAAAAATCATCAACAACCATTAGAAATTCATCATGAAAGATACGGTAACGAGAAGGTCATGGCTCAAATCCTCCGGCGCGGCGCTGGCCTCCCTGGCGGCGGCCGGCATTCTGCCGGAATACGCCCACGGAAGCTCCACGCCGGGCAAGGCGTCAAAAGTCCTGATGACCAAAAAGATCACCCCGGAAAGCCTCGTGAAGATTTACGAGGCCCTGGGACGTCCGGCTTCCGGAAAGGTAGCCGTCAAAATCAGCACGGGAGAACCCGGAGGGCACAACTTTCTCCAGCCCTCCCTCATCGGGGACCTGGTGCGCAAGGTAAACGGCACCATCGTGGAGTGCAACACGGCCTACGGCGGCAAACGCTCCAGCACGGAGGCCCACATGCAGGCCGCCAAAGACCACGGATTCCTTGACATTGCCAGGGTGGACATCATGGATGCCGAAGGAGAATTCCATATTCCGGTAAAAGACAGGAAGCACCTCCAGTACGACATTGTAGGGGATCATCTGAAAAACTATGATTTCATGATCAACCTGGCCCATTTCAAGGGGCATGCGATGGGCGGCTTCGGCGGCGTTCTGAAAAACCAGTCCATTGGCGTGGCTTCCGCCGCCGGCAAGGCGTACATCCATTCGGCCGGGAAAACGCAGGATGTCTCCAAAGTATGGGACAATCTGGGTGAACAGGACGCCTTTCTGGAATCCATGGCCGCGTCCGCCCAGGCGGTCGCGGACTACTTCGGGGACAGGATACTTTACATCAATGTCATGAACAATCTGTCCATCGACTGTGACTGCGACGCCCACCCCCATGACCCGGAAATGAAGGACATTGGCATTCTGGCGTCGCTTGATCCGGTTGCCCTGGACCAGGCGTGCCTGGATCTGGTGCATGCCGTCCAGCCGTCGGAAGGCAACAACAGCAAACCCCTGATTGAGCGCATTAAAAGCCGCAACGGCCAGCATACGGTGGACCATGCCGAGAGGATAGGCCTGGGCACCAGGAAGTACGAGCTGAAGGAGCTGGAACCACAGCAGACCGTTTAACGGGAGATGTTCCTTTTAAAGACGGATATCCTTATCATTAAAATAGTCGACAGGAGGTTAATCATAGGGAATGAACATTGAAAATAACATAACACGACGAAGGCATTCAAGAAGATGGGCACGGTAGCCGCAGGCATGGGGCTGAATATCGCGGATGTGCGGAGCGAATTCTGCATGGGAATGCACATTATCTGATATTCTGAAACCAGCTTTGCCAAGACTCGTGCAAAAGCTGCCATAGAAGGTAAAATTGACAAGTCATCGTTTTACAAAAATATGAAAAGATATCTTTTTATCCCTTTATTGATGTTGATTACATCATTCCAATTATCAGCCCAAACGAAGCCGGCAGTCTCGGCAGACGGCATGTTAATTCGAATTTCTGAAATCGAAGTACATCCCCAGTATTTGAAGGAATATCTGGAATACGCCTCTACGGTAGGGGCTGCATCGGTCAAAGAGGAATCGGGAGTTATTTGCATTTATCCGATGCAGATGAAGCGGGATTCAACACAAATCCGCATCCTCGAAATCTATGCTTCGCCCGAAGCCTACCGACATCATATTCAGACAGCCCACTTCCAGAAGTATAAGACGGAAACGCTACACATGGTGAAGAGGCTCGACTTAGTGGATATGCATGCCGTTGATCCGGCAGGCATGCCTGAGATATTTCTGAAAATGAACACGAACAAATAAGAAGAATATGGAAAAGAATCGTGGAGAATTTCCCCATATGATGGACGACGCCACTCATGAACCCGCGTTGCAGAGATTGCAACACAAGGATTTATTTTGATTTATCAAAACAATGCAAAAAAAATAGTTATGGAAGAAGTTACATTAAATAACGGAGTAGCCATGCCCGTTCTGGGCTTTGGCGTTTATCAGATACCGGACGCCGCCGAATGCGAACGCTGCGTGCTGGACGCGATTGAGGTCGGCTACCGCTCCATTGACACGGCGCAGGCCTACCGCAATGAGGAAGCGGTAGGCCGCGCGGCGGAAAAGAGCGGCATACCCCGCGGAGAACTGTTCATCACCACCAAGATATGGATTTCCAATGGCGGTTATGAGAAGGCGAAGGCTTCCATTGAGGAATCCCTGAACAAGCTTCGCACGGATTACCTGGATCTGCTGCTCATCCACCAGCCCTTCAATGACTATTACGGAACCTACCGGGCCATGGAGGAGGCATATCGCGCCGGGAAAATCCGCGCCCTCGGCGTGAGCAACTTCTATCCGGCCCGCTTTATCGACCTGGCGGAATTCTGCGAAGTCAAGCCAGCCGTCAATCAGATGGAGACACATGTCTTCCATCAGCAGGCCAACACCCGGGAGGTTATGAAGAAGTACGGCACCCGCCTGGAATCCTGGGGGCCTTTTGCCGAAGGACGCAACGGCTTTTTCAGCAATGAAGTGCTGAAAGCCGTCGGCGCGCAGTATGGCAGGACGGCGGCCCAGGTCGCCCTCCGCTTCCTGGTCCAGCAAGGCATCATTGCCATTCCCAAATCCACCCACCGGGAGAGAATGGTGGAGAATTTCAACATCTTTGACTTTGAACTCTCCCCGCAGGATATGGAAGCCATCGCCGGGCTGGACGGCGGGGAAAGCCTCTTCTTTTCCCATGAAGACCCCGCAACGGTGGAATTCCTGATCAATTACGGGAAATAAAAGAATGAGGGCATTCCGGCAGGGAAGAGGAACGGTCCGGACAAAAAGGCCCATCCACGTGGGAGGCATGAAAAGCTCTCCGGGAATTCCCGCACCTGAAGGCGCAGAAACCTTCACGAGTCCCTGTGCCGCTTCCCGTTCTTGCGAGGTGCGGCGGAATGCAGTAACATGAATGGAACAAACGCATGATCTTGATTTTTGAAGCATTGCTTGCGGGCTACATTTTCTGGCGGGCCATTCTGCCGCTGCGCCTGCATTGGGGATGGAAGGCGGCGCTTTCGGCGTTGCTGGCCGTGGCGGCGTTCAAATTCCACCTTCTGCACCTTTTCGGCGGCCCCATGTTTTTTTCCCCGGTTCTGCCGGAGTGGCTGCTGCTCGCCGCCGCGTGGCTGTTTTCCGTCCTGTTCCTGTTCTTCTTCCTGCTGTTGGCCGCCGACATCGTGGTCGGACTGTACCGCCTGATGCTGTTCTTCCTCCGGAAGAAAAGGACGGCGCGCCGCCGCATCATCGTCAACAGGGTAAACCTGGCCCTGCTGGTTCTTTCCGCCGTACTCGCAACCGTGGGCGTCATCGGCGGGACCAGCGTGCCGGGAGTGCGGGTAGAAACGATTACAGTCGGCCATCTGCCGGAAGAGGTGGACGGCATGACGATTGCGCTGCTGGCGGACCTGCACGCGGACGGCATCACGCGCGCCGACCGCATCCGCAGGATCGTGCAGCGCACGAACTCGCTGAATCCCGACCTTATCGTGATTGCCGGGGACTTCGTGGACGGCACGGTTCCTGTGCACGGAGAGGACCTGCGGCCTCTTGCGGACCTGAAAGCCAGATACGGCGTGTTCGGCGTTCCGGGCAATCACGAATATTACTCCGGCTATGAGGAATGGATGGAATTTTTTCCGACGCTCGGTATCCGGATGCTTCCCAACGAACATGTCCTGACGGGCGGCGGAAACGTCATTCTGGCGGGAGTGACGGACCCCGTGGCCGGGATGACGGGCAGGGAAGAGCCGGACATCAACAAGGCGCTGGAAGGAGCTCCGCCGGGGAAGGTCCGGATTCTCGCCTCCCACCAGCCGCGCCTTGCCCGTGAGGCGGCGCGGCACGGGGTGGACCTCCAGCTCTCCGGCCATACGCACGGCGGCATGATCACCGGAATTGACCGGCTGGTGGCGCGTTTCAATGACGGCTTCGTTTCCGGGCCGTACCAGGTGGGCTCCATGAAGCTGTACGTTTCCAACGGAGCGGGGATATGGAACGGTTTTCCGGTCCGCATCGGCGTTCCCGCGGAAATCGTCCTGATCCGCCTGAAGAGGGAATGAAAGGCAGCCACGGCTACGTGCAAGCCGGGAGTTTTTTATTCCGGGAGGGCGGTGAAAGCCCCCGGAACAGCCTGTTCAGGAGTGCCGGGGCTTATGCCCCGCCGTCCGGCACGGAGCATCTGATTTCATAATGCGGGTGTGAAAAATAGTAATGGTCCGGGAACAGCTCCGTTTCCATCACAATCCGGTCGTATTCCCGGCTGAACAGGTCCGGGAACAGGAAGGCGGCCTGTTCAATGTCGCTGTGGTCCGTTTTCATGCAGACGCAGGAGAGTTCCGGCAGATGAATGATTTCCTCCGGAAGCGGCTCGCGGAACTGCTCCATGTCCACCTCAATGTAAAGGAAGCGTTCCGTGACGCCGCTACGGCACATCATCAGGATGCCCGCTTCCGATCCTGTTTTCAGTCCGCGGCGGCTGATGTCCTCCAGCGCGCGGTTGAATTTCAGATGGTATTCCGTGCTGCGCTGCCTTCCGCGGTAGGGAAGGGCCCAGCAGTATTTTTCCGGGATTGCCAGCTTGATGGGGCCGTTGTGGAACCGGTAGTTCTCCGCGTGGCGGATGTGTTTCTGCATCTCGTCCAGGATGTGCAGCTTGGTATTGATGGCGCGGATCTTTTCATCCGCCAGCATGGACCCGTACGCGATGAGCTTGCCGTAGCGGATGCTCTTCTTGTCTTCCGTCAGGAATTCCGTAAACCGGTTCAGCGGAATATCCAGCTCCACGCATAACTGGATGGCCTCCACGAGCTGGATTTGGGAGAAATCGTAATAGCGGTACCCTGTTTCCCTGTCCACATGGGCCGGCGGCAGAATACCTATTTTGTCGTAGTAACGGAGGGATTTGATGTGGACCCCGGTCTGTTTGGAGATGTTTCCGATGGTCAGCAAATGTTTTTTGTCCATGTATGGCAGAAATAGTTTAAAAGGGGGAGAAAGTACCCGGCATGAATTTTATGGAGAAATATAATAAATTATTAAACAGTAGTTTATATAATTCCTTAGTTACCGTTTTTATAAAGATTAGGCTTCAAAATACCTTCCTGCGCAAAGGGAAAATTTTGCATTGCGGAATTTCGTGTTGACCCTCCTATTATGGGAGGGTTTATAGCATAGACCTCACTGCATGATCCATGGAAAAAGAGTGCATGACAAGTATCCTTTTCCCGGCATGTTCAACCTTGTTTGCCAAATGAAATCCCAATTTATTTTCTCTTTATTTCTTGCCGCGGGGCCTCTCCTCTCTTCCTGCCGGGACGACGGAAGCGTGCAGGACCCCATGATGATGCCGGAACCCGAAGTGACGGTGATGACGGTGCGCGGGGAGGAAATCCCCGTCACCTCCAATCTGCCCGGCCGCATGGAGGCCTTCCTTCAGGCGGAGGTGCGCGCACGCGTCACCGGCATCATTCAGGAACGCTTTTACCAGGAAGGGCAGAACGTCAAACAGGGCGACCTGCTGTTCAAGATTGAACCGGAGCCGCTTCAGGCGGCGCTGGACGAGTGCAAGGCCGCCCTTGACCGCGCGCAGGCCGTACTGACGGACGCGCAGGACAAGGCCAAAAGGTATTCCGCCCTGGTTTCCAAGGGGGCCGTGAGCGGCCGGGAGCACACGCAGTCCGTGGCGGAGGAAGCCCGCGCCCGTGCGGAATACGCCGCGGCGAAGGCCGCCCTGGAACGGGCCCGGCTGGACCTGGAATACACCAATGTGACGGCCCCCATTTCCGGGCGCGTGCGCCGCGCCCTGGTCACCAAGGGGGCGCTGGTGGACCAGAACGGGTTCACCCACCTGACCACGGTGGAACAGATAGACCCCATCTACGTCCGTTTCAGTTCCCCCGCCTCCCAGCGCAGCAGGCTCCGCAGGGCCATTCTTTCCGGCCTGTGGAAGGAAATACCGCTGGAAGAAATCAAGGTCCGGCTGCTGCTCCCCAACGGAGAGGAATACCCGCATAAGGGCCATTTCTTCTTCTCGGACATGGCGGTGGACCCCGGCACGGACACCATTGAAATGAGGGCGCAGTTCCCCAACCCGGACCACGAACTGCTTCCCGGAAGCTACGTGCGCTTGGTCTTTGACAAGGCCGTCCGCAACCATGTCTTTTCCGTGCCGCGGGATTCCGTGATGCGCACGGCGCAGGGCGCCTCCGTCCTGGTCGTCGGGAAGGACGGCATTCTGGAAAGCCGCCCGGTGACAACGGAAACCATGAATGAAAAGAGATGGCTGGTCACCTCCGGCCTGAAGGACGGGGACAGGGTGGTCACCAGCAAGACAATGTTCCTCCGGCCCGGAATGAAAGTGAGCGTGAAGGAAGAGGCCGCTCCTCTGGAAAACTCCAACTGACCGCCAGACCATGCCTGACTTTTTCATTAACCGTCCCATTTTCGCGTGGGTGGTGGCCCTGCTGATCTCCCTGGTCGGCCTGCTGGCCCTTCCCATGCTGCCCGTGGCGCAGTACCCGGACATCGCACCGCCCGTCATCACCATCCGCACCACTTATCCGGGGGCCTCCGCCCAAATTACGGAGGAGGCCGTTACCGCCGTCATTGAGAAGGAAATCAACGGCGCGCCGGACTTGCTGTACATGTCCGCCACCAGCGACTCCAACGGCATGGTGGAAATAGCCGTCACCTTCCAGCAGGGGACGGACCCTGACATTGCCGCCGTGGAAGTGCAGAACCGCCTGAAAATCGTGGAATCCCGCCTGCCGGAATCCGTACGCCGGGAAGGGGTGTTCGTGGAAAAATCCTCCAACAACATTCAGGCCGTCATTTCCCTGTCCTCCGACGGGGCGCTGGACGGCACGGAGCTGGGGGAACTTGCCTCCGCCCGCCTCATTCCTGAATTGAAGCGCGTGAAGGGCGTGGGCCGCGTGGAGCTGTTCGGGGCGGAAATGTCCATGCGCATCTGGCCTGATCCGGAAAAGCTGGAAGCCCTCCGGCTTACGCCTACGGACATCGTCAGCGCCGTAGCTTCCCAGAGCGAGCGCATCATCATCGGGGACATCGGCGGCGCGGCGGTCTCCAAAAACGCGCCGATCAACGCCAGCGTGGTGGCCAGCGAGGAATTGCACACGCCGGAAGACTTCGAAGCCATTGCGCTGAGAACGCTCCCGGACGGCTCCTCCGTCAAGCTGGGGGACGTGGCGCGCGTAGAACTGGGCGCCAACAATTACTCCTTCTTCTCCCGGTGCAACGGACTGGCCGCCACCGGCATGGCCATCAAGATGGCCCCCGGCTCCAACGCCGTGGAAACCATGGGGCTGCTGAGGGACAAGATGGACGAACTGTCCAAGGATTTTCCTCCCGGCGTTTCCTACCAAATCCCGTATGAGACCACCCACTTTGTGGAAATTTCCATCCAGAAGGTGGTCTCCACGCTGCTGGAAGCCATCGGCCTGGTGTTCCTGGTCATGTTCCTGTTCCTCCAGAACTTCCGGGCCACGCTGATTCCGACGCTCGTCGTTCCCGTAGCCCTGCTGGGAACCTTCGCCGTCATGTGGATTTCCGGATTCTCCGTCAACATGCTCACCATGTTCGGCATGGTGCTCAGCATCGGCATCCTGGTGGACGACGCCATTGTCGTCGTGGAAAACGTGGAGCGCATCATGCAGGAGGAGGGTCTGGACGCCCGGCAGGCCACCATCAAGGCCATGAAGCAGATCGGGGGCGCCATCGTGGGCATTACCGCGGTGCTGGTGTCCGTGTTCATCCCGATGGCCTTCTTCAGCGGGGCCGTGGGCAATATCTACCGGCAGTTCTCCGTAACCCTGATCGTTTCCATCTCCTTCTCCGCGTTCCTGGCCCTTTCCCTGACGCCCGCGCTCTGCGCCGCCATGCTGAAACCCTCTTCCGTGGAGCATCAGGACAAGAGGGGCTTCTTCGGCTGGTTCAACAGAACGATCAACCGCTCCACGGAACGCTATGGAAAAACCGTCTCCGGCATCATCCGGCGGCCCGTCCGTTCCCTCTTCGTGTACGTCCTCGTCATTGCCGGGGCCGGATACCTGTACCTCACGCTGCCTTCCTCCTTCCTTCCGGAAGAGGACCAGGGGAGCTGCATGGTGCTTGTCTCTCTGCCGCCCGGCACCCTTCAGGAAGAAACGAGCGCCCGCCTGCGCGACGTGGAAGACTACCTGATGAAGAACGAACCGGTGAAGCACGTCTATTCCGTGGGCGGCTTCAGCTTCTTCGGCAGCGGGACGAACATGGCCATGCTCTTCGTCGGCCTGAAGGACTGGAGCGAGCGCACGGACCCGGCCCTGGGCGTCGGTGAAATCGTCAACCGGATCAATGGCCGCTTCATGAGCGACCCCCAGATGTTTGTCCTGGCCATGAACGTGCCGGCCCTGCCGGAACTGGGGAACTCCTCCGGGTTCGACTTCCGGCTCCAGGACCACGGCGCCATCGGCTACGAACGCCTGGTGGAAGCCCGCGAGGAGTTGCTCAGCCGGGCCGCTGCGGACCCCAGCCTGGCGGACGTCCACTTCATGGGCCAGGCGGACACGCCGCGCCTGGACGTCTCCATTGACAGGGACAAGGCCTTTTCCATGGGCGTGCCCATGACGGAAATCAGCAACTCCCTGGCGGTCATGTTCGGCTCCAGTTATGTGGGGGACTTCATGCACGGCAGCCAGGTGCGCCGCATCATCATCCAGGCGGACGGGAAGAGCCGCCTGAGCGGGGACGACATTGAAGACCTGCACGTGCGCAATGAAGCGGGCAGCCTCCTGCCGCTCTCCTCCTTCGTCGATCTGGAATGGACGGCCGGACCGCCACAGCTCACCCGGTACAATAACTATCCCTCCTTCACCATCAACGGCTCCGCCGCTCCCGGCAAAAGCAGTGGGGACGCCATGAAGACCATGGAGCGGATTGCCTCCTCCCTGCCTCCGGGGATCGGCTTTGAATGGACGGGGCAGTCGTATGAGGAACAGCAGGCCGGCTCCCAAGCCTCCCTCCTGTTCGGGCTTTCCATCCTCATCGTGTTCCTAGTGCTGGCCGCGCTGTATGAAAGCTGGTCCATCCCCTTCGCCGTCATCCTGGTGGTTCCGCTGGGGCTCATCGGGGCGCTGCTCGCCGTCTTCCTGCGGGACATGCCCAATGACATCTACTTCAAGGTGGGCCTCATCACCACCATCGGCCTTTCCGCCAAGAATGCCATTCTGATCGTGGAAGTGGCCAAGGAACTGTACCGCGACGGCATGGGAATAATGGAGGCCACGGTAACGGCGGCCAAGCTGCGCCTGCGCCCCATCCTGATGACCTCCCTGGCATTCGGCGCGGGCGTCATTCCGCTTGCCTTTGCGCGCGGCGCGGGCGCCGGAGCGCAGCAGGCCGTGGGCACGGGCGTGCTGGGCGGCATCATCACCGCCACGGTGCTGGCCGTTTTCCTGGTTCCCCTCTTCTTCCGCCTGACGGCTGGGAAGAGAAAGAAGGTATGATGCTCCGGAAAATTCCCTGGGAAACGGGGCTGTTCCGCTAGCGGGGCAACCCCGTTGAATATTCCCTATCCCGGATTTTACAGGGTCCGGTCATTCTTCATGATTTCCGGGGCTGGGAAAAAATTGAATGCCGGATTTTTCCCTGCCTGCGCGGAATGGTCAACATTGGAAGTTGATAAAGAAATGGGAGTTGCGGGAACGTGCTGGAAACGGAATCCTGCCGACCCTGTTGAGTGTTGAAGTTTGACTTATTGTTTAAAATATGGTTCCATCATGCGAAATTTCAGCTCAATCCCAAAAGACAAATACGATTTATGGATTTTATAAGTGCAAAAGGCCTGGGATGGTTGTCCATTATTGGCGGAGTGATAAGTTTTCCTTTTTTACATGTAGATCATCTTCTTCATATAGAACATTTGAACTATAACGGGACTTCAGTTTCTCCTCCTCCATCCCGGACTTCTGTGGCAGGCTCGGCAGAGCCTCAACAACCGGCTGAAACCGTTCTTTCTGTTGTGGACCTTTCCCAAAACAAGGAAAAGAAAGTACGTGAACTGGTTGAAAATCATTGCCGTTTCACGAACATCGGAGATGTAGAGGGACAGATGGCATGTTTCGGGGACCGCATTTTTAAATATTTTGATAAAGGGCAGGTGGAAAAGTCTTTTATCAGGAAAGATATAAAAAACCATACCCGCCCTTATGAAATTTTTGCCACGGATTTGTTGGATGTGAAGGCAAACAAGGCGGAAGACAACAATTTATTTGATTATGAGGCGGTGGCAAAAATCCGTCTCACCCTTAAAAAAAGAGCGGGACAGGTGAGGACGCAAATAATCACGAATTTTTACGGACTCAAGTTCAACGGGGACACACCGGAAATAGTTTATATTGATCGGATAAAGGAATAGGTCCCCGCCCGGATTCTCTCTATTCTCCCGCCTTTCCTTTTCCAAAATTGGAGATAAGTGAAAGGTACTGAAGCCGCTTGCCTTCCCAAATGGCCGGAGGTCATGAACGGATCAAAATAACGTACCGGATGTGTACTGATGGCAAATAGCATGCGGTCGCGGTTCCGTCGCGTCATGCGGGGCGTGGAATTTTTTTCTGCCCGGCAGAAAGCCGTTGATCTTCACGAATGTGGGCGGCTCATGCCGGAATGAGGAGCATGGGGATTTTCCTTTGATGGGGCAATATTCCATCTTTGCCGGAAAAGCTGGAGAAAAAGTTTTTCATGAAATCCTGTTGACTTACAGTAACTGTAACCTTTAAACAGGAGACAAGGGGAAGCGCCGGAGTACGGCTTTCCCCGGATGAACCGGCCCGGTACGGACCGGTGCACAGGTCAACCATTCACCGGAACACCAGACATGAAGAGCAAATCAATCATAGCCGCCGTGGCGGCGTCACTCCTGACCGGGCTGGGATGTTCAGCCCAGGAACAGCCCAAAGTTTCCACGGAACCGTCCAGGATTCTCATCGCCTATTATTCCTGGGGCGGCAACACGAAGTACGCGGCCGCCCAGATCCAGAAGGAAACGGGAGGAACCTTGTTTGAAATCAAGCCTGTCAAGCCTTATCCCGCCGATTACCGGGAATGCACCGTGCAGGCCAAGAAAGAGATTCAGGAAGGAGCCAGGCCGAAATTGAGCGCCCGGGTGGAGGACCTCGGGAAGTACGACGTCGTGTTCATCGGGAGTCCCAACTGGTGGAGCACGATCGCCCCTCCCGTTTCCTCCTTTTTGGCGGGGCATGATCTCTCCGGAAAGACGGTGATTCCCTTTGTGACGCATGGGGGCGGCGGCATGGCGCGCTGCGCGGACGCGGTCCGCAAGCTGTGCCCTAAGTCCTCCGTTCTCAAGGGCGGCGCCTTTGCCGGCGACGGAATCAGAACGTCCCGGGCCGCCCTGGCCAAGTGGGTCAATGACACAATCACCATCAACAAATAATGCGCCTGATGAAACGAATCCTTCTGGGAACGGCCTGTTCCCTCCTTTTCCTGATGAACCACACGGAAGCACAGACCATGAACAACAGCACGGAAGCCCTGTCGCCAAAGGAACGGCAGATTGCCGCCATCAGCGCCCATACCGCCCGCGGCGACATGGACGGACTCAAAACCGCCCTGGCCGCGGGGCTGGACGCCGGACTCAGCCTGAACGAGATCAGGGAAGTTCTCGTCCAGATGTATGCCTATTGCGGTTTCCCCCGCAGCCTGAACGCTTTGAGCTCCCTGATGGAGCTGTCCAAGGAGCGCGCCGCGCGCGGCATCAACGACAGGGAGGGTGCGGAAGCCGGAGCCCCTCCGGCTGGCAGGAGCATCGAATTCGGCACGGAGAACCAGACAAAACTCTGCGGCGCTCCGGTCAAGGGCGAGCTTTTCCAGTTTGCCCCGGCCATTGACGAGTTCCTGAAAGCCCACCTCTTCGGCGACATCTTCGGGCGCGACAATCTTGACTGGAAAACCCGGGAGCTTGCCACCATTGCGGCTCTGGCCTCCATGAAGGGCACGGAAAGCCAGTTGAACTCCCACATCCGCATCGGCAAATACAACGGCCTGACGGACGAACAGGTGGACGCCATCCTGAATATTTCCGGCTCCGCCGGAAGGGACGACCCTTTCCCGAAGGGCAATCCCGCCCCCGCCAATTTCACCGGGAAGGCCTGGGTGGCCATGATGGTGGACAACAGGGACTACGACATGTCCGCCTACAACGTCACCTTTGCCCCCGGCACGCGCAACAACTGGCACAGCCATTCCGTGGGGCAGGTGCTGTTCTGCACGGAGGGCTCGGGCTATTACCAGGAACGCGGCAGGAAGGCGCGCCGCCTGGAGCCCGGCAGCGTGGTGGAAATCCCGGCAAATACGGAGCACTGGCACGGAGCGGCTCCGGACAGCGAATTCGTCCACATCGGCATTACTCCTAAAGCCGCTTCCAACAAAACCATCTGGGGCGGCCCCGTGACGGATAAGGAATACGCGGAGGCCGCCGGAGGGAAATAGCATCGTCCGGAACAGAAAACGGATCATGACAAAGAGGGGGATGTTTTCCCCCTCTTTTTTGTAATAGGACCATCCATGATGAATAATTCAAGCAGCATCTCGCGCAGAGCGAGCCTGAAACAGATGGGCATGGCCGCCGCCGGAGCCGGGCTGGGGCTGGGCTTTGCGTCCGCCGCGGAAACCGTTCCCGCCGCCTCCGGAAAAAAGCTGAAAGTGGCGCTCGTCAATGGAAGCCCCCATGAACACGGGTGTACCTATACGGCGCTGAAGGAAGTTGCAGGGGCGCTGGAGGGCTGCGGCGTGGAAACGGAAATTTTCTGGATAGGCAGCCATCCGGTAGCCGGGTGCATCGCCTGCGGGGAATGCCGGAAAACGGGCAAGTGCTTCCGGAATGACTGCGTGAACCTGTTCCTTGAAAAAGTCCCGGGCTGCGACGGCTTCGTGTTTGGTTCCCCCGTTCATTTCGCTTCAGCGGCGGGAGACATGAGCTCCTTCCTGGACCGGATATTTTATGCCGCATCGGCCCGGTTCAGGGGCAAGCCCGGCGCGGCGGTCACCAGCTGCCGCAGGGCGGGGAGCACCGCCACGCTTGACCAGTTGAATAAATACCTGCTGTTCAGCTCCATGCCCATCGTCTCCTCCCAGTACTGGAACATGGTTCACGGGAACACGCCGGACGAAGTCCTCAAGGACCTGGAAGGCCTGCAAATCATGAGGACGCTGGGCCGGAACATGGCCTGGCTGCTGAAAAGCATTGAAGCGGGAAAGCTGGCGGGAGTGCCCCTTCCGGAGGAAGAACCGCGCGTGGGAACCAATTTCATCCGGTAACCGCGTTCAGTCCTCCGGCGTGATGTTCGGTTCGTTTGCGGGGGCGTGGTTCAGGGGATTGCAGCTGTCCGGCCTGCGGTTTTCCAGCAGGTCCTGGTAGAATTTCTTCTTGTATTTCAGCACTTCCATCTGCTTTTTCAGCACGCGGAGCTGGTTCCTGAGGCTTTTTTCCTGCTTGAAGATGAGTTCCGCCCGTTCCGGAATGGTGGAATCCCCTTCCTGGCACAGGTCGATGTAGTGTTTGACCTCCTCAATGGGAAGCCCCGTCATGCGGAGGCAGTGAACCAGGCGGAGCCAGCCCAGGGTGTATTCAGAAAACATGCGGGCGTTTCCGCCGCTGCGGTCCACGTCGGGAATCAGCCCCACGTTCTCATAATAACGGATGGTGTAGGCGGACATTTCCATCATGTCCGCCACCTGCTTGACCGTATATTTGGGGGTGCGGTCGTGGGAGGCTTTGTAAGTGCCCAGTTTGGGCTTTTGCTTGATCATCGTTTTGAGGAATGGTTACAGTTACTCTAATATTCCGGGGAAGATGGAAAGGCAAGCATTTACCATGGCGCATGACGAAAGGGGATTCCCGGAACACGAAGGGGGGAGGAAAGGAGGTAAATTGCGGGGATGGCGGACCATGGGGGAAGGGCGTCTTTCCAGAATGGTCCTCCGACAAAAAAGGCTGTCTCCCGCGCGGGGGACAGCCTTTTCCGTGAAAAACGGGAGGAATATTTCCGTTACACCCTGCGGCGGCGCAGCATCAGCGCGACCAGCCCCAAAAGGCTCAGGGAAGCCGTTGCTGGTTCCGGAACGGCCAGTGTGCCTTCCAGCGAAATATCGCGGATGGTTCCGCTGTTGCCGTTGGTGCCCCCTGAACTTCCGATGACAGTGTAAACCTTGCCGTTGCCGTTTTCCTTCATGGCCGCGAGCTGTTCATCGGTCACATCGTAGGAAACGTTCCACTGGGAGGCGTTGTTGCCCCTGCTTCCCCTGCAAAGTTCCACCAGGTCTCCGTCCGTGGTTTCATACCAGACGGAATAAGTGTACGTGGGGCCCGTTCCGGGAGGAGTCAGGCTGAAGCTGAAAGTGAGTCCGGAATAAGCCTGGATGTTTTCAATGGTCATTTTCAGGCCGGCGCAGACCCCGGCCGTACCGGGCATGTTGGGAAGGCTGATAGCCTGGTTGGCTGTATTGACGGAAGCGCTGCCCCAGCCCATGTCACCGTTTCCGGTAGTGGTGTACCATCCGTCCGCGCGTCCGGCGGGTCCCAGCCATGCCTTGACGTCGGCGGCTGTGATATTGTTGTTGGCAAGACGTCCTGCGGAATTGTAGCCCTGGCCGGTGATGGCGGTGATTTCCGGCATCAGCTCAATGGTTGCGGCGGAAACGGAGGCTGCCAGGGAGACCAGGCCCAAACAGAGGGTGCAGAGTATCTTTTTCATGACTGTTGCCTCAACATGCCGGATTACGAATCCGGCGTCAAGAAAATATTTTTACACTTTGTCCCTTACTACCAAGCTCTATTTCCGGGAAAAGTTAAGGAGATGCAGTTTAACGATGCCCAGGTCTTTTACAATCGTGCTTCTCCATACGGGCGTTATCTTTTCATTCCCCCCTTTTTGCGGATTTGCACGGATTCGTAATCCGATGAGCGTTCTTTTATCTTTCCAAGATATTGACTGTTTGTTTCAAATAATGTTTGAAGGACAGGGATTGAATGGATTTTACCAAAGGATTTGACGGGGCCTGCTGGTACATTAGAATGGCGTTTCCTTTAAACAGAATTGTTTGTCATGATTATTGCCTCTCTTTCCGATTCCGCTCGTTATGAAAAATTAAATCCCCTGTTCAAGCAGGCTTTCGACTTCGTACGCGCTGCAGATCCGGCCGTTCTGGAGCCGGGGCCTCATGTTCTTGCGGAAGATGCCCTGATCGTGATGGTGAACGAAACGGCGATGAAGACCCTGGAAAAGGCCAGGATGGAGGTCCATAACAAGTTCATCGACATCCACGTACCTCTTTCACGGGAAGAACGCTTTACCTGGAAGGAGCGCGCCGTGCTGGAAAAACCGTCCGAACCCTTCCAGGAGGAGAAGGATGCGCAGCATTACGACGACGCGGAAGAAACTTCCTTCACCGTCAGGCCCGGCCAGTTCGCCGTGTTTTTCCCGGAAGACGCCCATGCCGGGTGCATTGGGGAAGGCGTCATCCGCAAGCTGGTAATTAAAGTAAAAACGGCCTGACCGCGTTCCGGAAAATTCCGGAAGGGCCAGACCGCCGATAAAAAGTCCCGTCAGGCGGTGTTCATCCGCCTGCGGCAAATGGATCAGCTTTCTTCCCCGGCATCGTCCTTCCGGGCGTCCTGCTTGGGGTCCTGGGGAGCATCCTCCGGAATCCAGACGGCCACGTTGCCGCCGTGGACGATGAACCGGCCGTTGCCTTCGTCGTCAATGGTGACGGTTTCCTCCACGTTTCCGGTGGCTTCCTTCCAGGTTTCTCCCGCGTGCTGCTTGCCCACGTTCATGACCTTGTCCCCGTTTTCCCCGTTGGAGATGAGTACGGCCACGCCGGACTTCGGATGCTGTTCGTCCCCCACTCGGGTAAAGCCGATGGTGTTCGGATGGTCGAAGTAGTAATTCTGCTCCCCGTAGGCGTGGTTCTTGCGGATTTCCAGCAGGTTGTCGATGATGCCGCGGTGTACGGGCGGATTGCCGCTGACACCGTAGTAATCCCCGTAAAAGATGCAGGGGTAGCCGTCCTTCATGAGCAGGATCAGCGCGTAGGCGGAAGGCTTGAACCAGTCCTTGACGGCTGATTGCAGGGAACTGCCCCACTGGGAGTCATGGTTGTCCACAAAGGTGACGGCCAAGGTGGGGTGGTTCTGGACCAGCGTGCCGTCCAGAATCTTGGTCAGGTCGTAATCCCGGCCGTGTTCGGAAGCCTGGTACATGTTGTAGTGCAGGGGCACGTCGAAAAGGTCCACCTTGTAGCGTTCCTCCTTCAGGTATTCGTCCAGGGAATCCAGGTCCTGCTTCCAGTATTCCCCCACGGCGTAGAAGTCCTCTCCCCGTTCCTTGCGGACGGCGGCCAGGAACTTCTTGATAAATTCGTCGTTGATATGCTTGATGGCGTCCAGCCTCATGCCGTCCAGGTCAAGTTCGCGGGAGACCCATACGCCCCATTTTTCCATTTCCTTCACCACTTCCGGGTGGTCGAAGTCCAGGTTGGCGAACATGAGGTAGTCGTAATTTCCATTTTCGTCATCCACGCCGCTGCTCCAGTCCTTCCCGTCCCCCATGATCTTGAACACGGTGGTTTTGCCCGTTTTATTGTCGTAATCCGTGCCGGTAAAGTGGTACCAGTGCCATTTGAAGTCGGAATACTTGTCTCCGCGGCCGGGGAAATTAAATCCGGTCCAGCCTTCAATTTCGTAGGCGTCCGTGGTTTCCTCCTCCCGGTTGTTCTCGTCCACTTCCTTGGCCATGAACTTTTCCGTATAGTCTGCTCCGGCCTTGTGGTTCATCACGGCGTCCAGGTAAACATCCACATGGTGGTCGTGCAGGGCCTTGATGGCGTCCTGGAGCTCCTGCTTGGTGCCATACTTGGTGCGCACGGTGTTTTTCTGGTCGAATTCCCCCAGGTCAAACAAGTCGTAGGTGCCGTATCCCACGTCGTTCTGTTCCTTGCCCTTGTAGGCCGGCGGAATCCAGACGGCCGTCACCCCTATTTCCTCCAGATGGGGGGCGTCTTCCTTCAGTTTGTTCCAGAACTGTCCGTCGTTGGGCAGGTTCCACTCAAAGTATTGCATCATGATTCCGTTTTTCATCGTCTCTGTGAGTTTGGGCAGAATAATTTTTCCGCATTTGTCTTTTTCCGCCGCGGTGGAGCGGAGGCGGTTGTGAGGACGCCATGAAAAGGTCCGGGCTTTCCGCCTCATTCCTAGGGGGCCCTCATCGAAATAGAGTCCGTAAAACGCGGCGCGTTAGGCATACTGCCAGTATCATGTCCTTTAAAAAGGACTCAAAAGGAGCGCCGGAAATGTTAGACCTGCCCGGCAGGCTGCGCCAGGTATTCCCGGTTTTTCCCGCGGTAATATTTCAAGAACCTGCGGATGAACCACAGGGTGACGATGGAGGAAAGAACGTCCGCCAGCGGCATGGACGCCCATACGCCCGTCTGTCCCCAGAACCCCGGTAAAATCAGCAGGAACGGCAGCAGGAACAGCATCTGGCGGGTGAGGGAGAGGAAAATGGCCAGCCTTGCCTTGCCGATGGCCTGGAAAAAGTTCCCGATGACGATCTGGCTGCCGATGAGCGGAAAGGCCAGAATGACGATCTTGAGCCCGCCCGCGGCCAGGCTGATCAGTTGTGCGTCATCCGTAAAGAGGGCGGCAATGCCGTGGGAAAAAAACATGCAGGCCAGGAAGCCCGCCGTAGTGAACGCCGTGCCCGTAATGATCCCGTATTTCAGCGTGAGCAACACCCGGTCCGGCTTCATGGCTCCGTGATTGTAGCCGATGATGGGCTGCATGCCCTGCGTGAGGCCGATGACGAGCATGGCAAACAGGATGAGAATCCGGTTGATGATGCCGAAGGCGCCTATGGCCAGGTCCCCGCCGTGGTCCGCAAGCTGCCTGTTGATGGCAATGGCCACCGCACTGCCGCACACATTCACCAGACACGGAGCCAGCCCAATGGACAGAATGCCGGTAACGATGGCTCTTTTCAGGTTCCAGATGCCGCGGCGGAAATGGACGGCGCTGGATTTGTCTGAAAAATGGATGAGCACGCGCGCCATGCCGGCAATCTGGGCGATCAATGTGGCGAACGCCGCTCCGGTGATGCCCCACTTGAACCAGAAGATAAAGATTGGCGCCAGAACAATGTTGATGCCTACGGAAAGCAGGGTGGAGCCCATGGCCTTTTTCGGATAGCCCGTGGCCCTCATCACGTGATTGAGATTGAAAAAGACGTATGTGACGGGGAGCCCCAGCAGGGTGACCAGCATGAAGTCATACCCGTAGGCCAGGGTTTGCCCGCTGGCTCCGAAGGCGGCCAGAATTTCCTTGAGGAAGATCAGTGTGGGAACAGCGAGCACCACGGAGGCGATCAGGCTCAGGACCAGGACGTTCCCCAGCGTATGTTCCGTCCCCTCCGGGTCCTTCTTTCCCAGTCTGATGGAGCTGATGGCCGCACCGCCTATGCCCACCAGCGTTCCCAGGGCGAAAGTCAGGTTCATGATGGGGAAGGTGACCGCCAGGCCGGAAAGGGCAAGCGGCCCCACGCCGTGGCCGATGAACACGCTGTCAATAATGTTGTACAGGGAGTACACCACCATGCCTGCGATGGAGGGCAGGGAATACTGGACCAGAAGACGCCAGACGGATGCGTTTTCCAATTCCGAGATGTTGCGTGACTGGGCTGTCATGACTCCGGCTTTTCTTTCAACGGAGTGCAAACTATAGGAGTGTAAAAAAGGGATGTCAAGCGGCCCCCCTGTCCGGGCCGGGAAGGCTCCGCTTCATTTCCAGCCGCCGCATGAAAGGCCCGTCTTCCGCGCCGTGCAGGCATTCTTCCTTCTTTCCCGGAAATCGGCGGCTTTTTAATTGACTGGGGAAGCGTTTGGGAGTTGATTCCTTTCCGCAATTTCTCGAAGCACGCCCATGTCTTTTCCCCTTCGTTTTTTTCTGAGCGCCGGTGCCTGTTGCTCCCTGTCCCTTTGTGTGTCCTGCCTTCCCATGTTCGGAGCGCACCAGATGCTGGCGGCCAGCCATCTGGCGGACGGCCTGTTGTCGTCCTCGCCTCTGGAACTGGTCTGGAGGGGAAAAATCTGCTCCTTCCCGTCTGCCGGCCTGGAGACCCCGCGCGGATTCACGGTTTCTCCAGCGGACTCCTATTCCCTCCTGATGGAGGTCCGCCCCGGCGTTGGCGGGGAATGGGCGTGCTACCATGACCGGAAGTCCTATTACTGGGCGTTCGTATCCGGAAAAAGCGGGGATGAGGCCGGGCTTTATGCCGTGCGCCGCGGCGTGGCCATTGACGGCGTGACCGGGGAAGTGGAAGACAGCCTGCCAGCGGCGGCCACTCCCGTTTCGGAATAAAAGCTCTGGTCTTTTTGCAAAACCGGGCCGGAATGACGCTGAAGTTTGACAGGAACGTTTTTCCCGGATATGTATCATGCGTCGTATGAAATCCTTTATATTGCCAGTTATCTGCCTTTGTCTGGCGGTCGGCGGCGTTCTGGGGCAGGACACGGCTCCCGCCTTCCCCGCCAACGGCCCCAATTACCGGATGTTCCCGGCGGACCGGCCGCCGCTGGTCCCCATGCCCCAGCAGGTGAAGTGGAGCGGCAGGGCGGTCCCCGTCCAGTCCGTGCGCATCCAGGCCCCGGCGCCAGCCCGTACTTCCTATCCGGAACAAATGAAGTTTATCGTGTCCGAGCTGAAGTCCTTCCTGGCCGGCCACGGGGTGCAGGTTTCCCAGGAGGGGGCGTTTGCCGTCAAATTCGTGCAGGGAGACGTGAAGGCCGGCACGGAAAATCCCAAATTGAAGGAAGAGGCCTATTCCCTGCGGGTGACTCCCGGCGGGGCCCTGATCACGGCCAGGGACACCAAAGGTTTTTATTACGGACTGAAAACCCTGGAACAGCTTCTTCTGCGCCGGGACGGGAAAACGACGATTGCCGCCTGCGACATCGTGGACTGGCCGGATTTTGAGGTCCGCGGATTCATGAACGACGTGGGCCGTAATTACATGCCGCTGCCCCTGATCGCCCAGGAACTGGACTCCATGGGCCAGCTCAAGCTGAACGTGTACCATTTTCATTTCACGGAGCATCCAGGCTGGCGGCTGGAATCCAAAATTTATCCGGAACTGAACGATCCGAAGAACTTCACGCGCATGCCCGGCAAGTTTTATACGCAGAAGGAGTTCAAGCAGCTGGTGGAATACTGCCGCCTGCGCAATATTCTGCTGATTCCGGAGATGGACATGCCGGGGCACAGCCAGGCCTTCCGGAAGGCGCTCAACGTGAAGATGAGCGATGAAAAGGCCACCAAGGCCCTGGTGGCCCTGATCAAGGAGATGTGCTCCCTGGTTCCCAAGGAAAAGATGCCCATCATCCACATCGGCACGGACGAGGCCCACGGCAAGGACGAGCAGGTGAACGATGACATTCTGAAAGAATACATCCATGCGGTGGAGTCCTGCGGGCGCACGCCCATGAGGTGGCAGCCCGGCCTGAATCCGAAGGGCTATAACGGCTCCATCCAGCACCTGTGGTCCGGACGCCAGAACCGCCGGGCATGGCCTACCGACGGGTCGAAGTATATCGATTCCCTGGAAACCTACCTGAACCACATTGATCCGTTTGAAACGGCCATGACCATGTACTTCCGCCGGGCATGCCCGTTCCAGAATGCTGAAGGGCTGGGCATGATCCTCTGCTCATGGCCGGACCTGGAGATTACGGACCCGCGCAACCAGGTCCTCCAGACGCCCGTTTACGCCGGCATGGCTTTCGTTTCGGAACCCCTGTGGAACAATCCGCATGAAAAGTTTCAGAGGGACCCCAACCAGGACGAGTACATGAAATACTTCTCCAACCTTCCCGTGCAGGGGGATCCGCTCCTGAAAGGCTTTGCGGACTATGAAAACCGCGTGCTCGCCATCCGGGACCGCTTCTTCGTAAACAAGGAGTTCAACTACGTGCGCCAGGCGAACATTCCGTGGAAGCTGTTGGGGCCCATTCCCCACGGAGGGAAGACGGAAACGGAATTTGGTCCGGAGGAAGACGTCAAGAGCGGAAAAATGAAGGATTCCTATGAAATTGGCGGTGTCACCTACACATGGTCCAAGGACGACTACACCGGCGCCACTGTCATCTTCAAGCATTACTGCGATTTCCCGACGCTGTTCAACGGAGCGAAAATGGGGGCCTTCCCGCACAAGAACCATACCTATTACGCGCAGACCTACATTTATTCCCCCAAGGCCCAGACGGTCCCCTTCTGGGTGAGCGGCCACACCTGGGCCACGTCGGACTGGCGCAACGGCCCCGCCAGCGTGCCGGGCAAGTGGTTCCATGCGAATCCCAGGTTCTTCGTCAACGGAAAGGAAATTGAGCCTCCCAAGTGGGCCAGGCCGCGCAATGGCGGCGTGATGGTGGATGAAAACTACCATTTCCGTGAACCTGCCATGATTACCCTCAAGAAAGGCTGGAACCACGTTCTGGTAAAAAGCCCGAACAACAACAGCACCCGCCGCTGGATGTTCACCTTCGTCCCGGTGCAGGTGAATCCCAAAACGCCCGGCTGCAACGTAAAGGAATTCCCCGGTCTGAAATTTTCCACGGACCCAGGCCGGAAACCGTGAAATTCTGAAACAGAGGCGGAAAAGAAAGGCATGGAACCGTTGCGGCTCCATGCCTTTTTGCATGCGGCGTCCGCCGGGAGAAGGCGGAAGGAAAAAGAAGATCAGGGGGAAGGATGGGAAACGGGCGTCCTCCGTTCAGAGCTTCTTCCAGGGCAGGGCTTCCAGCATGCCGTCAAAACCCAGCCCCGTTCCGGCGGGAACGGCTACCTGCGGATTCATGCCTCCCATCTGGTCGATGAACGGATCCGGTTCAAACAGGAGGTGGGTGCACAGGCCGCAGAGCGGAATCTCCGTGGGAAGAGCGTCGCGGTAATAGTCCGCCGCCTGATAAACGGCCCACAACTGCCCCACGGGGTGGTCCATGACGGTGGTGAATACGGGGGGATCATTAAGGTCCCCGGGCGTGGCCTCCCGCGCCGGCTTGACGATACGCGTGACAGGCAGGTCCGCCGTGATGGAGGGCTGGTGCTCTGTGTCTGTTCCCATATCCAGGGCCAGCGGCACGCCCGCATTCACCAGGCGTTCCCAGCCGGGAACGGAGAAGGGGCAGGGGTCTTCAATGAAATCTATCCGGCTCTTGAGGTGGTGCGGCAGGGATTTCCAGAACTGGAGCGCCTCGTTTCCGTCCAGGGAGCCGTTGAAGTCCAGCCGCCAGCGCCAGGAAGGAACCATGGAGGCCAGCATGGTCAGCCGTTCCAGGGCTGCCGCCGGATTGGAGCTTGCCTTGATCTTTCCCGCCTTGAAGCCTTTCGTTTCCATGATTCTGATAGTGGCCGGGCTGACGCAGCTGGGAAGGGTGGCATGGCTGGCCGGAATGTGGAGGCCGGAGAACAGGCTGACGCCGGCGGCGCGCGCCTCCCCGTCCACCTGCGCGCATTCCAGGGCCCGTTTGCCCAGGGGCAGCGGATTACCTTTCCTGAGCGCGTCCAGTTCCTCCTGCAGGGAATGATCCCCCAGCTCCGGCCAGGGCTGGATGCAGCCGTAGCCGCCTTCCTCCGTCCTGATGAGAGCCCCTTTCCTGCATACTTCCGCGGCCCTGGCATTGAGAGGGCCGCAAGCCGTTAAAGAATATTCATAGTAAAACACAATATTCATTGAATCAGCTTTTGGTTTTTTGTCACGATGAAAAGAGGTTTTCACTGGATTTTAGAGGGACAGCGGGTAGGCTGTGCGCATGTCCAGAACATTGGTATTCGGGGCCGGAGGCCGTGTGGGGAGCCGCCTGGTGGAACACCTGCGGGATGCAGGAGCGGAAGTGGTTGCCTGCGGGCGCAATACCTGCGATTTGGAGGACTTGTCCGCGCTGAAAAAATTTCTTCTTTCTTCCGGAGCTACGCACGTCATCAACTGCGCGGCGGTAAGCGGGCTGGAAGCCTGCCTGGACGATCCGGTAACCGCGCACCGGGTGAATGCCATGGCGCCGGAGCTGATGGCGCGCCTGTGCCGCCTGGAGGGCATGCGCTTCATCCACCTGAGCACGGACTACGTTCTGGACGGCCGCCGGCCCGGCCTGAAGACGGAGGCGGACAAATGCCGCCCCGTGAACGTATATGGGGAATCCAAGCTGGAGGCGGAGCTCCGCGTACGGGAGGAAATGCCGGAAGCCCTGGTGGCCCGCGTTTCTTGGGTGTTCGGCAATCCCACCCGCCCCTCCTTCCCGGAGATGATGCTCCGGCGCGCGCTGAACGGGCAGGCCCTGGCCGCCGTGGCGGACAAATGGTCCCTCCCCGCGTGGATTGAGGATTTGTGCGAATGGCTCCGCTTTCTGGCCTATGAGAGCGACGCGGCGGGAATCCTGCACCTGTGCCAGTCCGGGGAGCCGGTCTCATGGCACGGGTACGCGCTGGCGGCCCTGGAAAGCGCGGTGAAGCACGGGCTTCTGCATGAGCTGCCGCCCGTGGCGGAACAAAAGCTCGACGAACAGGCGGGTTTCAGGGATGCTCGGCCCAGGCATACCGCCATGTCCTCCGGACGGCTGGCTTCCCTGCTGGGCCGTCCCGTGAGGCCGTACCAGGAAGCCGTTGAGCTGGCCGTGGCCCGCTATGCCGCAGATCCAACATTTCTTTCCCGCATCTCATGAACGATTCCCACTCTCCCCGCAGCCCCCGCAATCCGCGCGACTCCCGTTCCAAACCTTCCTACAGGGACCGCCGCCCCCCGGCGGGACGTCCGCGCTCCGCGCCCAAAAAGAACCTGTTTGTCAACAAGTCCCCGGAGGGCAGCGAAAGTTGGCTTTCCCCGTGGGTGGAGCTGAAATACTTTACGTACAACCCCGCCGTGTTCCCCCGCATGCTCGGCTCCGTCAGCGGAGAAATAGCACCGGGGAGTCTGGTGCACGTGTACGACAAAAACGGGGAATTGTTCGGCTCCGGCTTCTGGAACGAAACGAGCCGCACCCCCCTGCGCATGGTGTACCACGGCCGCGATGTCTTCGGGGAACTGGAGCTAGATGCCGCTCTGGAACGCGCCGTGAAACTGCGCCGCGATATCCTGCGCCTGGATGAGACGACAAATGCGTACCGCGTGCTGCACGGTGATTCCGACGGTGTGGGCGGCCTGGTCGTGGACCGCTACGCGGACGTTCTGAGCCTGGAAGTAAGCACGCTGGCCGTCTGGCAGCGGCTGGGGCGCTGGCTTCCTCTGCTGCACCGCCTGTGCGGCACCGGAAGGCATGTGATTCAGGCGGACGAGGGAATCGCCCGCATGGAGGGCATCCGCCCGGAAGACGCGCCGGAATCCTCCGCTCCCGTCAAGCTGGTGAAGATTGTAGAAAACGGCATCACGTATGAAGTGGACTTCGCCCAGGGGCACAAGACGGGCTTTTTCTGCGACCAGCGGGACAACCGCCTCAAGTTCGCCTCCCTGGTGAAGGGGGCTACGGTGCTGGACCTGTGCTGCTACAGCGGCGGATTCTCCATTGCCGCCAAGATGCTGGGAGGAGCGGCGGAAGTCACGGGCGTGGACCTGGATGAAAAGGCCATCGCCATGGCGAAGAGGAATGGCAATATCAATCAGCAGCGAATCGACTTCGTACATGCGGACGCCTTTGTCTACGCGCGCCAGATGGTGCGCAACGGACGTCTGTTTGATGCCGTGCTGCTGGACCCGCCCAAATTCATCATCGGCCGTGACGGCTTTGAGGAAGGAATCAAAAAATACCATGATCTGAACATGCTGGGGCTCCAGTGTGTCAGGCCGGGCGGCCTCTTCGTCACCTGCTCCTGTTCCGGACTCCTTTCCCCCTCCGAATTTGAGCAGACCGTCGTCAAGGCGGCCCAGCGGCAGGGGCGCAAACTCCAGATCATGGGCATGACCGGCCCCGGCTGGGACCATCCCTATCTGAGCACCTACCCGGAAGGACGCTACCTGAAAGTCCTCTGGGCCATCGCCCTGTAGAAATGGTGCCGGAAGGGGCAGCACCTTTCCGGCGTCTTGACCGCGCCTCTTCCTCCCTGTTTCCGTGGGGGGAATATGGCAAAGCAAGTATTACAACGGCTCAGTTTCACGGCGGGAGAATTAAGTCCGTGGCTTTCCGGCCGCGCGGACCTGGACCCCGTGGCGCGCGGAGCCTCCCGCCTGACGAATTTTCTGGTCACTCCCTTCGGCGGCATCAGGCGCAGGCCCGGCACGCGCCTGGTCGCCCGTGCCGGCGGCACGGAAGGCATGGTGAGGCTGGTTTCCTTCAAATACTCCACGGGCGTCCAGTTCATGCTGGAGCTGGGCCGCGGCTACGTCCGCTACTTCAAGGACGGCGCGCCCTTGCTGGATACGGAGGGAAATGTCCTGGAAACCGTCTCTCCCTGGAAGAGCGACGTGCAGGTCAGGAACCTCCGGATGCAGCAGTTGAACGACGTGATTTACTGCGTGGAGCCGGAGACTCCCCCCATGACGCTCTCCCGCCATGCCGACGACGACTGGCGGCTGAAGCCTCTGGAATTTTCCGGCATTCCTTACGAAAGCTCCCTGCTCAACTCCGTGAAGATCGAATACCGGGTGTTCTCTTCCGCGGACGGGAACAAGCTGGTGGTGACGGCGGATGAAGACGTATTCACCCCGGAGATGGCGGGCACGGAACACATTCGCATCACCAGAAGGCACGATGAAGGTTTCGCCCGCGCCGACCAGATGCCCCTGTTCCATACCGCGACGCTGAACCAGAACTTCTACAAGGGAGGCACCTTTTCCATGGACGGGAAAAACGGATGGCGGAATGCCTACACCTGCATCCGCCCGTTCAGGAAGGATGTGGACTATGTGGCGGGGAAGAATTCTCCGGAACAGTACACCTCCTTCTTTGAAAAAGGCGCGGATGCCTGCACATACACGTTCGTCAGCGGAGCATGGACGGTGGAAACCACCGGAACATGGGACGCGGAATGGGAGGTGCGCCGGGCGTACCTGGACGGCTCCAACTACCTGCCCAATGAGCCCTCCCTCGTCTGGCACTCCGTCAAGAGCTTCTACCAGAAGGAGGGATTCAGGAACAACTTCGCCCTGAGCGGTAATGAAGAAGGTTTCTCCTTCTACACCCTCCGGCTGATGTCCTATAAAAACGGCTCTTCCACGGGAATTCCGGAACTGCGGTCGGAATCCTGTTCATACGACCATGAATTCGTGGTGGAGGAGTATGTTTCCCCGCGGTGCGTGCATGTGCGCAACGCCCTGCACATGCCGGGCCGCATGCTGTACGACTATGATACCAGCGACTGGTCCTTTGGGGCCTTCGGGATCAGGAACGGCTACCCGTGCACCATTGAATTTTCCCAGGGACGCCTCTGGTTCGGCAGCACTCCGGGCCAGCCGCAGACCCTGTGGGCCAGCAGGGTGGATGACTTTTCCTCATTTATTCCCGGCATACCGGCAGACTCCCCCATGATTCTGACCATGGCGGCCTCCCAGCAGAACAGAATCGCGTGGATATCCTCCCTTCGAGGCCTGATGATCGGCACCAGCGAAGGGGAATGGCGGCTCCGGGCGTCCGACTCCACGGGAATCAATGCAAATAATGCGGAATTCGAACGCCATTCCGGCGTGGGCTCCTCCCTGCTGGACGCGCTGACCGTAGAAAACAGCCTGCTGTTCGTCCAGCAGGGGGGCAGGAAGGTGCGGGAGTTTTTTTATTCCCTGGAGGCGGACGGCTTTCTCACGCGGGACGTGAGCCTTCTTTCCGACCATCTTCTGACGGAGGGCATTGTGGACTGGACCATTCAGCGCAGCACGGCATTTCACGTCTGGTGCGTGCTGAAGGACGGCAGCGCGGTCTGCATGACCCTGAACAGGGAACAGAACATCGTGGCGTGGCATGCCCACCGCCTGGAGCACGGCCGCATTCTGTCCGTGGCCTCCCTGCGGGGTTCCGGGAACACGCAGGATGAGGAAGTCTGGTTCACCGTGGCACGGGGAGAGGGAGAACATGCGTGCATCACGGTGGAATGCATGGCGGAAGGCAACGAATATCTGGACGCCTGCATGGAGGCAGTCATCCGGGATGGCCGCCTTGGCGGGCTCCGGCATCTGGCCGGATGCGAAGCGGTCCTGATGGACGGGAACGGCTCCTGCTCCTCCATCCTGATAGACGGGGAAGGGAATGCGCTGTGCCCGGAAAACAGGGAAGGGGAAACCGTCAGGGTAGGGATGGCCGCCCCGGCCGAGGTGAGAACGATGCCCCTTGAAAGTCTGGAGACGCTCGGCAGGCTGAAAAAACAACTGGGCGCCAGGGCGCTTCTGCATGAAAGCTCCCTGCAATTCCTGTACGGCACGGGGGCTCCCGGCGCGTGGCGGCACTTCCAGCCCGGCAGATATGGAGCGGAGGCTCCGTACTCCGGTTATGTCAGGCTCACCCACAACTACGGTACGGATGAACAGGCTGCGTTCGCCCTCCGTGTGGAGAAACCGGGTCCCTTCAATCTGCTGGCCCTGGTGCTGGACGTGGAGCTATAGCCATCGCGCGGAAGTACACATACGCTCAAAAGAAAAAGCCGGGAGGAACGGGGTTCCCTCCGGCTTTGTCAATTTTGCTGTACGGGGCAGGGCATTCAGGCCTGTTCGGCGGCTTCCTCATGGGAAAGCATGTGCACGATGACCTTGATGCCGTTCTTCTCCCCTGCCGCCTTGGCCAGAGAGCGGATGGCGGAAGCGGTCATGCCGTTGCGCCCGATGATGCGGGCCACATCCGTCTTTTCCAAAATCAGCCGGAAGCGCACGGCGTCGCCCTGGGGGGATTCGGCAACGCGCAACTCCGCCTGTTCCGGATGTTGGACAAATTGAAGGGCAATCAGTTGCAGGTATTGGCGGATTTGTTCTACGGCAGGGTGCATGGAAGGGAAAAGGTTGTTACAATGTTTACTTTACTATAAAACCGCCGGCTTGAAAAGATGCAAATCCCGGCATTCCCCGAAAAAGAAAGTCGCCCCGGTCGTAAAACGACCGGGGCGCCCCAACTACCCTATGAAACTGGGTCCTTGCGAACCCAGAGAGCTTTTTTAACGAGCGCTCACCTGCTCGAAACGCAATATAGGTGAGGAGTGCTGGAGTTACAAGCTTTTTTTTTCATTTAAACGATTGTTTTTTTTGAGAAAAAAACAACGTTGTTGGTTACCTTCAAGGGGAAGAGGGATAGATGTTGTAATTATAACAATATTATCGTCCCGGAAGCAGCTCATAAGTAAAACCCTTAAGGTACTCCGTTTCAGGAATGTTCAGCAGGACAGGATGGTCCGGCCTCTGTCCGTGTTGCTGTATCAGACGCAGGGTGGCTGGGGCGTCTATGGCCGCTTCCAGAATGCTCTCCCGGAACAGGCCCGTGCCGGCATGGTGGGAGCAGCAGAAGGTGGAAAGAATGCCGCCAGGGGCCAGAAGCTTCATGGCGCGCAGGTGGATTTCCTTGTACCCGCGCATGGCGTCATGCACGGATTTCTTGTTTCTGGTGAAGGAAGGCGGATCCAGAATGATCAGGTCCCACTTGTGCTCCCCTCCGTCCCGGACGAGGGCCGCTTCCTTCTTCAGGAAATCGAATGCGTTGTCCGTGACACCCCGTACGGAAACCCCATTCAGGCGCGCGTTGCGCTCCACGGCGTCCATCGCCTCCTGGGAAACGTCCACGGCGGTGACTTCCGCCGCTCCGGCCCGGGCGCAGGCCAGGGCAAAGCCTCCCTGGTTGCAGAAGCAGTCCAGCACGCGGCGTCCGCGCGCCAGGCGCGCCACGGCCGCGTAATTGTCCAGCTGGTCCAGGTACAGTCCGGTCTTCTGGCCCGCTTGCAGATTGATCATGAACTGGATATCCCCGCTTTGCGCGGTAAAGGGCTCCGGCTCCGTACCACGGGCCACGCTGACGGAAGGTTCGATGCCTTCTGCCGCCAGCATGGGGGAATCGTTCCTGACGATGATTCCCCGGGGGGAGAGCAGGTCCTCCAGCACGTTCAGAATGATGTGGAGGCGGCGTTCCATGGCCAGGGTCAGTGTCTGCACCACCAGGTAATCCGCGTAGCGGTCCACGATCAGGCCGGGCAGGCCGTCCGACTCGCTCCAGACGAGGCGCGTGAGCGTTTCCCCCGGCAGGAAGCGGCTGCGCAACTCCAGCGCCTGGCTGATGCGCCTGCTGAAAAAATCCCCGTCCAGCTCCTGTTTGCGGCGGGAAAAGCGCCTGGCGACAATCTGGGAATGGGGATTGAACATGGCGGACCCCAGAAAGCGGTCCTTGAAATCCTTCAGCGCCACCACGTCTCCGGGCTGGGGATTGCCGAAAACCTTGCGGACCTCCGTTCCGTAAACCCAGTCGTGTCCTTGAAAAATGCGTGCCCTTGGTGAAATGATTAAACCTGCCATGTCAGGGACAGGCAATACATGATCGGAAGGGAAAGTGCAAGGGGAATGCGGCGGCCCGGCCGCCCCAGCGGAAGGGCGGATTCGTGCGCCTGCGGGCAGTTCCCTTCTCCCGGCGCGCCACGCGTCCGGAGGTTTTCCGCTCCCTGCTGGCAAAGCGGCGGCTGGAAGTGGAGGGAAGGAGGGAATGGGACGGCGCCCCCGAATGCAGGGGAAAATCCCTTCCCGCCCGGTTCGCCGGGGGGAGCCTTGGCGGTCTTTTCCATTTTAGTGCATCTTTCCGGGACTATTTCTGATTGAATGATGCCGGGGAGCGGAGTAGGATGTGGCGCGTTATGAAAGTAGAAACTTTTGAAACT
Organism: Akkermansia sp. RCC_12PD; assembly: GCF_036417355.1. Classification (NCBI taxonomy): domain Bacteria; kingdom Pseudomonadati; phylum Verrucomicrobiota; class Verrucomicrobiia; order Verrucomicrobiales; family Akkermansiaceae; genus Akkermansia; species Akkermansia sp. RCC_12PD. Next base: position 2,800,073 of record NZ_CP143889.1, on the reverse strand, counting down.
CCCCAGGATGCTGCCAAATCCTTGGCAAAAGAAGTTGCGGAACTGATCCGTTCCCGCGCCGCCGAAGGCCGGAACGTGGTGCTGGGCCTTGCCACCGGAGCCACACCCCTGCCTTTTTATGCGGAGCTGGTGCGCATGCACAAGGAGGAAGGCCTCTCCTTTGCCAACGTCATCTCCTTCAACCTGGACGAATACAGCGGCCTGGACCGCGACCATCCGGAATCCTACTGGTATTTCATGCATACCAATCTGTTCAACCACATCGACATGAAGCCGGAAAACATCAATCTTCCCTCCGGCACGGTGAAGGGCGACGAAATTGCCGCTCACTGCGCCGCCTACGAACAGAAGATCAAGGATTGCGGCGGTATTGACCTCCAGATTCTGGGCATTGGCCGCACCGGGCACATCGGCTTCAACGAACCTGGCTCCGACGACACCACGATCACCCGCCAGGTGCACCTGGACGATCTCACTCGCTCCGACGCGGCTCCCGCGTTCGGCGGCATTGAGAACGTTCCGACCACGGCCATCACCATGGGCGTGGCCACCATCATGGGCGCCCGTGAAGTGGCCCTGATGGCCTGGGGGGAAAAGAAGGCTTCCATCGTGAAAAAGGCCGTTCAGGGTCCTGTGACGGTGGACGTGGCCGCCTCCTACCTGCAGAAGCACCCGAACGCCAAGTTCCTCCTGGACAAGGGCGCCGCTTCCCAGCTTTAATTTTCCGCTTCAACAACGGCCGCGCCGCCTTTCCCGGTTTCACGGAAAGGCGGCGTTTTTGATGGAATGAGATAGGGCTGCATCTTCTTTTTCCGGCGACATCCCGCCGGAGAAAAATGCCGAGTCTTCGGGCGGCGGGTTCCGCAAATGAAGATTTTGTGTCATTGAGGAAGGGCGGAACAGCCGTAGCTGCTCCGGTGTGCGCACGACGGCAGGCAAAGGATAAAGCCTGTTTTTCCTCTTCATGTCCGGCCCGGCGGAATGGAAGGGAAGATGTGTTTGTGTATCGTGCTGGAAATGAATAGATTTGATAACAGGCAAAGTGTGTTTTCTGTTTGAGGAAGGCGGCTTTGAAGCCCGGAGGCCCCCCGGAATTCCTGTTAAGGATTTCCTTTAAAAGAGGAATGGAAGACTGGCCATTTAAGCGGCGGCGTCTTTTTATTAGGATGAAGTGGCGCATTGACAAGGGTTTCATTTTCCGTGCATGGTTGAAGGTGCCAATAGATGAAAAATAAAATATATCCGGCAGTGTGTAATTCATACTTCAATCAGGAATTACAGATGATGACCGGCAGTTATATAGAACAGGAAAAACAGAGATATGAAACAAATGAAAATATTAATGGTAGTAACCGGAACCGGGATGTTTCCCGACGGAAAACAGGAAACGGGATTATGGCTCAGCGAGCTTACCCACATGTATGACAGCGCGAAAAAGCGGGGATATGACATTGTCATCGCAAGCCCGAAGGGGGGCGACACTCCAGTCGATCCCACGAGTCTGAAAACGATGTACATGGACAAACTGTCCAAAAGCTACTGGGACGATTCGGAATTCCGGGATGTGCTGCGGCACACGAAAAGCCTGGATGAAGTTTCCGGAGAGGTGTTCGACTGCATTTATTTGGCCGGAGGCCACGGCGCGATGTTCGATTTTCCGGATAACGCCGTCCTGCAGGAACTCATCAAAAACCACTATGAACACAATAAAATAGTTGCTGCCATTTGTCATGGCGTATGCGGTTTGTTGAACGTAAAGCTCTCGGACGGACAATACCTGGTAAAAGATAAAAAGGTCACGGGATTCAGTTGGTTTGAGGAAGGCCTGGCAGGAAAGAAAAAGGACGTGCCTTTCGATCTGGAATCCGCGTTGAAGGAACGGCGGGCGGATTACAAGAAATCACTGATCCCGATGATGCCGGAAGTCGTGGCCGACGGAAACCTGATCACGGGCCAGGACCCGTTCAGTTCGGAAAAGATGGCTGAAACGGTCATGGGCCGGTTCAATCAATAGCAGGTGGCGGTGAACGGTATGAATTTGAAAGAAGCCTTGAATTACCGGCGGGCCGTGCGGGTATTCTATTAAGAATAAACAGCTTGCCCCTGAAAAGGTAAAATGCTGCCTGGAACTGGCCGCCCTGGCTACATGCAGTTATGGGAATTCTTCCAAATCACCCTTCCTAAATTGATAGCCCGCATTGCCGGAGCCTGCCTCGGCCAGTCGGCTGCCGCCACGGCTTCGGAAATAGTCGTTTTCGTGACGCGGCAGTACTTGTACCGGCAGCGGGCGCAATCCGTCTTCGCATTCGAGCGTGGAAACATCCGGCGGAACGCATCAGGGACCGGGAGGTTATACTATGGAAAGTTGATGCCGTTCCTTTACGCGCGCCGTAGCGGCGTTTTGGGCGCTTTCCGGTCTTGCTGGCCTGGGGAATCGGCCTTTTCCGCCCCATGATGCGCGAAGTTTCCGAGTGCGATATGCGCGTTACAGTCAACAAGCCATGCGCTCTTGAGCCCAGACGTTTATGATCTCCACGGTCGCAGAAGGATACGATCCCTGCCCGCTGGAGGGATTTGACAGCAAGCGTATGAAAAAGCTGCTGGAATTTCCTTATGGCGTCGGGATCAACATGGTCGTTCCCTGCGGAATACGGGACGGAGAGAAAGGCATCTGGGGCGAGCGGTACAGCATTCCGTTCACTGAGGTGTACCATAGGATCTGATCTGCCGGGAAAGGAAAGTTCGCTCCATTGTGGGGAGGGGGGACCGCCTGTTGAGGCGTTCCGGGGCATGTCATGACTCACGGGGAAAGGGGCTCCGGCTACTTGAGCCATGCCAGGAATTCATGGTTGCCGTCCGTTCCTGTGATGGGGGAAGGCTCGCAGCCCATCCAGCAGCGGTTCAATTCCTCCGTGACAAAGGCGCGTATGGAATCCACTGCGCGTTGGTGCAGGGCCGGGTCCCGGACGATGCCGCCGGGGCCTATGTCTCCCGGCTGGAGTTCAAACTGGGGCTTGATGAGCACCAGGGCGTCACCCCCTTCCTTCAGCAGGGGGAAAGCCGCGGGCAGGATTTTTTTCAGGGAGATGAAGGAGACGTCGGAGACGATCAGGTCCACCTGTTCCCCGATGTCTTCCGGAGTCATGTAGCGGGCGTTGAATTTCTCCTTCACGACGACACGGGGGTCCTGCCGCAGTTTCCAGACGAGCTGGTTGGTGCCGACGTCGATCGCGTGCACCCTGGCAGCTCCGTGCTGAAGCAGACAGTCCGTAAAGCCACCCGTGGACGCGCCGATGTCCAGGCAGACCTTGCCTTCCGCAGAGACGGGGAAGGCGTTCAGGGCGCCCTCCATTTTCAGGCCGCCGCGGCTGACGTAGCGGGGGCGGTTCCTGATGGCAATGTCCGCGTCTTCATTGACCTTGAGGCCCGGCTTGGTGGAGGGGTGGCCTCCCACGCTCACCTCTCCGGCGATGATGAGCCGCTGGGCCAGTTCCCGGGATTCTACGAGATTGCGGGAAACCAGAAGGACGTCGAGTCGTTGCTTGCTCATGATTCGGAAGGAAGGTGCGCACGCAGGTATTTCATGAAACCGCATGCAGAATCAAGCAAAACCGCGCAGCGGCGGCATTTGGGATAAAATGCGGCATGAAAGGCGCTGGAGCATTTTACAATTGATCAGGCGCGGGATTGTATGAGACTGTGCCGCGGAATGGAACACCGCTACAGGCAATTGATGCGCAAGGTCAGGCTTTATCTGCTGACGGAAGTGCGTAAAAAATCGTGGACCAGCCGTTTTCTTTCCGCAAAAATCTTCGACCCGGTCTACTGGTCGTGGACACGGGAATCCGTGGCTACCGGGGCAGCCTGGGGAGCCGCCGCCGCGATTGCCCCGCTGCCCATGCAGAGCCTGTGGGGCGTATTCGCCTGCCTGTGGCGCAAGGGCAACATTCCGGTAGCCATCCTGATGGCCTGGCTTTCCCCTCCCGGCTTTACCTTCTTTGCCATTCCCGCCCAGTGGTGGCTGGGCTGGTTCCTTTTCTCCCGGCTTGGCCTGCCGACTTCCGGCGCTACCTGGAACATGCTGAAAACGGGAGTGGAACAATGGTCCTGGGCTCCGTTTAACGGCTTGGGCATAGGCATGGTTTCCCTGGAATTCCTGACGGGCTGGGCCGTCTCCAGCGTCGTGCTGGGGATGCTGTGCTACGGACTCGTGCAGCTTGGGTGGCGGCTGGGCCTGCTCATCAAGGGCCGGAGCAAGCACGGGAAAGGACGACAAAAAGGCCCGCCCCCCGCATAAGGGCAGGCCCGAATAAAAATATCCGGCAGCACGTCCGAAGAAACTCCGGCTGCGCTACTGCGCCACTTCCATCAGAAGGACGGTGGAATTCTGGAGGGCCTCAATGGTGATGGCCTCCGTATCCGTAATTCCGGCTCCGTCGCGGCGGTTCAGCACAATGTCCCCGATCTTGACTTCTCCTTCGACCACGAAGACGTACACGCCCGTATTCTGGCCCTTGAACTTGTATTCCCGTGATGTGCCGCGGTCCAGTTCCGCCCAGGAAAACCACGCCTGCTGCATGATGGAAATATCCGTTTCCGGAGCCAGGAAGGTGGAAATCTCATTGTGCTTCAGCAGGGGCTTGATGTCGTAATCCTTGTACTTGGGCTCCGTGTTGATCCTGTCCGGAATGACCCATATTTGCAGGAATTCCAGATTATCCGTGGAACTGTCGTTGTACTCGCTGTGCAGGATGCCCGTTCCCGCGCTCATGAGCTGGATTTCCCCGCGCGTGATGGTGTGGCTGTTGTTCAGGCTGTCGCCGTGGCGGAGCTTCCCTTTCAGGGGAATGGAAATCACTTCCATGTTCTTGTGGGGATGGGTTCCGAAACCTTCGTCCGGAAGCACCGTATCATCGTTAAGTACGCGAAGGGCCCCGAACTGCATGCGGTCCGGATTGAAATAATTGGCAAAGCTGAACGTGTGGTAGGTATTCAACCACCCGTGGTTGGCATGCCCCCTGGACGATGCCCTGTCGATAATAATATTCATGATCAATAATATTGAGATTCTTCCGGCTTTTAGCCGGACCTGGCACATGGTTTGACTGAATGGCGTTCCATCCTGTTCAAGCCGGATGACAGGGGCCGGGGCTTCCTGCGGGTGCCGTTTAAATGGAAAATTCCCGTGCATGTCCGGAATACGAAATAAATTGCCAACGTAAAATGATGGTGCAATGTCTCTCCTTTTAAGGTAGCATGGGCAGGTACCTGTGCAAGTAAAGTAAGTGGCGTATGGCTCATTCGACATTCATGAGATGGATCAGGGGATTGGTCCCCACCGTGGTTATTCTGCTGTGCGCCCTGGTGCTTGGCTTCATTTGCTATATTTCCATCTGGGGCGTGCCCTCCTTTGTGGTGGTGCGCGTGGAACAGGCCCTGCTGGAAAAAGGGGTGCCCGTGCACATCGGCACGCTGAAAGTCAGCATCTGGCCCCGGGCCGTCGTCACGCTGAAGGACGTGGAAATGCTGGACCCGGAAGCGCCGCCGGAAAACCGCCGCCCCATCGCCCGGCTTCATGAGGCGGACATATCCCTGAACTGGAAAAAGCTGCTGGACGGCCAGGTGGACCCGGAGCGGGTGAACGTGGCGGGGCTGAGCGTCAGCATGCCGGTGGACAAGGAAAGGCCGGAACGGGTCTTTTCCGTCACCGGGCTGAATGCGGAGATAGACCTGAACCGCCCCGGCATGGTGGACCTCACGAAGGCGGAAGCCGTGGTGCAGGGAATACGGGTCACCGCCCAGGGAAGCTTTCCCGCAGGGCAGGAGGAGGGCGGAGACTTTGCGCTGACGCCTGGAGACGTGGCGGTCGTCCGCAAGCAGCTTGACCACGTGCTGGAATACCTGGACAGGGTGAAGTGGCCGGAATCCGCCCCGCCGCAGCTTGCGGTCAACCTGAGCGACGACATGAAGGGCGGCGGAATCCGCGTGGGGCTGGACTTTCAGGCTCCCTCACTGCAATACGGCAGAATTCGTGTCAAGAACCTGATCTTCAGCGGCGACTACTCGGACTCCGTCATCATGGCCAGGCGCTTCACCATGAGAGATGCGGAAACGGCGGGATTCGTGAGGCTGTCCCTTCAGGCGGATTTGAAAAAGCGCTCCCTGATCTGGGACGTCACCAGCACGGCCCCCCTCGTGTCCTGGACGGTGTCCTTCCTCAACGAATCCCTCGTTCCGCGGGAAATGAAATTCCTGAGCGAGCCTCACGTTCAAATATCCGGCAGGCTGTTGTTCAAGGAAGGATGGGAAGGCGTGGACCAGGTCAAGCTGCTGGGGTCCGGCTCCATGGGGGCCTTTTCCGTGTTCGGGGAGAAATTTTTAAAGGCGTCCGGGGATTTCAACTATGAAAACGGCAACTTCTACGTGACGGATCTGGACATACGGCACCAGGGAGGAAGCTTTTCCGGCAAGGTGATGGGCGTGAATGGAGAAATCAAGGTGGACATCCACAGCACGCTACCCGTGAACGCCATGCTGAACATGGCCCGGTCCATGGCCCCGGAAGACGTGGAACTGCCGCCCACCCTGGTCATCAACGGGGACCCGGAACTGAATGCCGCGGGCACGCTACGCATGGGCGTGGACTGGTCCGGCCCGGTCCGCGTGGACCGCCTGAAAATGAACGCCGCCGTCAGGGACGTGGCGTACCAGGGGGTAGAATTTGATTCCGCCACGGCCAACGTGGAAGTGATCGGCAAATCCGTCAACGTGACGCTGCTGGAACTGGTGCGTGAAGACGGACGGATGAAACTGGACGGCAGCTATCTGGGAACGGACCTTGTCTTTACGGTGGAATCGGACCTGAAGCCGGAAATTCTCGTGGCCCTGGGCGGCAAATCCGTTCCCGTGCCGGAGGAACTGAAGATTCCGGAAAAAGCGACTCTCCGCGTGCACGGCAGGCTGGACATTCCGGAAGGAAAACCCGTGGAACCCACCCTGGTGCGCGCACGCATCAAGGCGGAAAACCTGGCCTGGAACAAGGTGCCCGTGAAAACGGCGGACCTGGAGGTGGAATACAGGCCCAACCAGCTCTTCGTGCAGAACTGCCGCATAGAACTGGAAAAAGGGAAATTTGAACTCTTTGCCAACGGCTTCTTGGACGGGCAGATGTTCGTGATGGGACAGTCCACGGTTCCCCTGGACACGATCGACAAGCTGATGGCAATGAAAGATGATGACTTCTTCATGGAGCGCTTCGCCTTCCACGGCAACTCCGGGATCAACCTCTCCTTCCAGGGAACGCTGGGACTTTACAATCTGGAAAAGGCCTACGATATTGAGGCCGTCGTATCCGTCGCCAACACCAAATACAAGGGGGTGGAAATCAAATCCGCCCGCGCGGACGCCCACCTGGTGACGGACCAGCTGGTCCTGACCAACGTGGCGCTGACGGTCTCCAACTCCGACTATCTTTCCTCCGCCGGATTGTCCGGCGGTCCGGCGGACAGTTCCCTGAAGGCCAAAAGCATCGACTTCCGTTTTGTCCCGGACACCGTGGAGGTTCTGGGCCTGGAAGGGCAGGCCTATCCGGCCCATACGCTGCGCATGTTCTCGGACGACGCCGCGAAGGTGCTCCGGGAATTCGTCTTCACGCGCCCCGTGACGCTTTCCGGCGGCGGCATGTTCCCGATGGGGGACGACCTGAAGCTGATGAAGGGGCGCATCCGCTTTGACGCCTCCGCGGGCCGCGTCCGCTATAAAATCCTGGGAACTACGCTGGACCTGGGCAGGACGAAGGGGGAAGTGCTCATCTCCCCGCAGTGGGTGGTGGTGGACAAATTGCAGGGAACCATCTGGGAAGGCTCCTTCACCGGCCGCGTGCTGGCGCAGATTGACGGCGGGGACGCCTTGAACGGCTCCTTCGTGCTCCAGGACATGAACCTGACGGCCATCGGCAAATCCTACGGGGAAAAAATGGAGAAGGCCACCGTGCACGGAGCCATTGAATTCTCGTCCAAGGGCGGCAACATGAACAGCATCCAGGCCAAGGGGGAAGCGGCGCTGGTCCACGGAAACCTGGTGGAAATCCCCATCTTCGGCTTTTTGGGGGAAGCCCTGGCCAATTACATCCCCGGCCTGGGCCACCTGATCAACTACAAGCTCACCCGCGCCGACTGCGACTTTTCCATAGAAAAAGGCTACATCCGTACGAACAACTTCGTGGCCACGGGCAGCAACCTGTCCCTGAAGGGCGGCGGATGGATACGCCTGGCCGACCTCCAGGTCAACTCCGATTTCCAGATGGGGTTCCGCGGCATTCCGCAGCTTCTCACCTCGCCCGTCTTCCTGCTGGCGCGCGGCCTGTTCCAGGTGCGCGGCAGAGGTCCCCTGGATAACGTGAATTGGAGTTTCGCCCCCTTCTCCGGCGGGAAGGCCCCGGCTCCTCCCGCTCCCCCGGCGCCCCAGCCTGCGAGAAGAAGATAATCCGGTACGGCCTTCCCGGAGCGCCGCGGTTTCATTTTCCGGATTCTGCCGCCTTTTCCGCCCGTCCCGTTCATCCTCTTCCTCTGCTTTCCCTGATGAAAAAACCTTGTCCGGGGAGGTCAGTGGAGGGGAAAGGGGAGGAAACGGCCGCTTGCGGCAGAACTTCGGGAAAATCCGTATTCCGGCATGGCGGATGTTTGCGCATTCCCCTTCCGGGCCGTTATTCCGGGAGAGCAAGGGGCCGGGGCCGATATTTCCGACAAGCCCGCATCATCCCGCAATCGCCGGAAAAACACGGACCCGCACGTTCATTTTTCAGGATTACTTTTTCAGTATTCTCTTTAAGGCGGCCACATCCGGCAACAAATTTACCGTCTCAAACTTCCCCTTGTAAAACACGGCCCAGTTATTGAAAACACAGGGCAATTCCTTGGCTTTTTGCAGGGAATCCACGTGAATGAAAGACACGGGAACCCCGTTCGTTTCACAATACTGCCTGATGATCCCGATGTTTTGATAAACATAGGGACATTGCATATCGTAATAAATGGTCAGCTCCCTGCTTTCAATTTCCAGTTTTTTAGCTCGTTGGGAAAAGCTCGGCAGGGTTCCGTCCAGGGAAAGGGCCAGCAGTTCATACCCGTTGCCGATAGTATCGGCAACTTTAAAACCGAATTTCTTCGCAAACGACTGGTCGGAAAGCCAAGCTTTCTGTTTTGTTGCTCCAAGCATGCAAATGCCGGATTTGCCGTTTTTTCCGGCATCCGCCAGACAATACTCCATCAGCGCCTTCCCGTACCCTTTCCCTTTGCAGCTGCCGGAAACCCACAGGCAGTACAGATAATAATAATTGTCGCCGATGATGGGAACCCAGGCGGTTTCCAGGGGAGCATATTCAATAAAAACTGTAGCCTTCTCATTCAACTTTCTAAAGACATGGCCCTCCTTCAGCCGGCCGCAAAGCCATTGCCGCTTGGCGTCAATGCCCGGATGGAACTTCTTGCTGCGGATAATGCAGCATAAATGTTCATGGGGAAGGTTTTCCGCCGTCAGGTTCACAAATTCGGCACTCATCTCTTTCTTGTGCCAATGATCGCATAAACCAGGGAGGAAGTCATCCGCTTTCCCGCCTCCCCTCCTTTTGCACATTTCCGGCAGACCCATATAACGCATCGGCATGGCGCGACGGTGCTTGCGGAAGGGCCGTCAGACGAACGATGCCGCCGGAAATCAGGCTGGAAACTCTCCTTTTTTCTCTGCTCATTCTCTTCTTCCGCCGCAACATGAGGCACAAGCCGTGTTGCAGTTGGCGGCAGACTCCGCCCTTGACGGCATCACTCCTGCCCCATTCGTTGAAAAGGGGCGCTTTCTTCATCAGGTGTGCGGGAATCCGCAGGGAACGGGATGAAAAGGGATGAAACGGCAAGAAAGAAAAGGCCGGTCCGCCGCGCAAGCGAACCGGCCTGGAACAGGGAAAGGGGGGACTGGTTAATTCTGGCCGCCCAGGTTGAATGCCTTGTGGACGACGCGCGCCGCCTCGTCGATGTCGGACTCGTCCACCATCACGGCGATCTTGATTTCCGATGTGGAGATCATGCCGGTCTTGATGTTGGCGTCCGCCAGGGCCTTGAACGCGGTGGCGCCCACGCCGGAATGGGAACGCATGCCGATGCCCACCAGGGAAAGCTTGGCGAGTCCGGCTTCCGTCTCCACCTTCACATCGGGGCCCAGCGCTGCCGTCACGGGCTTGAGCGCGGCCTGGGCGCGGCCCAGTTCGTTGGCAGGCATGGTGAAGGACTGGCGGACGTAGCCGTCATGGGCGGTGTTGGCCAGAATCATGTCCAGATTGATTTCCGCCTCTGCCAGGGCGCCCAGAATCCTGGCCGTATAGCCGATTTTGTCGGGAATGCCGGTGATGGTGAGGCGGGCCTGGTTGCGGTCGATGGAGATGCCGCGGATGACGACGGCTTCCATGGAGGGAGTTTCTTCTTGCACGATGGTACCGGGGTTATTGTTCATGGAGTTGCGAACTTCAAAGACGACGCCGAATTTTTTGGCGAATTCCACGGAGCGCGACTGCATCACCTTGGAACCGCTGGATGCCATTTCCAGCATTTCGTCGTAGGAAAGGGTCTGGATCTTCACGGCGTCCTTCACCACGCGGGGGTCGCAGGTGTACACGCCGTCCACATCCGTAAAAATCTGGCACACGTCCGCCTTCAGCGCAGCGGCGATGGCGATGGCGGAAAGGTCCGAGCCGCCGCGGCCCAGCGTCTGGACCATGCCTTCCTCTGTCACGCCCTGGAAGCCGGCGCAGATGAGGATGTTGCCTTCCATCAGGCATTTGTTCATCCGTTCCGGGTCAATCTTGTGGATGCGGCCGCGGGTGTGGGAGCCGAAGGTGGTAATGCCCGCCTGGGCTCCCGTGAAGGACACGGCCTTGTCTCCCAGTTCATGCAGGGCCATGCAGAGCAGGGCGATGGACTGCTGTTCCCCGGTAGCCATCAGGACGTCCAGCTCGCGTTCGGAAGGGGAGGCGGACAGTTCCCTGGCCAGGCCGATCAGCTTGTCCGTCACGCCGCTCATGGCGGAGACGACAGCCACTACCTGGTTGCCGTCTCCGGCGGTCTCATGGATGCGGCGCGCCACATTGCGGATGCGGTCAATGGTGCCTACGGAGGAGCCTCCGAATTTTTGAACGATAAGTGCCATGTAACAGGATGATGTAGGTTAGGATTGAGGAAGAAGGTGTTCGATGCGCAGCACGCGGGCTTCCGGCGCCACGAAGGAAATCTGGGCAATTTCCTCCAGCGCCATCTGGAGCTGGCCCCACGGGCAGGTATGGAGGATGAATACCAGGTCGTTCCACGCCACGCCGTCTTCGTCGATGTGGCTGGGTGCGGAGGACGTGGCGGAGATGCCGATGCCGAAAGTGGCCAGGATGCGGGCTATTTCCGCAATCACGCCGGGCTGGTCCGCCACCTGGAAGCGCACGTAGTACGGCGTCGTGGTGTCGTTGATATGCATCACGCCGCAGGATTTGGCGTAAGGGGTAAACCCCGTGTGGAATTCCGGGTAGCGGCTTTCGCGCATGGCCGTAATCACGTCGCTGATCACGGCGGAGGCCGTGGGATTCTTGCCCGCTCCGCGGCCGTAGAACAAGGTTTCCCCCACAATGTCCCCGTTCACGGAAATGGCGTTGAACACGCCGTTGACGGAAGCCAGGATGTGCCAGTCATGGACGAAGCAGGGCTGGACGCGCAGTTCCAGCGCATCTTCCTGGTTTTCATGGTAGCGGATGACCACGAGCAACTTGATGGTGTACCCCAGTTTTTTGGCGAATTCGAAATCCCGGCTGGTGATGTTTTCAATGCCGCTGACGTAAATTTTGTCCGGGGAGATGGTGGTGCCGTAGGCCAGGGTGGCCAGAATGAGGGCCTTGTGGGCGGCGTCCCAGCCGTTGACGTCCAGGGAGGGGTCTTCCTCCGCAAATCCCAGTTTCTGGGCCTGCACCAGGGCGTCCTCGTAGTCGGCCCCGTGTTCCCCCATCGCGGAAAGAATGTAGTTGGAAGTTCCGTTGATGATCCCCACGATGGAATTGATGTGGTTGCAGATCAGGGAATTCTGGAGGCTCTGGATGATGGGGATGCCCCCCCCGGCGGAAGCCTCAAAGTAGATGGGCGTGCCCATCTCCGCGGAAAGCTTGAAAATCTCCGCGCCGTATTCGGCCAGCAGGGCCTTGTTGCCGGTCACCACGGGCTTGCCCGCGCGGAGGGCCGTCGTCACCAGGTCATAGGCCTGCCGGGTGCCCCCGATCAGTTCGATGATGATGTCTATTTCCGGGTCCCCCACCAGCTCGTGCCAGTCGTCGGTCAGCAATTCTTCCGGAACGGCGGTATCCCTGTGCTTGCTCAGGTTGCGCACGGCAATGCGCTTGATCCTGAACGGGATCTTGCTCCGCGCTTCCAGCAGGGAGTGGTTGCGGCACAGCGTCTCATAAACGCCGGAACCGACCGTACCCAGTCCGGCCAAGCCAAGTTGTATGGGTTTTTCCGTCATTCTTGCCGGGCGATTATGCAGAAAAATCCCTGTGACGCAAGAGCTTTTACCGCGCGGGAAAGGCTGTTTTTCCGGGAACTTCCGGGGGAAAGGGGCCGCCCTCCGCATTCCGGCCGGGCGCCTGTTCTGTATAGAAGCCGGATGGAGCGGACGGAAGGCCTGCCTCCGGGCGCAGGGAAATCATGGAGGAATCCCCCGGCAGTCCTGTGGTTCCGGTCATTCCCCTTCCGGGATTGATTTCCCGCACGGAGCAGGCTATCCTGTTTCCGTTTCATGACTTACACCATTACTCCGCTGATTGGGGAAAAGGCCATTGCCGCACGCGTGCGGGAACTGGCCGCCTCCATTGACGCCGACATGGGGGACCGCCCCTATGTCCTGCTCCGGCTTCTGGAGGGAGCCGTGCCCTTTGCGTCCATGCTGGCGGAGCATTTGAAATCCCGCCCGGAAGTGAGGTCCGTCAAGGTATCCAGCTATTCCGGCATGGAAAGTTCCGGTTCCGTGGCGTGGCGCGGAGATTGCGGCGCGTTCCGTCCCGGCGTCCCCGTGCTGGTGGTGGATGACGTGCTGGACACGGGCAGGACGCTGGCGGGCGTTTGTGGAGAATTGAAAAAGAGGGGCGTGCAGCGCGTATTGACGGCTGTGGCCGTGGACAAGCACTGCTGCCGGAAGGTTCCCTTTGAAGCGGATTACGCGGCCTTTACCTGGGGCGACGACTTTCTGGTAGGGTTCGGCATGGACTTGGACAACCGGTACCGCGACCTCCCCTACATCGGCAAGGCTGCCGCGGACTGAATAAGTTTTTTCCAGATTGAACAAACTATTGAAAAAAAGTGTCTAAATCCCTCGGAGCGGTAGAGCCGTCCGCCGCCCCGCCAAACAAGGAAACACCGGAAAGGAGATTCAAGACATGAAGATCGACAGGGTAAGACAACTGGAAAGCGTGACTGACTTCGGCCAGGAAACGTCCCTCATACGGGACGTTCTGGACAACCTGGAGCTGGAACAATCGCTCACGTGGCTTCTGGAAGCCATCAACACGCATCTGGAAAACGGTGCGGAAAAAGAACCGTGGCATCTGTACCAGACCACGCTGTTCGCCATGTACGTGGACTATGACAACGGGCAGGTGCGCCTGTCCGCCATGCTGGCCTGCCACGATGCGGACATGGAACTGCCGCTGAAGGATTTTCTGGAAATCCTGCGCAGGGAGGCCCGGGAAGAGGCTAACCCGCGCCATTTTTCAGAAGCCGATACGGATACGCAGATTCACCGCTGCCGCCATCCGCGCTTCAGGCGGAAAAAGCCGGAACGGGAGCCGGACAACGGATTTTATTCATGAACAAGACCCTTGCCGGATCCCTTTCCCATGGCTGATTCCGAAAGGAACCAGCCATTTTTTGGGGAAGACGGACGGACGCCCGGATTCCCATGGCCGTGGCCGTTTTAATGGAGGCTGGACGGGAAGCCTGGAGACGGCAGGTGTTGCTTCCCGTTTGCTTCACCGGGACCGAATGACAAAGGACGCACTGTTCCGGATGGTTGCGCCTGTTTAATCTCATATTTCCACAGGAAAGATTTTTCAGCATGCAGGTAAGATACGAGAAACTTGGAAGGGAGAATGCCAGGCCCGTCATGGAAATCTTCAATGATTATATTGAACATGGTACGGCGGCCTTTGCGGATGCGCCCTTGCCGGAAGCATCTTTTTCCATGCTGCTGGAAAAGACGGTCGGATATCCCGCTTACGCGGTGGTGGACGCGTCGGCGGGGAATGTCGTCGGGTTTTGCTGGCTGAGCGCCTATGCCCCTGTGGCAAGTTTCCGGAAAACGGCCAAAATCACCTCTTTCATTGCCCGCGACCATGTGGGGAAGGGCATAGGGAAACAGTGCCTCGACCAATTGGAAGCGGACGCCAGGCAAATGGGCATTGAAAACATCATTGCTGAAATTTCGTCCGAAAACCGGGGAAGCCTGAAGTTCCATGCCAGTAACGGATTTGCCTTTTGCGGAGAACTCAAGAACATCGGTTACAAATTAAACCGCTCCTTCGGCGTGGTTTATATGCAGAAAACCTTGTAAAGCCTGTTTCCCCGGAAAGCCCGCACCGTGGTGCCGGGAGAAGAATGGTTCCACGTTTCAGGCGGGACTGAGGGAAAATGCGTCAACGTTCATGACGGACCTGCGGGCAGCCTTTTCATCACGGTCCTGAGGAAAAATAGTGCTTTTGCGGCGTGATTCCGTCAGAATAGTCCCGCCATGACGCCATCCCCCACTCCCAGCGCCGCTCCCCCGGTCCGTTTGCCCTGGGTGGAGATTGCGCGCCTGCTGGCTACATTGAGCGTCATCATGCAGCACGTTCCGGGGGGAGGGTTTCCCCCCAACCAATGGCTGATCGGTCCGGCACTGGTCACGTTTTTCCTGCTGGCCGGGTATTTTTCCGCAGCGCGCCTCCGGGGGCAGGAGGCCGGAACCTGGACGGCGAGGCGCCTGATGTCCCTGCTGCGGCCCTATTTGTTCTGGTGCGCGGCCTACTGGCTGCTGGCGGGCATGCCCGTTTCTTCCGCCTCCCTGGCTTCCGTGTTCGGTCTGGGCGCGTGCCCCATGCTGACGCCCATGTGGTTCCTGCGGGATTTGATGATTTTCACCCTGGCGGCGTTCCTGCTGGTCAAGTGCCGCCCGGCGCTTTACACGCTCGGCCTGTTCTGCCTGTTCCTGAACAGGTGGGATGATTCCCTGGCGTGGCCCAGTCCCTACATGTTCGGGGATTTTGTGCTCGGCATCATGCTGGCTTCCGCCGCTCCCGGCTGTCTGAACTGCTGGGAGAGGATTCCCCTGGCCGTGCATGCCGCCATTCTGCTGTCCTGCGCGGCTCTTATCTGGGCCAGCTGCACGGATACGTTCCTTCTTCCGGATGGCTCCTTTTCCGGACTGGCCGTCCTGGCCTTCCTGAGTTCCGGGATTGTACTGAAGGTCGTCAGTCCCGGCCTGTCAAGACTCCTGGCCGGGTGGTCTTCCGGCAGTTTCTTCGTGTACTGCTCCCATATTTTCGTGCTGATTGCCCTGATGGGGGTGGAAACGTGCTTTCCGGCCCCATGGCCCTCCTGGGCATGGTGGTGTCTGGTGCCCGTCGTTTACATGCTGGCGCGGGGTGTTTACCTGCTGGTCGGGAGGCATGCTCCGCGCGCGCTTGTGCTGATGACGGGCGGAAAATGAGCCGGGGGAGCGAATGCCCACCTCCCGGCCCGTATTTTCCGGTTTATCCCGCCACGCGGAAGGACTGGACGGGGATTTCCCGTTTTTCTCCGCCTTCCTTTTGCCAGAAGAAAAGGGGAAGGCCGGAGAAGCCTTCCGTCTCAATGATGAAGGGATGCCAGCCTTTTTCCAGAGGCACGGGCTTCATTCCCGTGCTTGCGGGATCGTTTTCCGTCGTATGTTCCCCCATGGAGGAGGAGACTTCCGCGCCGGGCTTGTAACCGTATTCCGCATCCAGTAGATGCGCATCATGCAGCCTGACGAATGCCCTGGCCCCCTTTTTCACCGGGGTTTTCATGAAAAAGACATATTTCCCCGTTTCCGGAACGTTCAGATAGAGCACTCTTTTCACGCTGCCGTCCTTCCGGCTGACTCCCCGCGAGGACTGCGCCGTCAGGGGAACCAGGTTGCCGGGCATTTCCTCTTTCCGGAGGGCTGGAACGGGTTCCGCATCATAGGGCCGCTGGGCAAAGGTGCCGCGCGCCGGGTGGGTATAATCGTAAATACGCCTCATTCTCAGCACCTTGTCGTGCATGATGGACTGCATCTTTTTCCCTTCCGGCGTGTCCTTCAGGTCATGGCGTTCCGCAGGGTCCTTCGCGGTATCGTAAATTTCAAACGGATCCGCATGGGACTGGATGTTGGTACGCACCCCCTTGTATTTGCCGAGGTAGACCATCTGCTGGTCGCCCCGGACGGCGTTCCTCCTGGACGGGAGAAAATCCTGGTAGCCGGGCGTCGTCGTCTTGTTCCGGGACATCTTGGCGCTGTATTCCATGTAGAGGCGGCTGTCCGGCTGTGTCCCCTTGTTTAGCAGGGTAGGGAGCAGGGAAACGCCGTCGCTGCGGAAGGGGGCCCTGACGCCGCCGATTTCCGCCAGCGTCGCCATCCAGTCGTGGAACTGGGAAGGATGGTCGCTTGTGGACCCGGCCGGAACATGGCCGGGCCAGCGGACGATGGTCGGCACGCGGAAGCCGCCTTCCCAGGCGTCCTGCTTGATGCCGTCAAAAGGTCCGTAATTGCGGAAGAACTGCGGATTCTGGCCGCCTTCGTCATGCGGGCCGTTGTCCGACGTCATGATGATGACGGTGTTCTTGTCAATGTTCAGGTCCTTCAGGGTCTGGATGAGGTCTTCAAAGGAATCGCTCAGCCGCGCGATCATGGTGGCGTACTTCTTCTGCGCCATGGGCCATTTCTTGTCCGCATACCGCGGATAGATGTAGGAGTTGATCCTGCCCTCCGCGGTATTCACCAGCTTGTGGGGCTGGCCCAGCCATTGCACGCCGCCCTTCACGCCGCGGCCTTCCGGATAGGGTCCGGTAGGTACTTGAAGCTGGGAGTGGGGGGCAACGTGGGTCAGCGCCAGGAAAAAGGGCTGGCGGGGATTCTGCCGGCTTGTGTCTATAATCCATTTTTTGGCGCGGGCCGTCAGCAGGTCCACGGAGTACGCCTTGTCGCAATCCGCCGTAATGCACTTGTCCCCGTCCCAGATGCCGCTTTTTTTAGTGGGGGAAATGGGATTGGGGTCTTCCTTGGGATAATGGTGGTGGCCGCTGACGTGGTCCAGGTAGCCGAAGTAGTAGTCAAAACCGCGCCTGGTGGGGTAGGCCGTGGATTCCTGCGGGGTGCCCGCGTGTTCCGTTCCTCCGCCTATCCCCCATTTGCCGATGAGGGCCGTCCTGTACCCGGCGGACTGCATGACGGTGCCGAGGGTGGGGGCATCTTCAATGGGCAGGTCAAAGGACCTGTCCCGGATTACCTTGGCATGGCCCTGGTGGACGCCCGTGAACAGGGAGGCGCGGGCCGGGGCGCAGAGCGGGGCGGAGGAGTAGTGGCGCGTCAGCGTCATTCCTTCCCGGGCCAGCGTCCGGAGGCCCGGGTTGTCCATGGCGGGAAGCCCTTCCTTCATGCGCCGGTCCTGGTAGGAGGGCAGGTCCCCCCAGCCCATGTCATCCATCAGGATGAGGATGACGTTGGGACGCTGGGCAGCCGTGGCGAAAGGAACCGCCAGCAGGAGGGCCAGCAGAAGGAGTAAATGTTTAACTCTCATTGCAGTGGAAAGACGGAATTCTATTTTTCTCCCTTGGGCTTGATATAATAGCTTGGGTCGGCAATCCAGCGGTCTCCCGACTTTTTCACCGGAATGAAGCTGACGCCCCATGACTGGAAGCTTCCCGTGTACGGCTGTTCAATCAGGATTTTATTTTCCCCGGCCTTTACCTGAAAGGGAACCGGAGGACGCGCCCACCAGAACTCCTCATTGTCAAAGGATATTTCATTGGCGGGAGAATTCCAGGTGTGCTTTTCATAACGCCGCTGGCCTGCCAGCTTGTAAGTCTGGGGGTTTTTTACTTCCTTGCCGTTCACCCATATCCTGGTACCGCACTGGGACCACTCCCCGGCAGCCGGAACCCCGGAGCAGCGCCGCGTGGAGCGGGCCGGAGCGTCGAACCCCACCATGGCGTACATGGTGCCCGCCCTGGGCGCGTAAAAAGTCGTCTCCGCCCAGGCGGTGTTTCCCGGCTTTACTTTGGAGAACAGGCCTTCCGCTCCCGCACGGGTGCGGAAGTACAGATTGCCGCCGCGCGCCTGGACCGGCTCCAGTCCCGCGGGGGATTTCCCCGCCAGCAGCCCGTTCCTCACTTCCTCCTGCCTGTCCTTCGGAACGGGGCCGAACACGGTCCATTCCACAAAGGAATCCCGCCAGTAGGGGAAGGGCTTGTTTCCGGCCAGGGCTTCCATGCGTTTTTCAAACAGGGCGAAGGCCTGGTAAGCCTCCGTATCTTTCTCCGGCAGTTTGCCGGCAAAGCGGGAGCCGTCCTCCGGAATGCCCTTCCAGCTGCGTTCAGCCATGGCGAACATGGCGGGCCACTGGGGGTTCTGGATGGGGATGTTCTTCTTGTCCTCCACCCGGGTATCCGGCCACAGGCACTGGATGACGCCCAGAGAGTGGTCGTCGCTCTTTGCCGTTCCGCAGGGCTGGCGGAAGAAATTCCTGCGCACCAGGATGCCGGGGTCAAAAGAATTGATGTAGCCTGCCGTGGAATCAAAATAGGGATTCTTCTGCTTGGCGGGGTCCGGCAATCCTACGGAATTCTCATCATTCCACAACTGGGCGTAGCTGTCTCCGGAAACGGGCAGGTCATTGTTGCCCGCCCACTGGATGGGTTGGCGTCCCAAGGATTTGACCTTGGCCGCCATCCGGTCCGCAAACTGCTTCCCGTTGGGGATATGGATTTCATCCGCGCCGATGTGTAGGTAGGGGGACATCTCCGCCGGAATTTCCCGGCAGAATTCTTCCAGCAGTTCCTCCAGAATCTTGATGCCCCGGGGATCGTGCATCGGGAAGCCGAAGCAGTTTTTGAAATAGGTGCTGTGCCCCGGCATGTCAATTTCCGGAATAATCAGGATGTGCCGTTTTTTGGCGTAGCGAAACAGGTCCCGTATCTGGTCGTAGGTGTAGGTGTCGTTGACGTCCCGACCCTTGATCCTCTTGGAGGGATCATTCAAAACGGGGTACTTCTTGCACTGGATGCGCCATGCGGGGTAGTCCGTCAGGTGCCAGTGGAAGGCATTCATTTTCAGTCGGGCCATTTCGTCAATATCCGCCTTCAGGGTCTCAATGGGACGGAAATTGCGACCTACGTCATGCATGAAGGCGCGGATGGCGAACGCCGGGCTGTCCTTGATGTCGCAGCACGGATAGTCCCCTCCGGCTCCCAGCTGGTCCAGCGTCCTGCGGGCATAAAAAACGCCTGCGTCCGTGGCGGCCCTGATCAGAATGCCGCCGGGGCGGACCTGGAGCTCGTAGCCTTCCTTGCCCAGAGTCTTGGCCAGGGCTGCGTTCTTTTTCACGGAAACGGGAGCCTTTTTAGGGCATTTCCCCGTTTTCCAGTCCACCTGGGACGGGAAGGGAATGAGGGGCACAGGCGCGGCTTTTTCCTGCTGCAGGGGGTGCGGGGAAGTCCAGTCACCGTAGGAAGAAGGGAAACAGAGCATTAAGCCTGATGCCAGCAAAAGGAGGGAAGGAGCTAATCGCATAATATTACTACACTTAAACGAGGAACTGTCTTTCATCAAACTTAAAATGAAGCAAAATTCCGGATTTAGGGATGTTCCGGTTCCTGCAGCATTATCACCTCTTTCTCCTCAGGCACAGGCTTCCCAGCCCTCCGAGCAATGCGATAGCGGCCGAGGAAGGTTCCGGAACCGTGAGGCCCTCCATGCGGAAATTTTTTACGGCAAGCTCCTGGTAAGCGTAGCTGCTGTCGAGAACGCCGGTATTCATCACCAGATAAAAAGTGGCTCCCTGGTCAAACAAATTGCTGTAATCGTCTTTGGAAATTGTCCAGCTATAGGATTTGTTGCTGACGTCTCCCGCCGAGCCGGAAATCGTAGACCCAACCTGGAAAAGAGAATCCCCCTCTCCTCCCAGACTGTACCACAGACTGAAATTTTGAGGCTGGCCCGTCCTGCTGGTTTCGAAAAGGCCGCCCGTATCAAAGGAAATCCTCAGCGCTTCATATCCGGATATGGTGTTGGAGGACAATTCATGAAATTTGACGGCTGTAAATCCGCCACCTGCGCCGCTGGCGGAAATCAGATTGGTAGCGCCATCCGCCGTCACGGAGGCAAGCGTACCGGTATCTCTATTCTTATTGCCGGAATACCATCCCGCATCCAGGGAGCCAAGGACGGACTGCACGGCGTCTGCGGAGGGCCCTCCATTCGCAATCAGAGCACCTCCGGAGGAATAATCAATGCGGGAGATGGAGGTCTCCGCCATCTTCAGCTCCGGAATGATTCCGTCCAGGGAACTCCAGATTTCCGCTCCATGTGCTGATAGTACTGTCGCTGTGAATAATGCCGGAAAGAGAATCGTTTTCATCTGTATATCACTGCTATTAGAAAGCAAAAGCCCGCGCCACCCGGCGCGAATTTCGCTTTGTTCACGAAAACGTTATAGAATTTATAATCCGCTATAGAAATGCCAACAAGATAAATTAACTTAATTGACTTATAGAAATATAATAGCGAAAATATCCAACATTATTTTTTCTGTGGCTTTCATATTTCGGGAAGCCATGGGAAATGGAGAAAAGATCCTGACCATAAATCAGGAAAGAGAAAAATCCATTTGACAGCGGATTATAAATCCTGAAATACAATTCAATCTCCGTTAACGCAATGAAATCAATAGATTAATAAAAGAAAAACCGTTCGTCGAAAAAATTATCCTATCCGTATGCGGATGGAATGGACGGCGTCTTTTCCGAATTGCTCCTTCAGTTTTCCCAGAAGGGCTCCCTGCCACTGCTGGAGATGGTAGCGCATGGCAGGCTGAATGACCTGGACTGTCGCCACGCCCTTGACGAGGGATACCAGGCAGGCCTGCTTTCCCAGAAACGGCCCTGCCGCGGCCATCCAGCCTTTCCGGAGAAGTTCCGGGTCCATGCCTTCTTCATCCAGGGGCAGTTTGGAGAGGATGGCCCCCAGCAGGGATTCCGCCGTATGGACATTGCGCGTTTCACTGAACACCGGAACGGCCTGGAACCAGTCCGCAAGGGCCTGACGCACCTCCTGCTCATCCCGGGAAAGGTAGTCGTACCGGATGGGGGAGGCATGGGGATCGGGCCGGTCCCTGTCGGGAACATAGGCTGACCAGGGCGGAATCATGGGAGGGAAGGAAAAAAGGGGGCCTTTTAAAGAAAAACGCCCGGAGCGTGTCTGTTCACAAGCCCGGGCGCTGTAAGGTGGCAAGAAAATGAATTATTCGCCGTCGTCGCCGATGGCTTCCACAGGGCAGCCTTCCAGGGCTTCCACGCAGGCTTCCAGTTCGGTTTCATTGTCCGGCTGCTTCTTGACGTAGGATACGCCCTCGTCTTCGTCGCGGCCAAAGTTTTCCGGAGCGGTTTCGCGGCAAAGGTCGCAGTCGATGCAGGAACTGTCCACGTAAAACTTGCCGGGGACGTTTAATGGTGTCTTTTCGTCTATATCTGCCATATGTATGGATGGGTTGTATGAACTGGGCTAACTATTTCCGCATTTGACTGAATTTTGCAATCTTTTTTGTTGCAGGAATGAGTCAGCATGAGGAAGAATGCCGGAGCGCCTTTTCCGCTGAAAAGACTTTGTTTTTTCCCCTATTCCACGATGCATGCCGTTCCACGATCCACCCCTCGCGCCCTCCCCCTGTGGGCCGCCTTCCTGCTGTCCGCCCTTTCCGGGGCGCTTATGGCCTGTTCCTTTATTCCGGTGGACTGGAGCGGCTGCGTCTGGATAGCGCTTCTGCCCCTGCTGACGGCCCTGTGGTACGGCCCCCGGCGCGAAGGGAAGCGCGGCGGTTTGGCGTATTTTCTGTACGGATGGACATGCGGAGTCGTGTTTTTCGGCATTTCCCTGTGGTGGATCAATGAGGTGAGCACGCTCGGCTACATCCCGCTGATTCTTTTTTACGGGGGCCTGTTTCCCGGCATCTGGGGCCTGGTGATGGGAACCCGGTTCCGTCCGGAACGGCTCCCGCTGCCTGACGCGCAGCTTCCGCCCGCGGAACGCAGGCGCGCCTGGAAGGAGTGGGCCATGCGCGACATGGCGCCCAGCGCCGCGGCGGCGCTGGCGGGGGCCTCCCTGTGGGTATGCCTGGAATGGCTGAGGGGCTGGATGATCCCGGGCTTCAACTGGAACAACCTGGGGGTGGCCCTGTACGGGAATCCTCTGGCCCAATGGGCGGAATACTTCGGCGTGACGGCCCTCGCTTTCATTCCCGCCGTGTTTTCCATCTGGCTGTGGCGCGTCTGCCGCCGTGCGGGAACCATGGTGATGCATGAAGGCAGAAGGTCCGTGCCGTGGGATTTCTTCATGCTTGTGGCGGTTCTGCTGGGCATGTTCGTCATCGGCGTGCAGTGGACGGCGCGCTACGCGCCCCTTTCCGACGTTTCCACCGGAAAGGGGGCTTTCACCATTCCCGTCATGACTGTCCAGTTAAACCTGAGCCAGAAGGAAAAGTGGGATGCGGCCAACAGGGAAAACATTTACCGGGAATTGCTGGAAACGACGGAGCAGGGGATGCTGGAACTCCAGGAAAAAGCGCTGGAACGGTCCGCCCGGGAAGGGACGGAGACCTCCCTGGAGATGCCCGCCTGGGTGATCTGGCCGGAGAGTTCCTTCCCCATCTCCACGTTTTACCGGGATTCCACGGGGGAAAGGTTTCCGGGGCAGGACAACGTCAATTTCCTGAGCGCGGAGGAAGAGTACGTCCAGGCTATCCGCGACAGGGTTTGCAATTTTATCCTGCTGACGGGCACGGACGATATTTATCTTTCCGACGAAGGCCGCGTGGCGCGCGCCTACAACTGCCTGACCGTCTTTGAAGGGGATTATTCCACAGCCATCCCCTTCGCCAAGTCCATTCTGGTTCCCTTCGGAGAATACATTCCCATGCGGGAGACGTTTCCGTTCCTGGAAAAAGCCTTTGAAGCCTCGGCTGGAACGGCCATGGGGATGAATTATACGCCGGGCACCTCCTCCAATCCCGTGCCGGTGCCTATCCGTCCCGGCAGTTCCGTGACGGTAGGGGTGATTCCGCTGGTCTGCTTTGAAGACGTGGTGGGAAGCTGGGTGCGCCGCTTCGTGCGGCCGGAACCCCAGGTACTGGTGAACGTGACCAATGACGGATGGTTCAACCGTTCCTGGGCGAACGAACAGCATTGGCGCAACGCGGCTTTCCGGTGCATTGAGTTGCGCCGCTCCATGATCCGGGCGGCCAATACGGGCGTCAGCGTGGCCCTGGGCCCCAACGGAGCCGTGATCGCGGATTTGCGGGATACTTCCGGCTCCCCCTTCACCAAGGGCGTGATGACCGCCAAACTTCCTGCCGGCTGTACGGAGGTGACGCTGTACGCCATGCTGGGGGATTGGGCCATTCCGGCCTGTTTCCTGCTTTTCCTGGTCCTGCTGATACGCAGAATTCTGGCGGGCGGCCGCGGAGCGGGAAAGGAGAGCGTGCGCAACGGCGTTTATCGTCCGGACAGGGGAGCCACCCCCAGATAATTCCTGACCTGCTTGAAGGAAGGGTAGGAGATGCCGGATTCATGGCACCAGAAGGCGGAGGAGGAACCTCCGTCCAGATTCAGGGCCGTCTTCACCTTGAAGCCGCCCAGCGCTCCCGGAGCGGCCAGCCATTCCGCCAGTTCCTTCAACGTCAGTGAGGAAGAAACGCCGATGCACCACCGTTTGCCGCCGTCCGTAGCAATGAAAGTGCGGTAGGTAGATTTTTCCGCGTTCAGGCCTTTGACGGCCGTTCCGTTTTCCACCAGAAAGGGGCCGCCCTGGATGGCGACCTGCATGGTGGGGAGGCTTTTCATCCGTTTAAGGACGGAGCTGCGCACCAGCTCCAGGCCGTTTTTGCCCCCGGAGTAAACGACCCCGGACACGGCAAAGGAGCCGGAGGCCAGCGGGAAAAGGCGTTTGCCGTCCTGGACGACCAGCCCCAGGGGAGTCCCCGCCGCATCCGCGCCGAAGAAGCCCCCGTTCACCCCGGCCACGCACGGGCTCCTGCGCATGGCCTTGTCCAGGGAGCCGTAGCGGGGAGTTTGCACGCTGCCTTCGTCGCGCACCAGCAGGCGGTGCGTATCTGACCGGAAAAAATACACGTTCAGTTTGTCCCTCATGGAGAGGAAGCCGTCCTTTTTCGTAAAAACGCGGTGTTCCGCGTGAACAAGGCCGGAAACGCACAGGAGCAGGGCAAGAAGGCGGAGAATATTCTTCATCGGATCAATCAGTGGGAAAGATAAAAAATGCGGCGTTCCGCGCGGGTTCCCGCAGGCACCAGCGCCCCGGGCCAGACGATGCAGCCATTCAGCCGGCAGTCTTCCTCCACAATGGCACCGGGGCCGATCACGCAGGCGGAGTCCACGGAAGACCCGTGGGAGATTACCGCTTCCGGATGAATGCGCGGAAGGGGGGAGGAAAAGTCCAAATGGGCCTGAAGGTAGGATTCCGGCGTTCCCATGTCCATCCACAGGCCATCGTCCGCCAGAATGCCGTGCAGGCGGCCTTCCCGGATGTAGTCCAGGAAAACGGGAATGATGGAAACGGCCTCGTCCGCGGGGATGCGTCCGAACACTTCCGGCTCCATGCAGTACGCTCCGGTGAACTGGCAGGTTCCCAGATCCCGCCCCAGCGCGTGCCTCATATCCGTCACCAGGCCGGAAGAGGCGTCAAACCCCACGTTCCGCTTGTCTCCGTCCGTCCGGAGCGCCAGGGTAACGGCAGGGCGGCGTTCCATGTGGGCGGCTATCACGCGGCGCAGGTCGAAGGTGGCGGCGGTGTCCCCGTTCATCACCAGAAGCGGTTCGTCCGCAGCGGCCCAGGGTTCTATTTTCTTGACGCCGCCGCCGGAATCCAGCAGCACGGCCTCATGACTGAAATGCACGGGACAGCCGTTCCAGGAGCGTTCCGGAAAAACCCTGTCCCACGCGTCCGCCAGATGGTGGGTGTTGATGATGAATTCACGGATGCCGCATTCGTGGCAGCGGCGCATCGCGTGCAGGACGAGCGGTTCATGAAAGAAGGGAATCAGCGGCTTGGGCAGCATGCCGGTCAGGGGCCGCAGGCGAGTGCCCAGCCCGGCGCCGAGGATGAATGCGCGGGATATGCCGCAAGTGCCGGAACCGTCCGTGATGTGCATGAGTCATGACTAATGGGAGAGAGGGGCTTTTTCAAGCGCCCTTTTTCCGCCCTTTTTCCGATGACACGCTGGAAAGCTTGAATTTACAGGAAAATCGGTGATTTCGTGCTTTTCAAACAGGGTCTCATTCACTAGCATTTCCGCATGGCATGTGGAAACCAAAGAACTGTCGGCTCTCCGGCCTCCCTGGCCGGAACTTCTCTGCATACGGGACAACCCGTCACCCTGACCCTGAAGCCGGCCGCCGCCGACTTCGGCATCAAGTTCCGCCGCGTGGATTTGCCTGACCAGCCCTTCATCAATGCGGACGTGGAAAAAGTGCAGACCGTCGAACGGGCCACCAGCCTGGCGGAAGGTTCCGTAAAGGTGCACACCGTGGAACATATCCTTTCCGCCCTGACGGGCATGGGCATTGATAATGCCGTCATTGAGATGGATGCCAACGAACCCCCCATCGGCGACGGCTCTTCCGCTCCCTACGTGGAATTGATCAAAAGCGCCGGCATTGTGGAACTGGACGCCCCGCGCCGCTATCTGGAAGTGCGAGAGGCCGTGACCATTGAAACCCGGGGCGGCTCCATCCTGACCATTCTGCCTTCCAAGCAGTTCCGCGTTTCCGTCACCTGCGTGGGGCCGGAAAACCGCATTACGCAGTATTTTGACGCCGTTATCACACCGGAGACTTATGAAAAGGAACTGGCCCCCGCACGCACCTTCACGTTTTACGAGGACATCAAGCCGCTGCTGGAAAAAGGGCTGATCAAGGGCGGCAGCCTGGAAAACGCCGTGGTCATCCGCGGGGAGGAGCTCATGAGCAAGGAGCCCATGCGCTTCATCAACGAATTCGCCCGGCACAAGGCCATGGACCTCATCGGGGACCTGTCCCTGTGCGGCAAGCCCATCCTGGGCCACGTGATCGCCATCAAGCCGGGGCACGGCCCGAATACGGAACTCACCGCCAAACTCAAGAAGGAGCACAAGCGCAATCTTCAGCTTATGCCCAACCCCGTCAACGTGCCGTACGGGGACGCCGTGCTGGACATCAATGAAGTGATGAGCCTGCTGCCCCACCGCTATCCTTTCCTGATGGTGGACCGCATTGTGGGCTTTGAGGGGGAAACCAAGTGCCGCGGCCTGAAAAACCTCACCATGAACGAGCTCTTCTTCCAGGGCCACTTCCCGGGCCATCCGGTCATGCCGGGCGTGCTCCAGGTGGAAGCCATGGCGCAGGTGGCCTCCATCCTCATGCTGCGCCAGCCTGGAAACGCCAGCAAGATCGGCTACTTCATGAGTGCGGACAAGGTGAAGTTCCGCCATCCCGTCGTCCCCGGAGATTCCCTGATCATTGAAGCGGAACTTGTCAAGATGCGCGGCAATATCGGGCAGGCTACCGGGCGCTGCCTGGTCAACGGGCAGGTGGTTTCGGAAGCCGAGCTCAAATTCGGCCTTCAGGATATGTAGCCTGTCCTCCACCTTGCAGGTTGATTCCCCTTTCAAAACCCCGGCGTGCCTGTCCGCGCCGGTTTTTTTCATGGACGGAAACGCTTAAATCCAAGAATTGCACGCGGCAGGGATACTGCACATTTCCGTGTATTCCGCCAGGCGTCCGCGGAACGTTTCCGGAGTCATGGAAAGCAGGGCGTCTGCGGAAAAGGATTCGCACGTGAAGGAGGCGGCCACCGTGCCGTACACAATGCCGCGCTTCATATCCTCGAAGGAAGGCAGTCCCTCCGGCAGGGTGGACAGATAGCCGGCCAGAGCGCCCAGGAACGTGTCTCCGGCCCCGGTGGGGTCCACAAGCGTTTTCAGAGGATAGGCCGGGCAGCGGAAAATCCTGGTCCGGCCGTCCTTTTCGCGGCCGATGAGGGTGGCTCCGTATTCGCCCTGCTTCACGACGGCGTAGGTGGCACCCCTGGAAAGCAGGAATTCCCCGGCTTCCAGAATGGTGGAGGCGCCGGCGTATTCCTTGGCCTCGTCCTCGTTCATCATGGTGATATGGGAGCGGGAGATGACGGCGTCCAGCAGTTCCGGCTGGCGCCGCAGCCACTTGTCCATGGAGTCGGAAAGCACCAGGGAGGCGTCCGGGCACTGTTCCATGCACTTGAGCTGCTGGGCGGGAACCATGCAGCAGCAAACCAGCACGGGATGGCTGCGCAGGGCTTCCTGTACGTTTACTTGCCAGTCAAGCATCACGGAATCGTTGGCGCAGACCGTCCTGCGCTTGTTCATATTGTCGAAATACTCCCCTGTCCAGGCAAAGGAAGGACCCTTTTTGCGCTCTACTCCGTCCATGCACAGCCCCTTGGCGGCCAGGGCCTCTTCATAATGAACGGGGAAATCCTCTCCAATGATGCTGACGGCATCCACCCGGTCTGCAAACAGCAGGGCGGCTACGGCGGCGAAGGAGACGGAGCCGCCCAACACCCCTTCCGCCCGGCCGCGGGGAGTAATGATGGTGTCAATGCCGATGGTTCCGGTAATGAGGAGGGGAAGGGACATGGAGAAAAAAAGGAGTGAAAAAATAAAAAGCCGCCCGCCAGGGAAGCGGACGGCCCGGATACTTGCATATTATCCTGAAGCAAGTCAATCACAAGGAACGGCGGCGAAAATTCCGTGCTTATGAATAGGACTTTTCCAGGATGCTCACGACGTCCGCCGTGGTGAATTTGCAGCGGTCCAGCTCAAACAGGCCCCCCATGGTGGAAAAGGCTGTTCCGGCGTATTCCTCAAACAAATCCGGAGTGATGCCGAAGTCGGACATTTTCAGCTTGTCCACGCCGCAGGCTTCCTTGAGCTTGTTGAGGCCGTTCAGGAAACCGTCCACGGAGGGTTCCATGCCCATGGCCGCGGCCACTCTGGCGTACCGTTCCGGACAGCTGGGGGCGTAGGCTTCATGGTAGGCCCAGGAGATCATGATCAGGCCCGCTCCGTGGGGCAGGGAAGGATGGTAGGCGCTCAGGGCGTGCTCGATGGAATGTTCAGAGGTGCAGCAGGAGATGGTTTCCACAAAGCCGGAATAGGTATTGGCCAGCGCGACATAGGCACGCGCTTCCAAGTCCTGCCCGTTGTCCACGGCGCGGGGAAGGTATTTGGCAATGTATTCGATGGCCTGGAGGGCGAACATGTCGCTCATGGGGGAGGCCACCTTTGCCATGTATCCTTCCACGGCGTGGAACAGGGCGTCAAACCCCTGGTAGGCGGTCAATTTGGGAGGAACGGAGAGCATGAGTTCCGGGTCCACAATGGACATGGTGGGGAAGGTTCCCCGGTAGCCGAAGCCGATTTTCTCCTGCGTGTCCTCCTTGGTGATGACCGTCCAGGGGTCCGCTTCCGTTCCCGTGCCCGCCGTAGTGGTGATGCAGACAATGGGCAAGGGCTGGTTGGGTATTTCAAGTCCCAGGCCGGAGCCCCCCTGAATGTAGTCCCAATACGTTCCCGGATTGGAGGCCATCACGGCAATGCTTTTGGCGGAGTCCATGCTGCTGCCGCCGCCAAGGCCGACTACGAAGTCGCACCCCGTTTCCTTCGCCAGGGCGGCGGCCTCCATTACATGTTCCACCACCGGATTGGGCTGCACTTTGTCGAAGACGACGCTTTCCACGCCCTGCTGCTTCAGCAGGGATTGTACGCGGTCCAAATAGCCGAGACGCCTGACGGACGTTCCGCCGATGACGATCAGAGCCTTGGAGCCGGGGAGGGGAGCCGTGCCAAGCTGGTCCAGACATCCCGCGCCAAAGAAGATCTGGGCGGGCATGAAAAATTGAAATGGCTGATACATGGCTCTCATAGTAAAACGGAGACGCCGAACGTCAAGAATGCTCTGCGCATTCCGTGTACGCCGACGCCTCCGCAGGACAGCATTTCCAGAATGAAGACGGTTCAGACGTCTTCAAAAAAATCGTCGCTCTTGGCGGGGTCCGGTTTGGGCGGTCTGGGAACGTCCGTGCCGATGGCACCCGGATCGTCCATTTCCCGACTCGTCGTTATCGTAGTGGAAGGAGTCCGCCTGGCGGGAGGACGGGGTGCGGCAGAGCGCGGCGCGGCGGAAGAAGGGTCCGATGCGGCCATTTCACCGTCTGCGCCTGGAATCATTTTCCGCATACTCTGGATGAGCTTGTCCCGGAGAGTCCTGATGCCCTGTTCCCGGCGGACGGGGTCCACCGTGTTCTTGATCAGCGCCATCATGTTCCGGGTGGCGTTCGCCTGGT
The DNA here is from genome assembly GCF_036417355.1 of Akkermansia sp. RCC_12PD. Taxonomy (NCBI): domain Bacteria; kingdom Pseudomonadati; phylum Verrucomicrobiota; class Verrucomicrobiia; order Verrucomicrobiales; family Akkermansiaceae; genus Akkermansia; species Akkermansia sp. RCC_12PD. The sequence continues at coordinate 2,770,379 of NZ_CP143889.1, read as the reverse complement.
CCCCGAGTTCAAAGCAGTCCAGCTCGCAGCGCCAGCGCAGGCGGTCAAGCAGGGATAAATCCCGTTCGTCGAATTCTTCTTCCGAGGCGGAGGCGATGCGGCCCTGCATCCCGGACTTTTTACCGGAGGAAATGGCATGGCTCACCTTGCCGAGAAGCGTTTCCATAGCGATCCGTTTACTCCACGCCGCCCTTAATGCAGCCAGATTCCGCGTCTTCCGGTAGCCGACGAAGAAGAGTTTTTCAAAAATTTCATCCCGGTTTTTCATGGAGTCCGGAAATGCCCGGGACGACATGCTGGCGATGCCGAGAGCTTCGCCCACTTCCGTGCCCAGCACGGATTGCTCCGCAATGCGCGCGCCGGCCCGGCCCGCACCTCCGCCATTGTTATTCTTGGATGAAGAGGAAGGGTCCACGAAGTCGGGATCTGAACAGGCGGAAATGTAGGCATTCAACAGATCCATGGCCGGCTTCTGGAATTCCGTAACGTCCAGAATTTCTTCTTCCACACTGCCTGTGGAAGTGGCTTTCATCATGTTCTCCTTCAGGCGGGCCTTGAGTACGAGAACGCCCCACTGGTATTGAAGCATCAACCCCTTGCGGGAGTTTTTGTCCTGGTATTTCTTGGCTTCACGGTCCATCCAGTCTTTCAGGGCATTAGATGCGTTTTTGGCGCTTTTGCCCTGCTGGCGGTCCTTTTCCTTTTCCGCTTCCATCAGAAGCTTCTTGGACTGGATCAGCAAATCGTAGGCGGCATTGGGGTCCCGGCCTGCGGCGGAAAGCCTGCTGATAGCCGCATTGATCACTTTGGTTTCTGCGGATCTGTTCAGCGCCAAAAGGTTATCCAAATCCTTGATAACCTTCTTCTTGGCATCGTTATCCATGACCTGCTGGGCAGAGCAGAGGGACCCGATGCCGAGGCCGCCAATGAGACAAAGAGAGACAAAAGTGTTCATATGCTTTTTTTATTATGGCGGATGAAAAGTGATCTGGCAAGAGAGAACTCGACTTGAAACCTGGTGAAGGAGGGAAATATCCTCCTTTTCATGAAGGAATAAGGAAAGTTTTTAACAACAGATTTACAAGCTCACTTTCCAGGGAAAGGGCGTTGGAGAGCGGAATGGGAAAGGAGGAAGGAAGGCCGGAGTTTCTTAATCCGGCTATCCTCCCATGGTGAAATGGATGGTCAGAGGCGGCAAATGGTTAAGTGAAGCCCCCATAAACGTTTTCCGCCGGTTATTGGAGGAATTGGCTTAAATCCCGATCAAATCCGGGGTAGGACGTATTAATGCATCCGGCATCCGTCAGGACGGTTTCCCCGCAGGCGCTGAATCCCGCCACCAGGAAGCTCATGGCGATCCGGTGGTCTCCGTAGCTGGGCAGTTCCGCACCTTTCAGGTCCGCGCCGCCGCGGACGATCATTCCGTCGTCAAATTCTTCAACAGTCGCGCCCATGGCCCGGAGGTTGGCCGCCGTGGTGGCGATCCGGTCCGTCTCCTTCACCCGCAGTTCACGGGCGTTGCGGACGACAAGGTCGCCGTCCGACAAGGCTCCCGCTACGGCGAGAATGGGGATTTCATCGATCAGGTTGGGGATTTCCTCCGGCAAAAGAGCGGTGCCATGGAGGGAGTCGGCGCCGTAGATGGTGATGTCTCCGTAGGGTTCCCCGGCATCTTCCGGAGAGGTTTTCACAATGTCCATTTGCGCGCCCATGCGCCGCAGGGCGCTGATGACGGCGCAGCGGCTCTCGTTGAGCCCTACCTGGCGCAGCGTCAGACGGGAGCCGGGGCGGGTGGCGGCGGCAACCATCCAGAAGGCGGCGGAAGAGATGTCTGCCGGAACCGTCAGATCATGGGCGCGGGGAAGGGCGGGGCCTTCCGTGCTGACAACCAGGCCGTCCACGGAGCAGGGAACTCCGAAATGGCGGAACAGGCGTTCCGTGTGGTCGCGCGTGACGGCAGGCTGGATGACGGTGGTGATGCCCTCGGCAAACATGCCGGCCAGCAGGATGGCGCTTTTCACTTGGGCGCTCGCCATGGGAAGAGTGTAGGAGATGGGGCGGACGTGTCCCGCATGGATGAACAACGGGGCGCACCCGGGTTTGCTTCCGCGGGCCTCAATTTTTGCTCCCATCTGTTCCAGAGGGCTCATGATGCGGCCCATGGGGCGGGAACTCAGGGAGGCGTCCCCGAACATCTCGGAATCAAATGGGCAGGCAGCCAGCATGCCGGCCAGCAGTCTCATGCCCGTGCCGGAATTCCCGCAATCAATGGGACGGGAGGGAGAATGGGGCCGCATGGCCACGCCCGTGATGCGGAAGCGCACGGGGCCGCAGCCTTCCCGGCTCTCCAGCACCTCCACCCGCGCTCCCAGTTGTTCCATGGCGCGCAGGGTGTTCAGGCAGTCCTCACTGCACAGGAAGTTGTCTACTTCCGTCACTCCGTCCGCCAGGCCGCCCAGAATGGCGGCGCGGTGGGAGATGCTCTTGTCTCCGGGTACGGTCAGTACCCCTTGCAGGGAAGAAATGGAACGGGAGTGAAGGTTCATGAGCTTTTCTGTCCCGGAAGAACTACCCTGTATCGGGCATCGAATCAAGCCAATTAGAAGGGCCGGGAGCCCGGAGCGGAATGGGCGGAGGGGAAGAAAAGCCGTCCCTTCGGCAGAAACCATGCAGTAAAGCCGACTGTACTGCGGTTCTCCGGACGGAAAGGCGTTACGGACCAGAATGAGGATTGATTTTCTGCGGCAGGGAAGTATATTGCCGGGGTTATCGGCAAAGTCCGCCTGAGAGGAAGGAGAGAGCTTTTCAGGAGCAACGGACGAAGCTGGTTTTCATAGGTAGTAAGTTGGAGCGGTCACGGGAAATATCCTGTGGCCGCTTTTTCCTTTGTCTCACATTCCGCCGCAAGTGGGGAAGGAAGAGGAGTCTGAAAGGCGCCGATGAAGAACGCTTCGCCTCCAAGTTTTTCAGGAGGGACGGAGGAGAAGTCCGCACACTCTCCGGATATGCGGGAATACGGGAATTCCGGCCTTTACGATGAAAGGAGGAAACGATCTTACGAAGGCTTCCTCCGGATGGATTTTTTGGAAAACGGGGATGGAGCGGAGGAAAGTGCCAGGTCCGGAAAGGCCGGCGTCAAAAAAATGCTCCGTTTTTTTCTTTGGGCTTTACCGGACTTTCCCGAAAGCGTATGTAGTCCGTGCCGATCAGGTCCGGGTGGTCGCTGTTCCGGTTTTCGGACCGGGATAGAGGAAAGTCCGGACATCACAAGGCAGCGTGTCCCGTGAAAGCGGGAGACGGGAACCTCCCAAGGGTTCCCGGACGGAAAGTGCCACAGAAAACAAACCGCCGGGACGGGGTTTCCCCCGTTCAGGCAAGGGTGAAAAGGGGAGGTAAGAGCTCACCGCTCCGAGGGCGACCAAGGAGGCATGGTAAACCCCGCGCGATGCAAGACAAACAGGGGAAGGGTAGCCTGCCCGCCGGATCCCCGGGTATTAGTCGCATCTGTTCCGTAAAACGAATGGGCGCGCGGAATGCCAGCATTCCGCGTGAGAAAAATGGCCACACAGCCGGCATCCGCCGGCGGACAAAATCTGGCTTACAGGACCTGATCGGCCCTGATGTCTTTTTCTTTGTCCATTCCGGCGCGGTTTTTCCCGGAACAAAAACATCCGGGGAATTTGTCCGGTTCCGCGGCCTGTTTGGGATTGCAAGGACTTCGCAAATGTGTAGAATCCGTCACCTAATTGCCACCACTATGGAGAAGCTTGTTGTACACGGAGGATTTACGCTCAGGGGAGCCGTCAATATCAGCGGTTCCAAAAACGCTTCCCTGCCCATTCTGGCCGCATCCCTGCTGACGGATGAACCCGTGGTAGTGCGCCGCGTGCCGGATGTTTCCGATACCAATTTCATGGTGCAGATCATGGGCCAGCTGGGTGCCTCTGTGGAGCGGTCCAGCGGCAACGTGCGCGTGGAGGCCAAGAACCTGCATTCGGAAGCCGCCTATGAGCAGGTGCGCAAAATGCGCGCTTCCATCTGTCTTCTGGGGCCGCTGATGGCCCGCATGCAGCGGTGCGTGATTCCTTTGCCGGGCGGCTGCGTGATCGGCGATCGTCCCGTAGACCTTCACATCCGGGCCATTCAGGCCCTGGGTGCGACCGTCCAGATAGAACGCGGAAACCTGATTATTGAAGCGCCCCGCGGCCTGAAAGGAGCCACCGTGGATTTGAACGGAGACCACGGCCCCACCGTCCTGGGAACGGACAACCTGATGATGGCCGCCGTGCTGGCGAAAGGCACCACCGTCATTGAATCCGCCGCGGCGGAACCGGAAGTGGTTGACCTGGCCAATTTCCTGATCAAGATGGGCGCCAATATCCAGGGGGCCGGAACACGCCGGATCGTCATTGAAGGGGTGGAAAAGCTCCGGGGCTGCAATCATACCGTCATTCCGGACCGGATCGAGGCCGGAACTTTCATGGTGGCGGCCGCCATGATGGGGGATGGCGTGACGCTGAGGCGCGTGTGCGAGGAACACATGTCCGTCATTACCGACCTGCTCCGCAGATGCGGCCACCATGTGGAGTTCAACGAACGCGGGGACACCGTCACCATCATTGCCGGAAAGATGCCGAAAAGCGGGGAAATCAAAACGGCGCCCTATCCCGGCTACCCCACGGACATGCAGGCCCAGATGACGGCCCTGTTCGCCACGACACCCGGAATTTCCGTCGTGAAGGACACCATTTTCCCACAGCGCTTCATGCACTGTTCCGAATTGAAGCGCATGGGCGCCAACATCAAGGTGGACAACGGCACGGCAGTTATTTCCGGCGTGGATTCCCTGAGCGGAGCGCCCGTGATGGCGTCCGACCTCCGGGCATCCGCCGCGCTGGTACTGGCGGCACTGAAGGCGGAGGGCACCACGGAGATCCACCGCCTGTACCACATTGACCGCGGCTATGAGATGATTGACGAAAAGCTGCTGGCCATCGGCGCCGCCGTGGAAAGACTGCCTGATGACGGTGATTAAAGGGCCGATTTGTCCGCATTTCGCATTTTTTCTTTACTGCCAGATATCCATGTGCTATTCACCGAAGTCCTATGAACAAGGCTCAACTGATCGAATTGATTCAAAAGAAGCTGGGTGCCGACACGACCAAGAAGCACGCTGAGGAAGCTCTGGCTGCTGTGCTGGAATCCATCAAGGAAGGCGTGCAGTCCGCCGGCAAGGTGCAGATCATCGGTTTCGGTACGTTTGCTACCAAGACCCGCGAAGCCCGCACTGGCCGCAACCCGAAGACCGGCAAGGCCATCGCCATCCCCGCTTCCAAGACGGTCGCTTTCAAGGCCTCTTCCAATATGAAGGGCTAAGACGGCTGCTGCCCGTAACAGGGAGCTTTCTTCTTTCAGCACTCCGGCCAATGCTGGCCGGGGTGTTTTTTATGTCCCGCGGCGGCGGCCTGCGGCTTGACCGGACGGGCGGCGGCGTCTAGAATGCCGCCATGTCCAGCAATTTTGGCCAGGTGTTCCGAATATCCACGTGGGGAGAATCCCATGGAGCCGGGGTGGGAGTGGTGATAGACGGCTGTCCGTCGCTCGTTCCGGTGACAGAGGAGGATATCCAGCGGGAACTGGATCGGCGCAGGCCGGGCCAGAGCGACATCGTAACCCCTCGCAAGGAGGAGGACCGCGCGGAAATCCTTTCCGGCGTACTGGACGGCATGACGCTGGGCACGCCCATCGCCATCAGCGTGCGCAACAAGGACCACCGTTCCTCCGCCTACGACGAGATGGCGCATACCTACCGCCCGTCCCATGCGGACTACACGTACGATGCCAAATACGGCATCCGCGCCTGGGCCGGAGGGGGGCGCGCCTCCGCCCGGGAAACCATCGGCCGCGTAGCCGCCGGAGCCGTGGCAAAAGCCGTGCTGAAGCAGGCGTTTCCCGATATGGAAATCATCGCCTGGGTGGACCAGGTGCACCGGGTGAAGGCCTCTGTGGACTGGGCGGCCGTAACCGCCGCCGTGGTGGAGGGCAACATCGTCCGCACGGCTGATCCCGCCGTGGCGGAAGCCATGATCTCCGCCATCAAGGAAGCGCGGGACGCGGGCAATTCCCTGGGCGGAGTGGTCAAGTGCACGGTGCGCGGCTGCCCTCCCGGACTGGGGGGACCCCGTCTTCGACAAGCTGGACGCCACGCTGGCCCACGCCATGATGAGCATTCCCGCTACCAAGGCGTTCTCCGTGGGCTCCGGATTCGACGCCGCGGAAATGACCGGGCTGGAGCACAACGACCCTTTCTGCATGCAGGACGGCCGCGTCCGGACAACAACCAACCATTCCGGCGGCATCCAGGGTGGCATTTCCAACGGGGAGGACATTCTGATGTGCATCGGTTTCAAGCCAACCGCCACGCTGATGCTCGACCAGCAGACGGTGAACCGGACCGGGGAGGACACGCGGCTCAAGGGCAAGGGACGCCATGACGCCTGCGTACTGCCGCGCGCCGTCCCCATTGTAGAGGCCATGGCGTGGCTTTGCCTGTGCGACCATTACCTGCGCCAGCGCTGCCAGCGGGCACTGTAAAGGCGCGGCCGATTTTTTCCGGATATTTCATGGATTCCTCCCTCACATTCTACCTAGTTCTGGGTGCTCTGCTGGCCGGCTTCATCATACTCGGCATGCTGAAGGGGATGATCAAGATGCTCTTGTTCGGCGCTGCGGTGCTCTCCGCCGTGGCGGCGTACTTCTGGCTGTCCAAATACGGGTTCACGTACCTTTCCTTCATCACCAGCGATCCGCGGGAGTGGATGGTTTCCGTCCTATCCATCGGAGGAGCGCTCGCCGTCTTCTTTGTCTTCATGCACGGCCTCTTCTGGTTCAGTGACGTGTTCTCCTGGGGGCGCCGGATGGGGTTCGGGGGCGCCAAAGGAGCGGTCACCACGCTGCTGATGGCCGCCGTGGTGTGCTGGGTGGGCGTCATGTGCATCTTTTATTACGGTTCCATGGCGGAAATGACCCGCGCCCGGGAACTGGCCCTGTACCACATGGATCCAACCCGCGCCATCTCTTTGCCTACCATCTACACCGTCAAGAAGGCCATCACGGACAATCCCCATCTGGCGTGGCTGGTAAAGGTCTCTCCTGAGCACGACCCGGAACGGCTCTCCCTAGCCAAGATGATCGCCTATCTGGTGACACTCAGCCCGGAACTCTCCGACCAACGCCGCACCCAGCTTGACTGCTACATGCCGCGGTCCCGAATCACCAGCCGAGTGCTGAGCCTCAAAAGCCTGAGCGAAGACCCGGCCATCCGGCAACTGGTGGAAAAAGGGGATATGCAGGGGCTTTACAACGATGTGAAGCTTACCCGCTTTCTGGAAGACCAGGACGTGCGCACCGTCCTGTCCCAATTGGACGTGGACCGGGTGCTGGGCTTCGTCACCGATACCCGCCAGCCTGCGCCCGCAGGGAATGAATACATTCCCGAGGCCACACCGATTGAGGAATAAACGGTTCTTTTTCCCGCTAAATGGTTTCCATTTCCATTATCGTCTTTTCAAAGATTTTGCCGTTAGGTAGTATCGGGTATATTCAAGATTGATTTTGACAATAAAGAAAAGCTGAAGGAGAAACTGGAAAAATGGGAGCATGAGATACTCTTGATCCTGAAAATACCAGGGCTTATTTCCAAAGAGAGAATGTAGTGAACAATCTTGGAAGGAAGGATGAAGCGCTGGAGAGTTATGACAAGGCCCTGGAGATAAGACCATATTTCACTTTTGAAGTGATTTTTCATTAATTCGGAAAAAGCAAGTTATAAGCGTCAGGATTCCCTGTTCCCGGCAGCAGCCGATTATTTGCTGAGGTTTTTCTTTTCAGAACAAAGAGCGCTCCCCCCCCGCGTGACGCCGGAAAGAGGAGCCCCTTTAAGAAATTGGCCTGATAAAGGGATGAGACCCTCCGCATGCCGTAAAAGAAGAAATATCCCTCAGGAGAGTGTTTCCGCCACGGCATCCACCCATTCAGGAAAGGTATCATCGTGGTCCCCATCTGACAGGACCACCGGCATCAGCCTTTGCGCCTTCAAACGTTCCAGAAAGGCATCAAAGTCCTTGCCTGCCCGGCAGAAGTGTTCATAGAATCCGTCGCCAAGCGCAAAGACGGCATAGTTGACTGCGGACAGGTCTTCCGAGGAGTTCTTCAATGCCTGGTACAGCGTTTCCGCATTGGAAGGAGGCTCCCCGTCTCCCCAGGTACTGGTGATAATCAACAAAGCTCCACCGTTTTTTAATTGTTCCACTGTTACATACTCCATATCAATAACATTTGCCTCACGGGCCAGACTTTCCGAGTTTCCTGTTTCCGTTCCGTAGATGATGGTGACTTTCATGGATGTTTATGTTTGTTGTGACACCAAAAGTTAGTTTAAACTAATTACAAAGACAAGCCAAAACCGACTGTTTAAAGTTAAATCCTCATTCCCTCCGCAGACTGTCCGGAAAAGCCTTACTTGAGGCAGGATTGCCAGCTTTTTCATGTTCAACTGGCTGAATCATTCAGAGGAAGGGAAAAGACGAAAGTGTCTGTCTCTGGAGTCAAGGAGTATCAGGCGCCATGGCCGCCATCGGAACGGCATGGTTTCCGGAAAAGTGATTCAGCTCCGGAGCCCTCCCGGTGGATTGTCAATGTCCGCGGGTGCTGGGAGAAGGTGAAGCACCAGCCGAAGAGGCGCACGAAACGGTAGTAGATTCCCTTGCGGCCGGCATGCTGGGCGGTCATGAGGTCGTAGAAGGCCAGGTCTATCTGGCTTCTGGCGATGGAGGCGCCGTTCATTTTGGCGTGGAGCATGGCGTCGTGGAACAGGGAAGGGAGGAGCATGTCCGGCGGGGTGGCTCCCCACGTGACGCCATCCCATCCGTAGCCGGAACCGATGGTGAATTGCCTGCCTTCCGCTTTCATATACACGGCAGGGTCATAGACGCTGACGGCTGTCCAATGGCCGAAGTCCGCGTTTTTTCTGCCGCTTTTCCAACTTACGGCGTTTTTGGTGACGTAGAAGGGCTTGCCTTCGTAAAGGGTTTCTTCGTACCAGGAGGCCACGGCAGCCGACGCGGCAGCGGGTGCGGAGCACGATTCCAGGCAGGCGGCCGTACCGGCTATTGTCAACAAGATGTAAATACAATGTGAATAAGAGAAGGGAAGGATGTTTTTCACAGGCGGTCAGAGTTGGAGGGAGTTGATTTGTTTAACGGATTTCCAGCACGATGATTTCCGGAGGGCAGCAGAGGCGCAGGGGCAGTACGCTGCATCCCAGCCCCCTGGTGATCAGAAAGGGGGTGCCGTTCAAGCGGGACCAGGGGTAGGTGAATTTGACTTTTTCCCGGGAGATGCAGCCCAGGGGAATGCCGCCGGGCAGGCAGATCTGGCCGCCGTGGGTGTGGGCACTGATGACGGCGTCCGCCGTGCCGGGCTTCAGCAGGGGGAAGATGTCCGGCACATGGGAGAGGAGAATGTGGGGGATGGACGGGGAGAGGCGCAACGGGAGTTCCTCCGGCCTGATCCTCATGTGGTAGTCGTCCCGCACGGAGGAAAGCTGGAGCTTTCTGCCACCCGGCAGATGGAGAAGAAAGGAGTCGTTCCACATCGCGCAGATGCCCAGGTCCGCGAACATGTTTTTCCACGACTCCCATCCGTAGTACTGGTCATGGTTGCCCTGCACGGCAAAGATGCCCAGCGGAGCCCTGAGCATTCGGAAGTAGTCCCGCGCCTTTTCCGGGCTCATGCTGCTTTTCCGGGTGTGCCCGTTGGCATAGTCTCCCAGCAGAAAGATCATGTCCGGCCGGGACTCCATGATTTTTCCCATGTACATGCGCGCCTGCCTGCCGCCGCGCGGGCGCAGGTGGAAGTCCCCGGCCACGGCAACCCGCAGTGGAGGGCCGGATTCCGCCGCCCACTGGGGCAGGTCCAGGGCGGTCGTGACGGTCTGCACACGCCCGGGCTCTCCCTTCTTTCCCCACATGGTCCATGCACCGTCAATCATGAGTATTAAGACAGAGATGATTGCAAGTTTGTTGAGAAGTGGATGACGATGCCGCGTTCTCATGCAGGGAAGGGGACTGCGGACTGATTATGAGGGTTTTCTCCCGGTTTTCAATCATTCGTGTTTGCCATTCCGGGATTTGCTGATATGATCCGTGCCGCTACAAGGCGGCACTGTCCGATGACTGCAGGGCCGCCTTCATATTAACATCCTAAAACCATGCAGTTTACACACGAAATCGAACAAATGTGTTGCGTCAAGAAAGGCTGCAACCATGGTCCGGCCCCCATCCCCCAGGAAGGCAACTGGACTCAATCCAAGGAGATCACGGACATTTCCGGCCTGACCCACGGCGTGGGCTGGTGCGCTCCCCAGCAGGGCACCTGCAAGCTGACGCTGAATGTCAAGAACGGCATCGTTGAAGAAGCCCTTGTGGAAACCAGCGGCTGCTCCGGCATGACCCATTCCGCCGCCATGGCCGCGGAAATCCTGCCCGGCAAGACCGTGCTGGAAGCGATGAACACGGACCTCGTGTGCGACGCCATCAACACCGCCATGCGCGAACTGTTCCTGCAGATCGTGTACGGCCGCACCCAGAGTGCCTTTTCCGAAGGCGGCCTGCCCATTGGAGCCGGCCTTGAAGACCTCGGCAAGGGCCTCCGCTCCCAGATCGGCACCCTGTACGGCACCCGCGCCAAGGGCCCCCGCTACCTGGAAATGGCCGAAGGGTACATTACCAAGCTGGCTCTGGATGAAGACGGTGAAATCATCGGTTATGAATTCGTCCGCATGGGCCCCATGATGGAAATGATCAAGAAAGGCATGGACGCCAACGAAGCCGTCGCCAAGTGCACGGGCAATTACGGTCGTTTCGACGAGGCCGCCAAGTACATCGATCCTCGTCACGAATGAGATTGAATTAAAAAGAGTATATCAACTTCAAGCACTATTACCATTATGCCTCTTTTCGAATCCTACGACCGCCGCATTAAGCAGATTAACGAAGCCCTGGCCAAGTACGGCATCGGTTCCATTGAAGAAGCGGAACAGCTCTGCCTTTCCAAAGGCATCAACGTCCGTGAAATCGTCAACGGAATCCAGCCGATCGCCTTTGAAAACGCCGGCTGGGCCTATGTGGTGGGCGCCGCCATCGCCATCAAGAAGGGCTGCACGAAGGCCGCCGACGCCGCTGAAGCCATCGGAGAAGGACTCCAGTCCTTCTGCATTCCCGGCTCCGTGGCCGACGACCGCAAGGTGGGCCTGGGCCACGGCAACCTGGCCGCCATGCTCCTGCGCGACGAAACGGAATGCTTCTGCTTCCTGGCCGGCCACGAATCCTTTGCCGCCGCCGAAGGCGCCATCGGCATCGCCAAGTCCGCCAACCGCGTCCGCAAGCAGGACCTCCGCGTCTGCCTGAACGGCCTCGGCAAGGACGCCGCCTACATCATCTCCCGCATCAACGGGTTCACGTACGTGCAGACCAAGTTCGACTACGCCACGGGCAAGCTGAACATCGTGCAGGAAAAAGCCTTCTCCAAAGGACCGAAGGCCGCCGTGCGCGTATACGGCTGCGACGACGTGCGCGAAGGCGTGGCCGTCATGTGGCATGAAGGCGTGGACGTTTCCATCACCGGCAACTCCACCAACCCCACCCGCTTCCAGCACCCGGTGGCCGGCACTTACAAGAAGGAATGCAACGAGAAGGGCAAGAAGTACTTCTCCGTGGCTTCCGGAGGCGGTACGGGCCGTACCCTGCACCCGGACAACATGGCCGCCGGCCCAGCCTCCTACGGCATGACCGATACCATGGGCCGCATGCACTCCGACGCCCAGTTCGCCGGTTCCTCTTCCGTGCCCGCCCACGTGGAAATGATGGGCCTCATCGGCATGGGCAACAACCCCATGGTCGGCGCCTCCGTGGCCGTGGCCGTGGCGATTGAAGAAGCCGCCAAGAACTAATCGTCTTTAAGGCAAACGCCTTTATATCAAGAGCCGTCCCCAGCAGGGAGACGGCTCTTTTTTTGTCGCAAGGGAATGCGCGTTTCAACGGAGACGCTGATCTTTTCCCCGGTACGGGGGAAGCATTCATCCATGAGAACCAAGGCCTCCGTTCATGGAACGGAAGATACAAATACGCAGATAGCCGACATGTTAAAGAGGCTGCAATTGTCAGTGACTTTTTGAAGGCAAAAAGATCACGGCTCCCTCGTCCCTGTCTCTTTCAACATGGAGCAGGGGTTTGTGCCCAAGACCGTCCCCCTTCAACCGCCGATGCGGAAGCGGCCGCCGTGGTCCGACCGCGGCGGAGGCACCCTGGTGGGTTCCGGAGTGCGTCTGGGAACGACGGATGCCGGCGGCTGGACGATGCGCACCTCCGCACGCCTGCCGGAGGGAGCGATCCGTTGGGATGCCGCGGGAGAAGACACGGAAACCGGGGCTGCCACCGGGGCGGGGGGAGCCTGCCTGACAGCCAGTTGTTGCTGTTCGTGGGCCTTGTAGGCCCGTTCAAAGGTCACGTCCCTCCATTCTCCCGGCTTCAGGGAATGGTCTTCCTTTTTTTTAGGTTCGGGGGCTTTTTGCGCCAGCGGTTCCACGCGTTCCCGGATTTGGGAGGCATTTTCCAGCTTGGACGCTATCCAGGAGGGGTTCCAGTCGGGAGAGGACTGCTTCAGGGCTTGCAGAAGCCGGGCCGCTTTTTCACTGCTTTCCAGGGCTCCCTTGAAGTCGCCCTCCTTTTCCAGGCGGCCGGCGCGCGTGAGCGTCAAGTTGGCTTCATAAAAGTCATCTTCCGGCCCGGAAAAGCCGGGCATGGCTGCCATGAGCACGCACGCCAGCGTGCAGGGTAGTAAACGGGTTTTCATGATTATTGAAAATATAACATGTGTTTCCGGCTTGAAAAGACCTTTCTTCAGAGGAAGGCAGGAGAGCTCTTTCGGAAAAGGAGATGCCATCCATGGGATCGCCTTTCCAAAACAGCAAATAAAAAACAGGTTCATCTACAGGAAGTCCGCTGGGCGCAGGCAGTTTTCTGTGGAACGATTGACCTTTCCGGGAAGGGTTCAAAAAGCGCATCTGCCACAGCCGGAATCCCTGATGAATACTTAAATCCCGTTCCATTTCTTATTCATCGGCTCAACTTGACGGGAAGGCCTCAGTGCCGTATGCTGGCGCGGCTTGCTTATGACCCCTAATGCGCTATTATCCGCTCTTTCGACCGAGATAGAGGAAGACCCCAGATACCTGACTGAACAGATTGTAACTTACTTGGGGAACAAGCGTTCCCTGCTGAATTTCCTGGGACGCGGACTCAAATATGTGAAGGGCCGCCTGGGGAAGGAGCATCTCAAGGCTGGAGATTTGTTTTCCGGCAGCGGCATTGTGGCCCGCTTCCTGAAAAAACATTCGGAAGAACTAATCGTCAATGATCTGGAAGAATACAGCCGACTCGTCAACACCTGTTATTTGAGCAACTCCGGAGAAGTGGACGGCCTGGAGCTGGAAAGGCATTACAGGCGTCTGCTGCGGTATATGGAAACTCATGAATCCCCCGGTTTCATTACGGAGCTGTACGCTCCCCGGAATCCGGAACGCATCACGGCGGAAGACCGCGTTTTTTACACGCGCCGGAATGCCCTTTATCTGGACACGGCGCGCCAGACCATCAATCTGCTGCCAGAGGAAGTACGGCCGTACTTCATTGCCCCTTTGCTGGCGGAAGCCTCCATTCATGCCAATACGGCAGGCGTGTTCAAGGGATTTTACAAGGACAAGCAGGGGGTCGGAAAATTCGGCGGTTCGGGAGGAAACGCCTTGAGCCGCATTCTGGGGGACATTTCCCTGCAATTTCCCGTGTTCTCTAGGTTCGACTGCCGGTATTCCATCCATTGCCGGGACGCCAACGAGCTGGCGGAGGAATTGCCGGAGATGGACGTTGTGTACCTAGACCCTCCCTACAACCAGCATCCGTACGGCTCCAACTATTTCATGCTGAATTTGCTGTCTTCCTACAAACGGCCGGAAAAGATCAGCCGCGTTTCCGGCATTCCGAAGGACTGGAAACGCTCCACGTACAACAGCCGTCAGCAGGCCACGGAGTCATTATTCCATTTGCTGGAATCCTGTCCTGCCAAATTCATTCTGTTGTCCTACAGTTCGGAAGGTTTCATCGGTTATGAGGAAATGACGGCTTTCCTGGCCAAGCTGGGACACATTGCCACGCTGGAAACGCCTTACGCCACCTTCCGGGGAAGCAGGAATTTAAAGAACCGCCCCCAGAATGTGACGGAGTTCCTGTTTCTGGTGGAACGCTTTTAAAGACGGGACAAGGGAGGAGGATTCGGCATGCAGGTGCACATAGAACGTTTCATCCGCTTTCTGGCTGCGGAAAAAGGTTTGAGTGCGGCCTACCAGATCTCCGTCAGGCAGACCCTGGAAGAATTTTCCCGGTTTCTGGGGGAAGGGGATGCGGATCCTTCCCGGGTGGATACAGGCAGTCTGGCAGAATTCCTCCGGCATTTGCAGTCCCGCGGCATGGCACGCAGCTCCATGCGCGTGGAAATGGTGCATCTGCGCATTTTTTTCCGCTGGCTGGCCGGAACGGGTATTCTGGAGAAGGATCCCTCCGCATTCATGGAAATGCCGCGGCAGGGTCTGACACTGCCTCATGTGCTGGATCAGCATACCGTCTCAAAACTTCTTGAAAGTATTGACATTCAGGATATTCCACTGGGATGCAGAGACCGGGCCCTGCTGGAGATGATTTATGCCTGCGGGATGCGTGTAAGTGAGATAATTAATTGCAAATTAGAAAGTTTTGACGCAGATGAAGCATTCGTCCGGGTACTGGGGAAGGGGGACAAAACCCGACTCGTTCCCATTGGCACGTCGGCTTTGGAGGCTCTGAAGGCGTATCTGGACCGCGGAAGGCCCAAACTGGTCAAACCGGGAACAAAGAGCCACATTTTCCTGACCGTGCGGGGACGGCCATTGACCAGGGAGCGGGTGCGCCAGATCCTTCAGGAGCGCGCCAGGGCCGCCGGGATTGACCAGCATGTTTTCCCTCATATCCTGCGCCATTCATTTGCCACGCATTTGCTGGAGAACGGCGCGGACCTCCGAATCATCCAGGAGATGCTGGGACATTCGGACATAGCCACCACGCAGATTTACACGCATCTGGAACAGCAACGGCTGAATTCCATCCATCACCGTTTTCATCCCAGAGGATGATGCGGCTTCCTTGGAACAACGCTTCACAACAGGAGAACCGTGCCTGTCTTGAAATGCAGGATTACCTCTTATCTATTTTACAGCAAACTGATTAGCATCTATTTTCATCGCTATTCAATTTTGCATTACATATATTATGCGAAGTATTAAATAACCCTCATTTCATCCCTGATTCGTGTTTGCTTTGTCCTTCTCTCCTTTGCCCTTTTAGAGAAGAAAATAAAACCGGATTTGGAATCCGGAAGGTTCCTGTACGGGAATAAGCCGATTCTTTCCTCGGTCTGCTTCAGCATTTCACGTTTCCGTGCCGCAGTAAATCTTCCCGGTTTTACTGATAAATGCAATTTACTGGGAGTAAAGGAGCTCTCTTCTCTCTTGCAATAAGTCTTGAACGGCACAGGCGAAAGAAAAATTCCCCTTGGCTCAGATTCGGAAATCATTCATCGTTGAAGGCGGCAGCCTTCGTTTTCCAAGTGAAAAATGCTCCTGGCCAACAACGGAAATTAGCCTAAATGTTTTCTCCTCAAAATTGTAGTTTGACTCCGGATTCCAAATCCGTTAAGGATTACACAATATCTCCAACTTGACATGATGATAAAGCCTTTCTCTCTAATCACAATTTGTACATTTGCCGTATCTTGCGCAAACGCCGAACTTCTGGAAACCTGGACCTTGGGCGTTTCTTCCGAGAGAGGATGGTATGACGCCAATAAAACGCTTGCTCCGGGAGACGACAATCTTTGCTGGGCCGCCTCCGCCAGCAATATTCTCAACTGGTGGCAGGACAGGTACGTCATTCCATCCGGAACTCCCACTGGAGAGGCCGTATGGACGACTTTCAAGGATTCCTTCACGGATTTGGGCGGAAACGCCTCTTATGCGTTCCAATGGTGGCTTTCCGGGGATTATCCTCCTGCGGGACAGGAAGGATGGTCCCAGCTCAAGGAAGGAGCCGCCGAGGGAGGATATTACCGCAGCATTTTTTCTGAAAACCAGGCGTTTTTCCTGACCAGCGCCTACAATGCCACTTCCTATTCCGCTTCCTCCCAGTATATTCTGGACCGTTTGAATGCGGGATACGGCCTGACACTCGGCATTGGAGACACCTTGGGCGAAACGGCGCACGCCATCACCCTGTGGGGAGTGGAATATGATGACCAGACTTCCCTGCTGACGAAAATGTATCTGACGGATTCCGACGATCTCCAATACGGCTACCACTCCTCCAATGGTATTTTTGAAGTGGCCTGCTACACAGGTGAAGACGGCGGCCTGTACTTCCAAACGACGGAAGACGGCTGGTACCACCGGGAGGACCGAAAATTTTTCATCAGCGGAGTATACGGGCTTTCCACGGATGTAGGCAATGCGCTGGCGCTGATTCCGGAACCGGGCACCGCCACTTTGAGTCTGGCCGCCCTGCTCTGGCTGGCATGGAAACGCCGCAGGCAGGCTTGTTGAAACCGTCTTTCCTCCTATCGGGGGTCCGGTGTTTGGTTCACTTCCTGAGCACGGCACAACTCCCGCCAACCGGGAAAATTCCATTTATTGGGAAAATCGCGGCACTGGCGCGGTTTGACGGGATTGATCCGGCAGCCGTTTTCCGTCAGCATCAGGCAGGCGCCGTCCGCCGCATCCTTGATGGACAAGCCTTTGCGGTTGGCCCGCAGACGGCAGCATTCATTGATGAATTCCTGTTCGTCCATCTCCAGGAAAAGGGCGATTTCACGTACTTCATCCTCCTCAATGCATACGTCGCCGGCCCAGCGGCAGCAGGCGCCGCACCGGGTGCATTCATACCATGCAGTTGGGCTGCCCTCCTCCGCCATGGCTTCTCTTTAAGTAAAAATGCCCCGTATGACGCCTATGTTCATATGGGCGTCCCGCCAGCGGGGGTTGTTGACGGCATTTTCAAAGTCCTGGGGAAGCTTGCCGATGTTTCCCTGGGCCTGGGCCAGCCCCGCCAGTATCTGCCTCATTCTGGAACGGGCAATGAGCGTGGGCTGGTTGGTCCATTCGAAAACCTCGCTGTCAATGATATAGCCCCCTTCAATCTTCCTGATGTACTGGGGAAAACGCAGATGGGGGTTCTGTTCCACATAAACGCAGCGGCCGATGGAACGCTTGGAACGGACGGGATGGAAGAAACGGCGCATGCTCTTGACCCAGTCCGGAGCCTCGGACAGGCCTTCCGCATGCATCCACAGAGTGGCCAGTTGCTCCACGGGATAAAAATAGGAATATGTATAGGCAGCCTTATAGCGGGTGCTCCCGCGCCAGGCATGCCGCAGCCTCACCATGTCCGCCTGGCCGGAGACCAGAAGGTCCAGCGCCTTTTTGAGTTGCTTTTCCAGCATCTCCCCGCGCAGATGCTCCCATACCATGCAGTCGTCCTCCGCCAGCAGCACATAATCCGTGTCCAGCGTGGCGACAGCCGTAGCCAGGGCGCCGATGAATCCGCCCTCCATACTGGAGGGCGCGGCGGGAATACCGCAGACGCGGGCCGTATGTTCCACTTTGTCCGCCCCTTCCGGATAAACGACGCATGCGGCATCCAGATAATCCAGCAATCCGGTCCGCTCATAAGACGCCAGTGTCATGGCAAGCGTATAGGGCGCATTGTCGCACAAAAGGGCAAGGCCTATTTTTTTATCTTGAAAGAGAATTCCCATCGCGTAGAACGTTTTTGCAGTCTAAGACAAAAGGAAGCCGCGTTCCAAGCAAAAATATTTTAAACAAATGTGCATTTCTTTCAGCGCTTTTCATGTAAAGGGAGACAAACCCTGAAAGAATTTAACATCATGAAAGCATACGACATCCTGAAAAACTCCATGCTGGCCGCGGCCATAGGCTGCGCCCTGTCCAGTTGCTATGATCCTTACTACGACAATTTTAGCGTGGCGGGCTCCTACAGCAGCGGCGGCTCCAGCGTTTCCTACATGTATGACAGCTCCGGCTACCCCATTTACGGCTATTATGGCGGCAGGCCCATTTATGCCTATGACACGTTTGGCAGCCCCATTTATTCCATCAACCTGATCCGGCCCAATTACTACATCCCCACGTGGGGGCCGGCTCCCTATTACCGGGGCCATTACATCCGCCCCCACTACTGCCGCCCCATGGCAAGACCGCCCATGAAGCCCCAGTACAGGCCTGACCATTTCCGTCCGAACCATCGGCCCGGCCCTCCTTCCCGTCCCCCGGTAGTAAATCCCGGCGGAAGCCATAATCGCCCGGGGATCAATCGTCCCGGAGACAACAGACCGGGGTTTCAGCCCGGCAGGCCCAACCATCGGCCGGAAATCAATAGGCCCGGTTCCCCTTCCCGTCCCCCGGCGGTAAATCCCGGCGGAAGCCATAATCGCCCGGGGGTCAATCGTCCCGGAGACAATAGACCGGGAATTCAACCTGGCAGACCGAGCAATCGGCCGGAAATCAACAGGCCCGGCGGCAGTTCCCACCGCCCCGGAGCCGTCAACCCGGGCAATAACCGTCCTGGAATAAACAGACCGGAAGCCAGCCGGCCAAGCCGCCCGTCTTCCCCTCAGATCAGACCCAGCGGTCCAAGGCCCGGCAATTCCGGCATGAGCAGGCCCAGCAGTCCTTCCCCTTCCAGACCGTCCTCTCCCCCTCCCTCCGCCAGTGCGCCTTCCAGACCTTCTTCACCTCCGTCCGCGGCGCCATCGCGCCCTTCTCCATCCGGCGGTAGGCCGTCACACGCTGTCCCGTCCAGAAGATAACGGCACCAACTGAATAAAATACCATCCCCCGGTTTCGGCAATCAGGAACCGGGGATTTTTCAATCGTCATTAAGGTTTAGTGACCAACGTTGTCGTTCCCTTGTACACCCTTCGGACTCCCGGTTCTGCGCGTTCATCTACAAACTCCACTTCCAGCAAGTAGATTTCCCCCTTGGACAAACGCAGCGTTTCAGGGATAAAGTTCACCAGCAAGTAAACGTCCTTAATGGGTACTTCATGTTTATCTCCGGCCTTCAAGGTAATAAAACGGATGTTCTGAAACATCTTGTTAACATGATAAGCGCCTATATACGAACCAACTAATTTTTTCTTTTTTCCTGTTTGCCAACTCCAAAGTTCTATCTTGATACGCGGACCTAAGGTTGGCTCAGGATAAAAGTCATCATAAAGACGAACAGACTTTTTTCCCTTATTGGTAAAAACGAGTGTAAAATCCCTCAACCTGTCTCTTACGTCAAAGAAAGTTTTTTCCATCTTGATGGTGCATTCCACTCCGTTGTCGGCCATGTCCCCCCATGCTGCAGCATGGAGGAATAGGCTTGTTAGAATTCCAAAATATAGGAAGATTTTTTTCATCACAGCACGAGTTTGAATGTTATCCAGAGAGTCCTATGAAACGACTATGGAGAATAAACTCCTTTTGGGGCCCGGCTCACCGTCTCAAAATCTGCTTTCCCTACATAATCCGTCTGAACACCGGATTCTCCATATCCATCATGGAATCTTACTTCCAATTCATAGCTCTCGCGATTGCGAAGATGTTCAAGATACACCAGCAACAGGTAAGCTTCCTTGACGGGCACTTCATACTTTTCTCCCGGCTTCAACGTAATGAAGCGCATCAAGGCCCCTACCCGTTCGATTTTATACATGGGACTGTACCAGGCTAGAGGACCTTTTCTCTCCCCATTTGCCTTGCGCCATATTTCGATGTGGATATTCGGCCCGTCATCCTTCAGGGGATAGAAATCGTCGAAAAGGCGCACGATTTTTTCGCCCTTGTTGGTGAACACCAGCTTGAAGTCCGGGAAAGCCTCCCTCACATCAAACCGGGTTTTTTCCATCACCACGGAGCATTCAACCCCATTGTCGGCCATGTCCCCCCATGCAATAGCATGGAGGGACAGGTTCAATACAATTCCAAAAAATAGAAAGATTTTTTTCATCACAGCGCGAGTTTGGTCGTCGCCTGAAGAACCCCCAAGAGACAATTCTTACCTTGCTGATTATAGTAGCTCGTTTCCAGTTCACAAGAACATTGTTTCCAGTCTTCGAGCTCAACTTTATCCAGGCATACCGGAATCGTGACGTTGTATTCCTGGCGGGAGCAAGCTCCCGGTAGTTCAAGGGCCGCTGGAAAGTCATTTTCCCCAGTTCGGCATTCAGAATACGGGCATCTCCCTGTTCCGTCCTCAATACTGTCAGGAAGAAATAATCAGCCGTTCCGTCATTGATTTCATCCAGAATCCGGACAGGCTGATTACCCTCGTTGCGGAAGCAGACCATAATCCTGCCTTCCCTGAACTTCGAAGTGTCCGCAATGGAGAGGGTCAAGGGTGTCGGTTGTTCCGCAACGGCCATGCTCCGGGATTTCTCCTTGTTGACCGGAGGCAGGAAACAGGGCGGCTCGATGGTTCCCGGCTCCGTGACCTGATCGGGTACCTTGCTCCATCCGTTGGCTTTCGCTTGGTTGATAATTTGGAGAGTCGCCTCATTCAGAACTTTTTGTCCGGCGCAGTAGGGACGAGTATTTTCTTTATCTGGTAACAATTCGACATATTTCTTAACAGCCGTCATGTAGGTGGCTGTCCAACTACGAACGAACTTCCTCATTTCATTCAAGGCATCATCCATTTTCGGGAATTTTTCACACGAAACATGTTGTAATTCGATTGAATCCTGTATTCTCAAATTGTCCCAGTAGAATTTGAAGGCGTCGTTAAGTTCTCGGCGATGGTGTTTTTCGTGAGCGAGGGAAGCTTGCATAGTGTGCCATCTTCCAACTCTTCCACGAGCTTGATAACCGTTCATTTCGTCGACTGCTTCGACAGCTTCATCTTCAGTAACGGGAGGGTTTTCAATGGCGTCTGTGTAAGTTCCCGTGAGTATAAGAATCGTGCTGCCTGCGGACACTTGTTGGACACGCGCGTTCCATCGATCAAGCACTTCATCCTTGCAAGCCGTTATGATGATTTGAGGCATGATGGCTTTCGTTTTGCAAGCGCCAATACCTCTTTGGATAACAGGTTCAGGTTCTTCGAGCGTTACTTCAACTTTCTTGGACTCTTCACAGGTGATGGTGGATTCCTTTTCAATCGTCCACAGCTTGATTTTGGGAGAAGGAGAAAATTCACGATTCATTGTCGAGTCCCCTTCATACTTTCCATCAAGAATAGGCTCCTTGTCCATGGTGACATTGAAGGCAATAGCGTTGTTGCTGGAGGGATCGTAGGCGTTGTTGGAATATTTCAAAGCCACCTTGTAATAACCAGCTTTCAAGTATCTCTCAGCCTTTTCAATATTTAGCTTGCCGTTGGGCTTTTCTCCGTTTTTCTCACAGATTTCTTCGCCGGCAATAAAAAGGATACCCGTGTCGTCGGCTTCCACGCCGAAATAATGCAGGGCGTCCTCTTCGACCTTAATGAACATTTCCGGAGCACCAGAACAAGTGGCGTGCTCGCACTCCGAACCGTCAAAGTTGAAAGTCAGCGCCTCGACTCCGAGCTTCTGTGGGATAAGGGCTTGATAACCGTCGCAAATGACCTTCGGGCCAACAGCCTTGTTTAGAGGAATGTAATCATTCATTTTCTTAATAGTTTATTGTTAATGAACTAAACATTTAATTCATTAGGAACTATGGAAAATTCCCGGAACAACAACACGCCTCTTCGTGATGAGAGAGTTTCAAAAAGCAATAAATGCTCCACTACATTCCGGTAGGGGAATTTCACCAAAATCAATTAACCGATAGAGTTCCCATGGAGGATATTTTACAAGAATATACCTCATTCAAGCCCTTGGTTGAATGACCCTGTTTGCACCAAAACCGCTTTCCATATCCTCAATGAAGCAGGTGCTGCCAGGTTTTCCATCTCTGAATGAAGATTGACGGTCAGTCCCTGACAAGCGGCAGCTTGAGGGCAAAACGGCTTCCGTTTCCGGAACTTTCTTCCAGCCACAGTTCTCCTCCCATGCCTCGGGCCAGTTCACGGGACAGGGCCAGGCCCAGCCCCACGCCAGGCTGTTTTCCGGCCGCTTCCTCCGCAGACCGGGAAAAGGGACGGAATAATTTCCTCCGCAGGGATTCGGAAATGCCTTTCCCCCCCGTCCTCCACCCGGATCACCAGGAACCGTTTTTCCCGGGTCAGCTTCAGTTTCAGGATGCTTCCGTCAAACCGGGCGTATTTGGCGGCATTGTCCGCCAGATTGTACACGATCTGTTCCACGGCAGTCATGTCCGCCATGACAGATTCCGACTGGAGTTCCGGCGCTATGAAGAGCTGGGAATCCATGCCGGAAGCCGCCAGACGGGGAGAAATGCGGGCAATGACGGAAGTGGCCAGGGCCGGAACGGAGATTCTTTCCGGCCGGAGGGTTACGGAGTTTTTTTCTACGCGCGCATAGCTCAGCACATTGTCCACCAAATGCGTCAGCCTGGATGCCTCTTCCTTCAGAATGTCCACGTACGCCATTTCCCTGCCCTTGGGGACCAGACCGGAGGAAAGCATTTCCGTGTACATGTTGAAGGTGGTCAGGGGAGTCCTCAGTTCATGCGTCACGGCGGAGACGAATACGGCCCTCCGTTCGCTCAAGCGGATGATGCCGACCATGAAGCCAATGACGCCGCACAGCGCCAGAATGCCGCAGAACCACGCCATGGCAATGGATTTCCAGACCGTGCGCAGGGAATTCCCAGCCATGTCGGGCAGGCCTCCGGGATTCAGCATGGCCGGTATGCCCGCGAGCGTCAAATAACTTTCCTCCCCCTCGCCGGCAGGCTCCAGAGTGGCTTCCGGCAGAATATCCGCTACGGATTTCAAAAGATAGCCGGACAGTTTGTCCCAATCCAGCCAGATACCTTGTACCCATACCTGCCCGTGGTCGGAGACGCGGCGCGTCAGGAAACATTCCGCATCCTGACTCCACTGGGGCTGGAGAGAGGAAATGGAGAGTTCCTTGTAGCTCCCCGGAGCCTTGAAGAGTTCCATATACATCTCTTCCTTTCCCTTTTCCTTCAGGCTTTCCGGAAAAAGTTCCCCGGCATTATCCTGCACTGCTGAAAACGCTTCCCTGCCTGCTTCCTGTTCCCCGAATTCATCCCGCATGCCCCCCACTTTGCCGAAATGCAACAACCCATTCTCCTTAGAAAAGCTGCCCCCGATTGCGGAACTTTTAACTTCCTGCCTTTTTTTTGAAGCCAGGGGCAATCCTTCCGGCGTGGCCTTGTCCTGTGCCGTAACCGTACCGCCCCTGAATGGGGATTTTCCCTTTCCCCTGGCCAGCTCCCCGACTTTTTTCTCCACCGTGATGTTGTATTCCACCGCCTGGCTGTTGGAGAGGTTTTTGCGCATGTTGTAGTCCTCAATGCCCTGCTGGAACGCCTTCTGGCTGTCCACGGCAAGTTCCTGCTGCCCGGCTTCCTGCTGAACGGGGGAAAAGGCCACCTGCTTCTGACTCCTTTCTACGGACGCCTTCTGTTCCGCCTGCATTCTGTCGGGATGGACTGATCTGGAAACGACCACATGCTCCGTTTTTTCCTCTTTTTTCCGTGGAACAGGCGCCGGAACAGGCTGTTTTTTCACGGTCCCCAGCAACAGGCGCACCATGCCGGAACGGTTCAACTGGTTTACATGGACCACGCTTCCCGGCCCCGTCTGGGGAGAAGAGACATTCCCCGACGGGTCTATTTGAAAGTATAGCTTGGCAAATTCCGACAAATCCGGCACGGAAGCATCCTTCCTGCCGGAGTCTCTCGTTCCGTCGCTTTGAAGAAAATATTCTCCGGGAGACCTGTTGTTCTCCGCGGCAATCATGGCGGCCAGCAGGGAATCCATGCGCCACAGGGCCAGGCGGCTCTGCTCCACCAGGCGGATCTGGTGCGTCTCCGCCAGCCTCCTCTTTTCCGCATTCAGCATGGAATGGCTCAGCCACCCCATGACCCCCACCAGAATCAGCAGGCAGGACCAAAGCAGGAAATGAAAGGAAAAACGGCTGATCATGCGGTTTCCTCCCAGACGTATCCCTGCCCCCGCAAGGTGCGGATGACGGCGGCATTCCTTTTCCCCATTTTTTCCCGGAGCCGGGCGATGGTGGTGTCAATGCTGCGCGTTTCCACCAGGCGGGGGTCCATTTTCCATACCCTGGTCAGGATTTCCTCCCGCGTGATGATTCTGCCGGCATTGGCGGCCAGATGGCGGGCCAGGTCAAATTCCTTAGTCGTCAGCACAATCCGCTCCTCTCCCAGCACCAGGGAGCGGGTGGGAAAATCCAGGTATCCCTCCGGCAGCCCCACCCTGTCCAGCGTCCGGGGCCTTTCCGGGGAGCGTCTCAGCACCGCCTCTATCCGGGCGAGCACTTCCAGCAGACTGAACGGCTTCACCACATAATCGTCCGCTCCCAGCTTCAGCCCGCGCACCTTGTCCGCTTCCGCCCCCTTGGCGGTCAGCATCAGAATGGGAACGGTAGCCCGGTCTTCCCGGATGAGCCTGAGCAGGTCAAAACCGCTTGCCCCGGGCAGAACCACATCCAGCAGCGCCAGGTCGTAATCCTCCGCGTGGATCACGTTCAGGGCATCATAGCCGTCCTTGACGGGCAGCACGTCGTAACCGGACACCGTCAGAGCGTCCGTAAGCCCGTTTCTGATGGCGTGATCGTCTTCTACGACCAGAATGCGGTAGCGGTGCATGGGAAAACAAGTATAGGAAATGAAGTACGGAATAAAAGTTTTTTCAGCCGGAGCATTCCTGCGGGGCCGCCGGAAGACCGGAGACCCCGCAGGCGCACTCATTACTGCTCTTTATTCATAGGGGAATTTTCATATGGCACGTTCTCCTCCACAAAGGAGAATTTCTTCCTGCCGGCCTGCCGGCGCACGGCCTGGATGATGGCGTCGTCCAGCGTATTCGCCTTGCCTCCGCCGGAAGCGCTCTGCTCCGCTTTCCATTTGTTCAGCCACGTATCCCGCTGCCTGCCCACCTCGGCAATTTTCTTCTGCAGCCGGGCCCGTTCCTCCGCCTTCTCCTTCACGGCCGCTTCAACCTCCTTCGCGCTCTTTCCCTTCAACTCTTCCGGGAGAATTCCGGTGTTGCCCAATTCTTCCACAGCCCGGGAGCCCTGTTCTTCATAAAGGTCCACCAGGTCCCAGGAAGTGTTGCGGTAAGCCGCCTTGTTGGCTTTAGCCGCGATCCGTCCGGCGGCAGCGGCGGGGGAAACGGCCTCCGTCAATTTGTCCTGCCGGGCCTGTCTTTCCAGTTTTTCCGCCCGCACTTCCTGGGAGCCATACGCCAGATAAGTTCCGTTCAGGGAAACGTTCAATGTGGCAAGTTCCTCGTCATAGGGGGTTTCCGGTTCGGGAGGAGCGGCGTTGTGGTCAATATTGAGGAAACTGCCGTCCCCCTTTCTGGCTCCGTCCTTCCAAAGCACGGAATCGCCGTCTCCCGCGCTTCCGCAGTAAATGGTGTTCACGGTAATGCCGCGTTCCAGTCCGCGGGCAATCACGGGGGCATAGGGTACATTGCCCTGGTTGAAGGGTTCGTTGCCCGCAATGAAGATCAGCTTCAGGGCGTGGGGATTCTCCGTATTCCATTTCAATTCCTTCAGGGCCCGGTCCATCACGGCGCCGCAGTATTCTTCACTGCCTCCGGTCTTCAACTTGAACAGTTCATCGGACACCTTGTCCAAATCGTCCGTAAAAGGGAGCACCTGGCGAACCCACGCATCTTTGGAGGACAGCCTGCCGCTCCCGTACTCGTACAGGGCGATCTGGATGGCAGGCAGTTTGCCGTTCTGGCGCGCCAGCGTCATGTCGTTGACAACCTTCCACAGATACGTGCGGGCCTGATTGATCAGCCCCTGCATGCTGCCGGAAGTGTCCAGAAGAAGGGCTATCTGAATCACGGCGCGGTCGTCCTTTTCCGCGGCGGCCTGGCCAGGGGCCTTTCCATTGTTTTTTGGCTGCGGGGCTGTCCCGACTTCTTTTTCCGGGTTCGCAACGGCGGAATGGGATTCCTTGCTGCGCGTTTCTCCATCATCCATTTTCGGGGAGATGGTTACCGTGAATTCTCCCGCCTTTTCAGAGTCTGCCGCCGTAATGATGGAATAGGACGCCTTTTCCGCTCCATCATGGCCGGAAGCGTTGCTGGTGGCAAGTGAAGCCGGAGGAATTGACTGCCGGTCCGGACCGGAGGGAACCTGGCTTATGGTGAGAACAATGTTCCCTGCTTCCGGGCTGTCCGGACGGGACTTTGAAATGGCAATGCCCGGAATTTCACGAGGTTCACGGCGAAGTTTCCGATCTTCCGTACGTGCTATTGCGGCATGTATTTTCCGTTTTTCAGCGTCGCTCTTCTCTGTTCCCGCTCCCATGAAGGAAATCGACCTCAAGCCAGGTGCAGGCAACGCCCCGGTTCCGGCCTCCTGTTCCGGAGGTGGAACGTTTTCCGGCTGTTCAGTCTTTGATTCAGCAGAGGCGCAAAGCGCTCCGGAGCCCAGCAAAGCCAGCGAGTATTTGACAGCATGGTTCATCATGATTGGTGTGTTTGTTGTTAGATGTATAGTTGAAAGGATTACGGGAACGAGTTCTGCATCAGCACGGTTTCCCCGTCCAGGCGGATCATGACGGAGCCGTCCAGGGCCAGAAGCCCCTGGCGGTTCGTGCTGATCAGCTTGTCCGCCACGGCGGCGTATTCCGGCGTACCCACTTGCACGGTACGGACGGGACTTTCCTTGTCCGGAGTGCGTAGGACCGTATTTTCCATCCATACTCCGTTCTGGTTGAAATAACCGTTCTGGGCGATCTGGGCCGTTCCTTCAAAGGAAACGGAACGCCCGTGCTTGTCCATCTGGCGGTTGAATTTGTTGACGGACAATTCCCTCTTTTTTTCCACGGCATTTCTCTGCAGGGCGATGGAACCCAGCCCTTCGCGCGATTCCTGCATCACCCGTCCATAATCCCGGAACCTGGAGGACGAGGGGGAGACAGATTCTCCCCGCCACGGAGCGGAACTGCCGTCGTCCGCAAAGAAGGAGGCCGCCGAACTCAGTATTCCGAAATCCCGGGAAAGCTGCATGATTTCCTCAACCAGTTCCCGGGTCCGGGGATCATTTCCCAGCACTCCCGTATGGGCGGGGTCCGCTCCCATGTCCATCAGGGCGGTTTCCAGGCTGCCTATTTTGCGCGCCGCCCACATTCTGGCCGTAAAGTCATCTTTCACGCTGGAAATCCGTTCCGGCGCCACCACTACGGAAAACGACTGTTCCCTGTTGCTCCGGTCCAGACAGGTCCCTTTCAGCAGAAAAGGAGACGTGCCCACATACCTGCCGGCCAAAACGGCAGGCGCTCCGGAATAGATGTCCGGCAGCCGCCCGGAAGGAATGGCATCCTGCACCCTTCCCGGCTGTTCCCTGCCGTCCAGGGAGCAGACGGAATAGCGAACGTTCCGGAACACCGGACCGTACAACTGGCGGAATACCTGCGCCAGCTTGAGTTCCAGGTTTTCTCCGGAAAGCACGTAGGAGGGCAACCCGCCGGAAATTTCCGCCATGCGCCTCAGAAGGGGGGCGTTTACGTCCTCCCCCACTCCGATGGTGAAAATGCGCCGTCCTTCCCTGTTGCCCTCTCCGGCCAGGGAGGCAATGGATTTCTCTGAAGTCCGGCCGATGGTCGGCAGGCCGTCCGTCAAAAACAGCACGACCGGCAGCATCCCTTCGCGGGAGGGCTGGGCCAGCGCCGTCGCCAGAGCTTCATGAATGTTCGTGCCGCCGCGCGCCACCACGGCATCCAGCCACGCGTGCGCCGCTTTTTCCGTAGCGGCGTTCTTTTCCACGGGAGCCGCCTCAAACAGATTCACGCCTTCGTTATAAGTGATGATATTGAAACGTTCCCCGGGATTCAAACCGGAAATGATCTGCTTGGCCGCTTCCTTCATGCTGGCGAGCTTTTCCCCGCGCATGCTGCCGGATCTGTCCAGCACCAGGGTAAGCTCCCGGCGGATTTGCTTTTCATTCCCCGGGCTATCCTTTCCGATCATGGCCAGAAAATAGCCGTTCCTGCCGTTTTCCGCATCCGGAGCCGCATAGACGCTGATGTCGGGGCCGTAAAAGGCTTCCCCCTTTTTGGCGGCGGATTCCATCCATGACAGGCGGAAAGGCCCCGGGCTCATCTTCTCCTCCGCCAGGGTGAGCACGAGGGTTTCATCTTTCAGCCGATGGCGTTCCATCGGATGGGAGGGCGTGAACACATTCCCGATGCCTTCAGTTCCGGGGGAGATTTCCACCCGCATGGACCATGCCGCATGGCCGGAAAGCGCTTCCGTCCGGGGGAGCACGTAATCCAGGCGTCCGTCCACCGGAGTCAGCAATTGTTCATACACCACGCCCAGCTTCACGGAAGACTTGGCGGGAACGGGGAATACGCTGGAGCGAATGGCGCCGAATCCGGCGAATTCCAGCAGGGCCGGATCCAGCCTGCGCGCCACAATGCGGTCATACAGGCGGCGCGCTTCGTCGGCGGGCATCAGGGAAGCCTGCCAGCACGCCTTTCCGTCTCCGTAATAAAACCCTTTGACCACGACTCCTTCCGGAACGGGAAGAACAAGTTCCGCCTCCGTGGGAACGTTTCCGCCATTATGCACGCTCAGTTCCAGGGTGGTCTGTGCGCTGCGTCCGTTGACGCGGACAAGGGCGTTCACCTTTTCCAGAGTGACGGGCTGGCGCACGGTCCTGTTGACGGGCGGGATCACCCGCCGCTGCGGCAGGACGATGCTCCGGCCGTCAATGTCTCCGTCAGGTGTCTGGGAATGTCCCAGCCCGGCCAATCCCGCCACTACGGCAATCAAGCACGGCATCAGTTTCATGCCCTCATGATGCCATAAGAAAAGATGCCGTGTGTTACAATCAGGTTACATTTGCGGAAAGATGCATCATCCTCCGGAATTTCCGTTGAAAAACGCCTTCCATCCATGGATGACGTTCAGCATCCCTGTTTGTAATCAACTGCGCAATTTCAATCATGCGAATGTCTTATGAAGTACTCGCAAAGGCGCCATTCATCTGATATGAGCCGAAATGAAAAGGATTGCAGCGCCAGGAATTCGCCGCGGAAGCCTCTGCCGGGAATGGAAGGCTTACGGCTTCTTCCGTGAAGAGGGAGTCTTTTTCTCCCTCCGGAAGAAAAACCAAAGGTTCAATGCACCAGTCCCCGGGACAGCAGCGCCAGAGTCACGATGCCTATGGCGATGCGGTACCAGCCAAACACCGCAAAGCTGTGTTTCTGAAGGTAGGAGACCATCCACTTCACGGCCAGCCATGCGGAGAACCAGCTCACTGCCGTTCCGACGGCCAGGGCCTCCCAGCCGAAGGCTTCCAGCATCAGGGCCCCGTCCTTGTACGCATCATGCACCGTGGCCGCCCCCAGCGTGATCAGCCCCAGCAGGAAGCTGAATTCCACGGCGGCTTCCACGCTCAGCCCCACGAACATGCCTCCCAGCATGGTCATCAGGCTCCGGCTGGTGCCGGGAACCATCGCCACGCACTGGAGCACGCCTACGGTCAGGGCCTTGCCCGGCGTCAGGGTTTCAATGGAATCCCCCTTGCTGCCTTCATTGCTCTTTCCCTGCCTGGCGCGCCAGGCGCAGTAGGCCAGAATCACGCCGCCGCCCACGATCCACGAGTACGCCACCGTGTACGTGTTGAACAGGTATTCCTTGATCAGGGAGGCGCAGCACAACCCCACCACGGCGGCAGGCAGAAAGGCGAGAATCAAATTGACCAGAAGCTTGAATCCGGCGGGATTCGTGCCGCGGACTCCTTCCACCATCGTCTTCACGCGCGGGTAGTACAGGCTCAGCACCGCCAGAATGGCGCCCCCCTGAATACAGACGGCCAGGGCATCCAGGGCTTCCTTGCTCTGGGACATGTTCAGCAGGGATTCCGTCAGAAGCAGGTGCCCGGTGGAACTGACCGGCAGATATTCGGTCAGGCCTTCCACGATGCCCAGAATGATGATTTCCAGAAGATTCATGGTAATGATGGTTGGATGTATGGTTAGGAGTTGTAGGGAGAATTGTCGTTGTTGAAGTCTTCTTCAAAGCGCGCCACTTCTTCGCGGGCGCGGGCGGCTTCCTTGCGCTCATGCAGCCACGCCAGGATGATGCAGATTTCATACAGGGCGTACATGGGAACCGCCATCAGCATCATGGTGGCTATGTCCGGCGTGGGCGTGATGATCGCGGCCAGAATGGCTATCGCCACAATGGCATAGCGGCGCGTGGCCTTCATCATATCATAGGTCAGCACGCCCAGCTTTACGAAAGGCATCACCACCACGGGCAGTTCAAACGCCAGGCCGAACATTAAAATCATTTGCGTGGCGAAGGACAGGTAGTAGCCGATGCGCCATTCGTTGGAAATGCCGAATTCCAGGGAATACGTGTAGAAGAACGTGAGCACCCTGGGAAGCACCACAAAGTAGCAGAACAGCGTGCCGGCCAGGAATAGCCCGAACCCGATCGCCATGCACTTGTACAGAAGCTTGCGCTCATGCTCCAGCAGGCCGGGAATGATGAACTGGAGCAGGAAGTACAGCAGCAGGGGGAAGGAGATTACCACGCCCGCATACAGGGAAAGCTTGATGGTCAGCATGAACGCTTCACCCGGCTGGAAGGCGCTCATCATTTTCAGGGCACCCCGCCCCGTTCCGTCCGTCAGGACGGCATCCTTGGCGTGCAGGGCTTCCGCCAGTTCCCGCACGGCGGGAGCCGGGCTGGCTTCCCTGATAAAAATTTCCTTCCTGTCGTCCGGCAGGGCCTGCGCTCCCCGGAGAACCAGGGCGGCTTCCGTCAATTCCGCCAGCCGGGGGGAAACCTCCCGGAACAGGATCCGGCGCTGGCCGGCGTCCAGCCCCACGGCAGCGGTGGCCGTTTCCTTGGCCTTTCCCCAGGAGTCCAGATCTATTCCGGCGGGCAGGTGGGATTCCTCGAACATGTCCCATACCTGGTTGACGGGGCGGCGCAGAATGTCCATCAGATTGGAGGCGAACCCGGCACACAAAAGCATGCTGACCACCAGGCAGAACACCATCCTCAGCAGCATGGTGCGCAAATCGTCCAAATGCTCCAGAAAGGGCTTCTCTTCATCATCCCGCTGGATTTGCCATTTTTCCCGCAGCCGGAATATGTGCTTTAAAAAGAACACGGCGTTTAATGAAGCTTAAAAGGCCGTGCCGCGCAAGCCGCAAGGCCGACAACGCCATAAAAAAATCCGGGAAACGCCTGCCTTCCCGCTCCGGCCGTCCACAGGCCTTTTTTGGCATGCAAACCCTGTATCTGCTTGACGCGGGAAGGCAGGCTCTTACTCTCTAACGCATCATGAGTCACGTCAGAACAAGATTCGCGCCTTCTCCCACGGGTTATCTCCACATCGGCGGTGCGCGCACCGCCCTGTTCAACTGGTTGTTCGCCCGCAAGATGGGGGGTACCTTCATTCTCCGCATTGAGGATACGGACACGGCCCGCAACACGGAGGAAGCCACACGCGCGATCTTCACCGGCATGGAATGGCTGGGCCTGGACTGGGACGAAGGCCCCATGAAAGGCGGCGACTGCGGCCCCTATTTCCAGAGCCAGCGCAACGATATTTACGACGCCTACTTCAAAAAGCTCCAGGACGCCGGGCGCGTCTATGAGGACGACGGCGCATGGCGCTTCCGCTTTGACCGCTCCAAGCCCGTTACGTTCCACGACATGATCTGCGGCGACATCACCATCGACTACCGGGACGCCTCCAACACGCCGGACATGGCCATCCGCCGCGCGGACGGCTCCTACATCTTTCACTTCGTCAACGTGGTGGACGACATTGAAATGAAGATGACACACGTCATCCGCGGGGAAGACCATATCATGAACACGCCCAAGCACATCCAGCTGTTTGAGGCGTTCGGCGTCACGCCGCCCGTGTTCGCGCACATGCCGCTGATCCTGAACCAGGACGGCTCCAAAATGTCCAAGCGCGACGTGGGGGCGGCCCTGGGCACCTACCCGGAGGAGGGCTTCCTGCCGGAAGGCGTCATGAACTTCCTGGCCCTGCTGGGCTGGTCCCCGAAGGACGACACGGAAATCTTTTCCCCGCAAGAGCTGATCGAACGCTTCTCCCTGGAAGCCGTCAACCACTCCGCCGCCAAGTTTGACATCACCAAATGCCGCTGGGTCAACCAGCAGCACATCATCGCCCTGCCGCCGGAAGAATTTGCCGCCAAGGCGCGCCCGTTCTGCCTGCAGGCCGGACTGCCGGACTCCGGCATTCTGGATGAAGCCATCGCCACCGTGCAGACGAAAGTCCAGACGCTGGCGGAAGTTCCGGATAAAATCCGTTTCTTCTTCGATCTTTCCATGGACCCGGAAGCGCTCGCCAAAGTCCAGCCGGAAGCCGTGGAACTGCTCTCCAAACTGGCGGACAGGCTGGAACGGGAACCGGTATGGGACGGCCATGAACTCATTGGCGTGCTGAAAGCCTTTGCCAAGGAAAACGGAGTCAAGATGGGGGCTGTCATGTTCCCCGCCCGCGTGGCCCTGACCGGCCTGAGCGGAGGTCCGGACCTGTCCTCCGTTTTCTCCCTGCTGGGGAAAGAGGAATCCTTGAAAAGAATCCGAGCCTTGTCCCTGAACTGAACCGGGGCAGTTACAGCCTTTTGATCGGGATGCCGTTTCTCCACCAGAGGAACGGCATTCTGCTTTTGAATTGCTCCGGAACTCGGAACAGGAGGAAGCGGAGAGGAAGGAGGTTTGTCCAAATCCCTTCCCGCGGGTGCAGGATTCCCTGCGCGGTATTTGTAAGCGGAAAGCTTCATGATTTGGCAAGCCGCCTCTCCGGACGCGTACAGGAGGCGCCTGCTCTTTTTCTTTCCTGACTGAAGGCATGGGGAAAACACGGCCCGGCTTTATTCATCGCCGTCCAGGTTTCCGTTTTCCTATTCTTTACTCCTTTCCTCCTCATTTCGGCTCCGTTTATCTTCATTTACGGCATAAGCGCAGCATGCCTCTGAGGCACAGGACACCCCCCTGCTCTCTTTTTCTTTTACCCGTTTCCCCCACCATCCGCTGGAAGAACCGTCCTGCCTCAATAAAATAATAAGAGCCAGGTACATAAAGAACCTGGCTCTTATGAAAGGAAGAGATCAACGCTCTTCCTTTGCCATTTAATTAATAACGGCGGTTGCGGCCATAGCCGTTGTCGCCACGCCTGCCGCCGCTGTTATTGCTGCGGTAGTTTCCTCCGCCTCCGCCCCTGTTTTCCTGGGGCTTGGCTTCATTGACAACCAGGGCTCGTCCCTGAAATTCCTGGCCGTTCACGGCTTCAATTGCGGAGCCCATTGAATCGGTGGAATCCATGGTTACAAATGCAAAACCTCTGGGTCTTCCAGAGTCGCGATCTGTTGGCATGAATAGCTCAGTCACTTCACCATAAGAACCAAACAGATCTCTCAAGTCTTGTTCAGTGGCATCAAAGGACAAATTTCCTACATATAATTTTGTGTTCATATTACGGGGTTGACGGCCGACCTGAATTCTCTTAAATGCGCTCCCGAAAATCCGGGATCTGAATCATCAAAATTTCGAATAAAACAAATACTACCGTCCGGAGAACTTTATCTTATAAATAAAAAAAAGCCAAGGATATTTTACGTTAAACTAAACATTATATCGACAGGCGTCCACAACAAATTTCCGGAGGACAGCCGTCCTTCTGCACCGGACGAGGGATAAAACGGCGAAAGCATATTCCAAAAACTCCCTGCCATCTCGTCTTTCGTGGATGGCGCCAGTCCGTAAATTCCTGC
Source organism: Akkermansia sp. RCC_12PD (assembly GCF_036417355.1). Taxonomy (NCBI): domain Bacteria; kingdom Pseudomonadati; phylum Verrucomicrobiota; class Verrucomicrobiia; order Verrucomicrobiales; family Akkermansiaceae; genus Akkermansia; species Akkermansia sp. RCC_12PD. Next base: position 2,736,280 of record NZ_CP143889.1, on the reverse strand, counting down.
CGCGCCAGCAGCGGAAGGTTCCTGCCCGAATGGAAAAGGCGGGAATATAACCCTTGACCATGAAGCCCGCACCCCCTAGAAATGACACATTCATGAGCATGCCTGATTACCGGACATTTTTCCGCCGTTCCGCTTCTTTCCTGCTGGCCGGCTTTCTGGCCGCGGCCCAGGCGCTCGCACAGCAGCCGGAAAACGCGGCTCCCATCCAGGACGCGGTCCAGTCCCAGGAAGCCGCGGCGGGACCGACAACGGAGTCCGCTACGGAAATGGACACTGTCATCCTGGCGCTGTGCCATGAAATCTCCATTCTGCAAAAGAACGTGGAGAAAAGAATAGCCATCCGCGAAAGCCTGGTGACGGAGGCGGATGAAACCTACAGTTTTTTTGACACCAGGGTGTATGAAATGTCCGCCGTGCTTTATGCGCTGGATGACCAGAAGATTTTCACCATGGCCTTTTACTGCAAGGCCGCAACGAGGCTGGTGAAGCTCTACTATGAACGCAGGCCCGATTTCCAGGGGCAGGAAGCAAGAGCGGCAGAGGAAATAGCACGCATCCAGAAACTGATTCAATCCCTGGAAGAAGTCAACACGGACGGCCTGTCGGAAACCTCCCTGGTCCAGCGGGATGAAGCCCTGACCACTTGCCATTCCCTGATGGAAAAACTGGAGAAGGAAAAGGAGCAGCTAGCTTATCTCAAGGAACTGTTCAACAACTTGGAAAATAAGGTCAACGCCCTGAACGCCGAAAGCAACAAATTGTTCAATACGTTGTTCAGCAAGGTATTCTACACACCATCACACATTGCCAGATACATTTTCCTGAAACCCTCCATGATTTACAGGGCATGCATGTCCGCATGGGAATCATCCGCGGACAGCAAGCTCCAGCTCCCTTCCGACCGCGGGACGCTCCAGCATTATGGGATGGTCCTGCTGGGCATGCTCCTGTGCGCCTACCTGCTTTCCCGCGCCATTGTATGGTGGGGTTTTAAAAAGACACTGGAAAAGTCGGGAAACTACGACAAGCGCCACGCATTCACCAATGTCACCACCATCCTGCTGATAGCCGTGCTGCTTATTGTTTCAGAAATGCAGAGCACGGACTACCTTCTGAAAAGCGCGGCTTCTCTGGGAGCCGAATTCCTTCTGCTGTCCAGCGCCATCCTGTTTTCCCTGGTTACGCGCCTGAAATACGGCACCATTAACGCGGGAATACGCATCTACATGCCCTATCTCCTGCTGGGCGGCTTCTTCATGCTGCTGCGCATGTTCATGGCCCCTAACATCGTGGTGAACGTCTCCATGCCCGTCCTGTTTACCCTGGTTTCCCTTTTCTCCCTGCTGACCTGGGTGCGGCAGCGGCACAGGCTGCCCCGTCTGGACCGCTTTTTCGCCACCATTTCCCTGGTCTTCACCATCCTGGGCAGCATCCTGTGCTGGGCGGGTTTCAGCTTCATGGCCTTCCTGGTGCTGATGACCTGGATCATGCTGATGACCAGCATCCTTCTTCTGGTGGGCCTGTGGGACCTGCTGCACCATTATGAAAAACGCCGGAAGGAGCGGAATAAAAAGGAAATCGTCTGGTTCCGCCCCTTCATCTCCAAGCTCGTCCTGCCCTGCCTGGCCATCTTCCTCATCCTGTTCAGCCTGATCTGGCCCGCCGCCACCTTCGACATGGGCGACCTCATCATCAGCAAGATTTACACTACTACGGAAATCAAGGACCTCATCTCCTTCAGCTGGAGCCACGTCATTCTGGTCATCCTGATCGCCATCGTGCTCAACTACCTTATCTTCCTGGGGAAAAACACGCTCCGGGAAATCTACGGGGAAAACTATGAAGTAGGCACCATCCCCACCTTTGTCACGCTCTCCACCCTGTTCCTGTGGGGGCTGTTCGTCTTCACGGCCCTGGTCATCATGAATGCCAACTACAACGGCATCCTGATGGTCATGGGCGGCTTGAGCATGGGGATAGGATTCGCCCTGAAAGACACCATTGAAAACATCATCAGCGGCCTCTCCCTGATGCTGGGGCGCCTGCGGCAGGGGGACATGATTGAATGCGACGGCTACCGGGGGCGCGTCTCCTCCCTGGGGTACCGTTCCACGATGATCGAAACGCTGGACGGCTCCATCATCGCCTTCCAGAACTCCCAGCTTTTCAACAAAAACTTCCGAAACATGACCCGCAACCACAAATTCGAATGCGTGAAGGTGGAGGTGGGCATCTCCTACGGAACGGATGTGGAAAAGGCGCGCGGCATTATTCTGGAAACGCTCGCCTCCCTGCCCTTCCTCTCCAAGATCAAGAAAACCAGCGTGGTGCTGGACAGCTTCGGAGACAGCTCCGTGAACCTGGGCGTATGGGTATGGATTCCCGTCATGACAAAATCCTCCAGCCTTTCCACGGTGCGGGAACGCATCTATAATGCGTTCAACGAGCACGGCATCTCCATCCCCTTCCCCCAGCAGGACCTGTACGTGAAAGAATTCCCCGACAGGCAGCCTGGGGAAGAACCAAACGCTTCCCCACGGGAAGAATAACCTTCCCGCCCCTTCACCATTCCACCATATCAACCAACCATGTCTGACAATCTGACCCTTCTCGGTTCCCAAAGCTCCTTCTTCACCAGCCCGGACGACGCCAAACTGGAATCCTTCCCCAACCGCGGCACCCGCCCCTACACCATCATGCTGGACACGCACGAATTTTCCTCCCTCTGCCCCGTCACCGGCCAGCCGGATTCCTGCCACCTGACGATCACCTACGTTCCGGACGGACACTGTGTGGAAACCAAGTCCCTCAAGTACTACCTGGCTTCCTACCGCAACTATCCAGCCTTCAACGAACAAATCGTCAACCGCATCACGGACGACCTCGTGGCGGCCATCTCCCCCCGCTGGCTGAAGGTGGAGGGCAGATTCTCCCCCCGCGGCGGCATCCAGCTCACCGCCATGGCCGAACACAACCCGGAAAACCGCCCCCTGTAATCTTAAAAACCGCCATGGAAAGAATGGAAACCGCCGTCCTGCTCAGCGGGGGCCTGGACTCCAGCGCGGCCCTGCACTGGGCGCACAAAAACCACCACGTGAAGCTGGCCCTCAGCTTTGACTACGCTTCCAACCACGCCGCGCGGGAACTGGAATGCGCCGCGTGGCAGGCGGCCAGTCTAGGCGTGGAACACCGCATCATCGACATCACCCCCATTGCCGCCCATCTGAAATCCGCCCTTCTTTCCGGCGCGGACAACATTCCGGACGGAAAATACGACACGGAGCTGATGAAACAGACCGTCGTCCCCTTCCGCAACGGCATCTTCCTGTCCATGGCGGCGGGTATTGCGGAAAGCCACGGCGCGCAGCAGCTTGTCATTGCCGCCCATTCCGGGGACCACAGCATCTACCCGGACTGCCGGGAGGAATTCATGGCCGCCATGACGGACGCCATCCGGCTGGGGACTTATGCCGGGCTGGGCATCCTGCGCCCCTTCATCCACACCTCCAAGGGAGGCATCGTCCGGACAGGCCATGAACTGGGCGTGGACTTCTCCAGAACCTATTCCTGCTACAAGGGAGGCCGCATCCACTGCGGCGCCTGCTCCACCTGCCTGGAACGCCGGGAAGCCTTCCGGGAAGCCGGAATCCCGGATCCGACGGTTTACGCGGACCAATAAGCCCGGTCATCAAAAATCAAGGGGCAGAGAGTCCAGAGGAAAATATCCGGACTCCGGCGGTGATGCCTGGTCCGGCGCTCAATCCTTATTCGGCCGTATTTTCCGGCAAAAATTCCCGCAGGGCCTTCCGGACTCTCCGCGCCACTTCCTCCTGTCCGGCGTCCGCATCCACGCGGAGCATCCAGGGTTCGTGAACGGAGGCAAAGACGCTGCGGCAGGCGGTCAGCCCGGCCTCCGTCTCAAAGGCGTCGCGTTCTCCGCGGCTGCCGATGCGCTCCAGGGCTACGGAAACGGGAATATCCAGCCAGACCACGGCATCCGGCACGGGCGCGAATTCTTCATTGGCGGCGCGGATGGCGGCAGGGTCCACTCCGCGGGCGCCCTGGTAGGCCATCATGGAAAGGTAATAGCGGTCCAGCAGCACCCACGCGCCGCGGGCCAGCGCCGGGGCAATCAGCGTCTCCACGTGTTCGCGCCTGTCTTTCAGGAACAGGTCCACTTCCTCCTGCACGGACAGGCGGCCCGTCACGGCGGAATCCCGGAGCATCCGGCCCCATGGGCCGCGCGTGGGTTCAAAACTCTGCACGACTTCCAAGCCCCTGTCTTCCAGATACTTCCTCAAATGGCCGATGTGGGTGGACTTCCCCGTGCCGTCAATGCCTTCAAAGACGATCAGCCTGCCTTTTCTCTGTCCGGTGAAGCTCATGAATCGAACGTATAGCGTTTCCCCGGAACGGGGGCGATGATCTCGGCATCCGGCATGCGGGAAGCCAGCGTGTCGTGCATCCATTCCACGGCGTCCGGGTCCCCGTGCACCAGAATCACCTGTTTGGGATTCAGCTTCACGGCGTAATCCACCAGGGAATCGCGGGTGGCGTGGCCGGAAAAATCAAAGCAGTCAATCGTGCATTTGCGGCGCACCGGCTGCCCGTTCGGCCTCATCTTGACCAGTTCACCGTGCGGTGTCGTCTTCAGTTGGCCCGCGGGGGAATCGGGGTCCGCATACCCTACGAAAAGAATGGCGTTTTTCTCATGGGGAAGCACCTGCTCCGCCATCACGTTGGAGAGCGTCTTCTCCGTCATCATGCCGCTGGAAACCACGTAAATGTTACCGGGAGTGCAGACCAGCGGAGCCTTCCCCTTGCGCGGAAGCGGCACGGTCTGAATCTCCTCCTTGAGCTTGAAATCGTGGTCATGCCGCCGGGTCAGCCCGGAAAAACGGTCATATAATAAAGACACTTTTGCGCTCAGGCCGCCAAAGTACACGGGCGTATTGGCCGGAATCACGCCCTGCTGCTTGAAACGGTGGATGTTGAACAGCATTTCCTGGCTCTTGCCGATGGCGAATACGGGGATCAGAACCGCGCCCCCGCGTTCCAGCGTATCGGCAATGGCCTGCCCGAACCGCACCATTTCCTCAGGCCGGGAATAATGGGCGCTGCGCTGGAAGCCGCCGCGCGTGCATTCCATAATCAGCGTATCTACGCCGGATTCGGGGAAATCCGCTCCCGGAATCATGCTCTGGTTCTCAAACTGCACGTCTCCGGTGTAAAACACCGTATGGCCGGACTCGCTCTCCAGCATGACCCCGGCGGACCCCAGAATGTGGCCGGCATCGTAAAAGGTGGCCAGCAGATTCTGGCGGAAGCCCACGCGGAACACCTCGTTGCAGGACTTGGCGTTCCAGGAGTCGGACAGCCGGTCCAGGTCCGCATGGGTGAAGAAGGGATATTCCACGATGCCCAGGTCCAGCCTTTTGGCGCTCATCACGTTCACGGAATTATGCAGCATCACTTCAGACAGGGCGGCGGCGGCGGGCGTCATGAATACTTCCGCCGCGGGCTGCTTCTCCTGCAGCACGGGCAAGGTGCCCAGATGGTCCAGATGGGAATGGCTCAGGAAAACGGCTTCCACGGAATTGGGTTCCAGAACGTCAAACTGCGGCATGGCCGCCAGTCCCTCCCTCTTCGGGTGCATCCCGCTGTCAAGCACTACCCGGGTGCCGTCCATTTCAAGCAGATAACAATTGGCCCCGATCTCTTCGGCCCCGCTGATATTCGTAAAACTGATCATTATATGCGGCAGGAGAGTAACGGCTCCCCCCGCCCGTGTCAATGCCGCCCTGCCGCCCAGGGTTCACAGAGCCGCCGGAAACGCCCTTTAACGGAAAAATGGAGAAGACAAAGGAAACTTCTTCCCTTTTCCGGGGAGCTCGGAAAAGGCTCCGCCGGGCATGCCGCCGGAAAACGCCTCTTCCTGATTCCTATGCCCGGTTCCCCTTGTCTCAATCTCTCAGCCGGACGACAATATCCCGCAATACGTCGGCGGAAAATGAAACGGGAATTCCCCAGAAACAGACTTCACGCTCTCCCGTAACGATATCCACCACCGTCATCACGTCCACCCCGAACCTGTCCTGCCATCTGCGGAGCGCCTCCTTCATTTGACTTTCCAGAGCCCCGTACTGTTCCACCAATCCCTGGTGCCGTTGAATATATTCAAACTGAACGTCCATCCCCACGCTTGACTCCACCTGTACCCACTGGGCCAGTTCCCCGCAGCAGGAAACCAGTTCCTCATTCAGGGACACGAGTTTTTTCACGTCCGTCATCCGGTCAAGAATGCCGATGTAACGCTCCATTCCATTCATGATCTCTCGGCCGTAATATTCCAAAACAAGGTCGTTCAGACGCGCGACATATTCGGGCTTATCTTCTTGGACCGCATAAGCCCTTTTTCCGGACACCCTCCACTTTCCTGGGTCGGATTCCGCCCCCTTCGGGACGGAAACGGGAATTATCCCCGCACACTTTTTACCTTCCGCGGGAGAAAAATCCGGATGGTCTTCCCCCAGTCCGGCCATGACGGCCTTGTCCAGCTGATGATTGTTCAGCTTCTCCATGCGGACCATCCAGACTCCCTTTTCCAGAGCGCATTCTCCCTGAAACACGGCGGGGACTTTCCCGTCCAGCTCCTTTTTTTCCGGAAAACCGGCCTTTTGCTGTGCCCCGCCGCCGTCATGCCCTGCGTCATGAGCCGGGCATACGGGAAAGAGGGAGAGCGCGCACAACGTAATCAGGGTAAACAAGGTATGTTTCACGCTTCCATTACAGCACACGGACAGTGCGGCATCAAGGCAATTGTTCTGGACGCAGACTGTTGCGTGTGTGATAATTCCATCGTCATACCCCTCATGAAAAACAAGCCTCCCGCCAGGGATGACTCCAGGCGGTCCCTGCCCTGCGCGCCCTCCCGAATGAACTTTCAGGGCGTCTGGACAGCAGGATGCGCCATTGCCGGACTTCTTTCCGGGCGCCGTCTGCATTCCTTCCCGTTATTCCCGGCGGACGGCAATCCTTCCGTTCCGGCAAACATTTTCTTACGCAATCACATGAAAAACAATCTTCCTACTCCTCCCAACGCCCCCCACCAGCAGTTGCTGGTCCGGGCCATCAACTATTTCCGCAGCCGGGAGGGAGAACCGCGGCTTTTCACCAAACGTAAGCTGGTGCTCCTCCTGCTGACGGCGGCCTACGCCTTTTCCCCCATTGACCTGATTCCCGATTTCATTCCCGGAGTGGGCCAGCTGGACGACCTGACCGTCATCGCCTTCGCCTTCCTGGCCATGTTCCTGCCCCCCATCAGGAAGGACGGCTCCCATGAGGACCCGGAACCCTGATTTTCCCGGCAACCCGCCGCGTCCGCTTACCCGGAAACCTCTCTCCATGCCTCCTCCCCCTTCATCCTTTCTCCATTCTCCCCTGGCCATCATCATTGCCAAGGGCGCCATCCTTGCCGGAATACTGGCCGTTCTGTTCTGGGGCATCCGCTCCTGCATCACCGCTCCGGTGGAAAAACCCATGGAAGTGGCCGAAAAATTGATCGAGGCCGGAAAGGAAGTGGGACTGACCCTCATCAACAAGGGATTCTCCTCCGACCACGGCGGCCTGACTCTCATTGTCCAGAATGACAAAAAGGTGGCCAACCTGGTGACGGTGGAACGGACGTTCGAATATGAATACCAATATTCCACCACGTGGTGGTGGAGCAAAAAAACGCTGATCCTGAAAGCCGCCTACCGGGCGCACGGCGGCATTGACCTGGACGGCCCGGAACCGCTCCGGATCATTATTCCCCCGGCGGGAAAAGGCCCCGTCACCGCGGAGGGCCTGCACGGCAAACTGGTCTCCTGCGAGATGATCGAAGGTTCTCTCCGCGTGGTTCGGGATGACGCGGGCCTGTGGAACAAGCTCACCCACCGGGACGCGGCCATTGCCGTCAACCAGCTCAACGAGGCGGCCAGAAAACACATCATGGAAAGCGACTTGAAGCGGCAGGCGGAAGAAAACTTCCTGCGCCGCCTGCAGGAAAGAGCGCAGGATTCCCGGCAAAGCGCGGGAAAAGACGGCTGGTTCTGAGTTCCGGAAAAGGCGCGGACTCCCGGAAGCGCCGTTCTTTTATCTTGCCAAAGCGCGCCGCGTCCTATAAAGGAACGCACGTCATGGCCAACTTAACATTCACCCCTCCCGCAGACGGCGCGGCCGTCACCATGCAGAACGGCAGGCTTTGCGTGCCGGACAGGCCCGTCATTCCCTTCATCATCGGTGACGGAACGGGCCCGGAAATCTGGGCGGCCGCCTCCCGCGTCATTGACGCGGCCGTGAACAAGGCCTACCAGGGAAAACGCTCCATCGCGTGGCATGAAGTTTTCGCCGGACAAAAATCCTTTGACAATCTGGGAACCTGGCTCCCTGAAGAAACGGTGGAGGCGTTCCGCACCTACCTGGTCGGCATCAAGGGCCCCCTCACCACTCCGGTCGGCGGCGGCATCCGCAGCCTGAACGTGACCCTGCGCCAGGACCTGGACCTGTTCGTCTGCCTGCGCCCCGTGCGTTACTTCAACGGCATTGAAACGCCCGTGAAGGCCCCGGAAAAGGTGGATATGGTCGTTTTCCGGGAAAATACGGAAGACATCTACGCCGGAATCGAATTCAAGGAAGGCTCCGAGGACGCCAGGCTGTTCTTTGAAACCATGAGCCGCGTCTTCCCGGACCGCATGAAAAAAGTACGCTTCCCGGAAAGTTCCGGCTTCGGCATCAAGCCCGTGTCACGGGAAGGAACGGAGCGCCTGGTGCGCGCCGCCATCGACTACGCCGTGGAAAACGGCCGGGAAAGCGTCACCCTGGTACACAAGGGCAACATCATGAAATTTACGGAAGGAGGCTTCCGCGACTGGGGCTACGACCTGGCGCGGAGGGAATACGGTGCCCAGCCCATCGGGGACGGCCCCTGGCTCCGCCTTCCCAACGGCATCGTGATCAAGGACTGCATTGCAGACGCCTTCCTTCAGGAAATCCTGCTCCATCCGGAAAATTTCGACGTCGTGGCCACGCTCAACCTGAACGGGGACTACATCTCCGACGCGCTCGCCGCACAGGTGGGCGGCATCGGCATCGCTCCCGGAGGAAACATCAACTACCTCACCGGGCATTCCATCTTTGAAGCCACCCACGGCACGGGCCCCAAACTGGCGGGACTGAACAAGGCCAACCCCAGCTCCGTCATCCTGTCCGCGGAAATGATGCTGCGCTACATGGGCTGGACGGAAGCCGCTGACCTGCTCATTCAGGCCATTGACAAAACCATTTCCGAAAAAACCGTCACTTTCGACCTTGCGGAAATGATTCCCGGCTCCACGGAACTCTCCTGCTCCGCCTTTGGAGACAGGCTGGTGGAAGCTCTGAGCTGAACACAGTTTCATCCATTTCAATAAGGGCCGTTTTTCCACTGGGAAGAACGGCTCTTATTGATGAGTGGACAAGACGTGAAAAAAATGGCATCAAGACAGAATGATTTTCAAAACGGATTCCTATTCCCCGCCCGCTCAGAAAACTTCCCGGGCCAGAAAATGGGTGGCCGCGGGAATTCTGGTGGCTCTGGTTGTTGAGGGCGCCGGCTGGTGGCGGGAATATGAAAGGAGGCCGCGGGACACCCAGATCGCGCGGAGGATTGAAATGTTCCACACCCGGACGGGCGGCACTCACCATTCTCTTGTCGAATCCCTGCGCCGCATCAATACAGGAAATTACCGCGCAGACAGGAATGAACTGAATGCGGCACTGGCAGGCATTCTTGAAGCCTCCCTTCCGGACGATGTCAAAACGCAGGGAATGCTGCTCATATGGGTGCGCCAACAAGGAGCCGACCTTTCATCCTTTCCCGTTTTGAACCGCTCACTTTCCGAGGAACTTCTGGAATGGTGCCTGCAAAACGGAGCCGATCCCAACATGCAGGACAACCAGGGCAATACGGCCCTGCACTACCACCGGAACGAGAAAGAGCTTGCCATTCTCCTGAATGCCGGGGCTAATCCTTCCATCCGGAACAAGGAAGGCCGGACTCCTCTGGAAAACGCCGTTTTACGCGGTGAACCGGAAGAGGTAAAAGCACTGCTTCAGGAAGAGACTGCCGGCAGCTGACTGGGGAATCCTCCATAAGTCCATTCCCCCTTGACGGAATTACTTGCTGGAGCGTATCTCCTCTATCTGTTCCGGCGTGTAGGTTTCCCCTTCCATTCCGCCAAAGTGGCGGCGCAGGAAGGTCAGCAGGTCCGCCAGGTCGCGCGGGTCTGTAACTCCCGGAGGAAGCATGGTGGAGTTCCATTCCTTTCCGGCCACCGTGATCGGCCCCGTCAGCCCTTCGGTAATGATCTTGACTATTTCCACGGCAGGCTTTTCCTTCAGCCATTCCGATCCGGCCAGGGGCGGATACGTCACCTTGTCCCCCATGCCGTCGCTGCCGTGGCAAATGGCGCACTTGGAAAGATAGACGCTCCTTCCCTTTTCCATCACGGCGGCGGCGCGCGCCTTTTTCAGACGTTCCCTGTCCACTACGGGGGGATGGGCGGCATATTCCGGATGGATATGGGACATTCCCGCGGATGAATCCCCCGCGTCCCTTTTCCGTTCAGGCTCCAGCCTTCTGAGGGAGGAGAGGTAGTTCAGCAGATGCCGTCCGCGGGAAGAGGGCGCCAGCTCCCACCCCGGTTCCGTGAGAACGGGAATAGCCCCGGCGGAAGGCGCATTCCCCTGAATCCGGCGGTATTCAAACATGCCCGGCATGGCGGCGCATACGCTCCAGGGAGTTCTGAACTGGGGCTCCCGGGGATTGTAGAGATGCAGGGCCAGCCATTCCTGCGGCTGGGCGGCACGGCGCGTGCTTCTGGAAACGGCATCTTCATATTCCAGCCTGCCTGCCACGTATTCCGCCGCGTTGCTCAAGTCCGGCCCGACGGAGGCCAATCCCATTTGCGGCGCGCCTTCACGGTTGAATTCGGCATCCGCGTCTTCCGGTTCGCTGACGCGGTAGGGAAAATCCGGGTCCGTTCCCCGGTCGATTGCCGTCTGCCAGTCCCTGCCGGACATGGAACGGCGGATCACCTGGGTATGGCACAGCGCGCATCCTTCCGCGGCGTAGATACGGGCGCCTTCCGCATCTTGGACGGGGCGCTTGACCTCCAGGGAGGAAGGAGAAGGCGCATGCAGAAGGGATGCTGCCAGAGCCACGAAAACCACGGCAATGGCGGCTGCCAGAGCCGGAAGCACGCGGAGAGTCCCGGCTTGATCCGGTTTTCCGGCGGAATCCGGCTTCCACATCCACAGGGCTCCCGCCAGGCACAAAAGCATGGCTACGGCATGCACGCAGGCGGACATGCCCACCCAGCCGCTCATCAGTTCCGCACGCTTTGCGTAAGGAAAAGCCGCCACATCCACGGAGGCGGCCACGCCCACCGCGTAAACCAGCAGAACGCCGCCAATTCCCGCCGCCAGCATCCACCAGGCCGGAGAAAGTTTTCCGGTTTCCGGAAGCCGTCCGGCCATCATCAGCACCCCGGCCCCCAGGAACGCCCACAGTTCCGCCTCATGCCAGGAGGAAAGGGAAAACTGCGCCGTTTCCGGCATGCTTCCGGCAAACACGTTCCAGACCTCCGCCAGGGCCAGCAGGGAGCATCCCGTTTTCAGCCATGTCCCGGATTCCGTTCCGGAGGCCATCCACAGATGGAGAGCCGCCAGCACGACAGCCGCGGCGGCGCACCAGGACCACGCCATGCCCGCTTCCGCAAGCGCCCAAGGAACGGGAAAGCCCTGCAAACGGGCCAATCCGCCGATCAGCGGAGCCGCCGCCAGCACAAGGGCCATCCAGACGGACAAGACGCGGAACCACCTGCCGGACGCCAGCCCCAGCCGGAGCGCCCCGGCGCCCAGCGCCGCACAGGCAATCCCCCAGGAAAAGCAGGCTTCCAGAGAGGAGGAATCCAGCAGGCCGTTCATGGAGAGGGCCCGCGTATGCCACAGCACCAGAAGGGCCGCGGCCATGCACCCGGCGGAGGAGCAGAACAGGAGGCGCAGAGGCCACACCAGCGGCCCCGACCACACGGCACAGGCCATTCCGGCCGCAATGAGGGCAAAAACAGGACAGACCCACCAGTCAAAGGGCATCAGCAGCAGCCCGCTGCCGTTTCCGGCCGCAATGGACGCCAAACCCAGGACCAGACAGCCGTGCCAGCACCACGCCGCCAGCCGGGTCCACTTCCCCTCCGTGCCGTTCATGCGGGAGAACAGGACCGGGAGAGCCCATCCATAAACCAGAATTCCGTAAAAGGCGAACATCAGGCGCCCCGCCGGCCACGGCAAAGGTTCTCCGAAGAGAAAGCCGAAGGCATACGTCAGCGACCATGACAGGCCCAGTACGCAGGCCGCCGCCAGCCAGAAGAGCGGCAGGCGCTCTCCCGGATGGAAGCCGGAAGGGGACGGAGCTGGAACGGAATTCTTCATCATGAGCGGGGAAACACGTTGCGGACGCTCAGCGCGCCCAGGATGGAAACGGCGGCAATGCCTCCCATCACGACCAGAAGCAGCAGGAGGGGCGTCCACGTTCCCCACGCATGTAATTCCAGTCCCAGCCGCGGGCAGAATATCCAGCAGGCTTCCAGCAGGGAACCGGCCAGGATGCACGCGCAGACGGAGAGAAGAGCCGAGGGCCTGCGCCGCAGCGCGGGGAACAGAAGAACGAGGAAGGGAACCAGCAACTCCAGAACCAGCGCGGCAGCCAGCACCCCGGACCATCCGGACAAGGCCGCCGTGTAAAAGGTCATTTCTCCGGGAATGGAGGCATACCAGGTAACGAGGTACTGGGAATAGGTGATGTAGGCCTTGATCAGCACCATGGCCGCCAGCATGCCGCCCATGCGGGTCCATGAAAGGGATTTTCCGCCTTCCAGCCTTCTCAGGCAGACGGCGGCCAGCACGGCAAACGCCAGGGAAGAGAGCAGAACCCAGGCAATCATGTACACGGGGAACATGGAGAGCGCCGCGCCGCCCGGACCGGCCAGCACGTCAAATCCCAGCACGCCCAGCGCCATGACCGCCGCAATCATGCTGAAGGCGGCGGCTCCGCGGTAGAGGGAACGCTTCCAGACGGAATCCCCAGCGGTCAGCGTCATCCATATCTGGGCCATGCTCCATGCCAGCACCGCCAGTATTCCCATGCGCACGTACAGCCACGCCGGGTTCCACCAGGAAAGATCGGACCAGTCCATCACGCTGAACGCCCGGACGCCGGGGGATGAAACATCCGCCACACCCCAGTAGCGGGCCGCTTCCGGAAAAATTACCGTCGTCAGGCAGCCGACCGTTCCCGCCAATGTCAGTACGCCGGGAAGGCACCCCCACAATCCGGCGGCCAGCACGCGCCGCAGGGAAATTCCCCATCCGGCCCCCGTCACGCAGGACAGGCAGAGCCAGAACAGGCAGCCCAGGCAGATACCTGTGCCCAGCAGTCCCACGCTCATGCCGGCGGCGGCAAAGGGGCCGCGCATTTCATAAAGTTTCACGCCGAAGGCGGATATGTCGTCCCACGGCATCGCGATATAGGACTGGCGCATCAGCACGCACCAGAGAAGCGCGGACGCCAGCCACAAGGCCAGCGCCAGGGAGCGCCCGGCCCAGCGGAATCCCGCCCTGTCCCTGCGCTCCCGCCCGGTTGATGCTGCATTCCTGTTCATGAGTAATGTCTTTCCTTTAATTTTCCGTTTTTCCTGCGGGGGAGGAGCCGGCCTGCATCTCCCGGACGACGGCCACCAGGCACCAGATTTCCCGCGCGCTCAGCACATGGCCAAAGGCCGGCATGTTGCCCTGCCCCAGGCGGATGCTCCGGAACATCCTGCCGGGGGAATAGGAGGCATACTTTTCATCCCGGAACGAGCCTATCTGCGGGTAGGATTCATAAGCGGCCATGTTTCCCCGGCCGCTTCCGTCCGGCCCGTGGCAGACGGAGCAATGCGCCGCGTACAAGACCCTTCCCTCCGCCAGAACGTCCCGGCTCCGGGAAACGCCGCCCAGTTCCAGCGGCATGGCTTCCTCATCCCCTCCCTGCGTCCGGCCGGAAGAAAAATAGGAATCGTCTCCGGCGAAAACGTCCCGGACGTCCCTGTCCCGCACAGCGTACGCCCCGCCCAGGGACTGGGCCACGGCGCGCGGAGGCAGCAGGCGGACCTTCCTGCCCGCGGGGGTGGAGGTGTCTTCCACGTGTTGCGCGTCCGTCAGCGGGCGCTCGCTCATGTTGTCAAAAATGTGGGGAACGGCTTTCCTGCCCCCGTCGTCATGAACCAAAAACCACCCTGCCGCCAGCACGGCCAGAACGGCAACCACCGCCAGGGCCCTTTTCACGAACGACCTCCTTCCCCGCCAATATATTCGGCAGCCGCGGGATTCAGGAATACGGCCAGCGCAGCGGCGCGTTCTCCATCTTCTTCCAGCAGGATAAAATAGCCGTCTCCGTGCTCATCCGTCCTGAAAAAATCGCAGTCAAACGCCCAGTCGTGCCATTTGGGAAGAAAAGCCCCTTTCAGGAATCCCAGGGCGGTCAGCACTCCGGCGCCCAGCAGGGTTCCTTCAAACAGGGGCGGAACATAGGCGGGCCAGCTTTCCCAGCCCTGCACCCGGCCCTGCGTCACCAGGGGGTCCGCACAGAACTGGGTCCAGTAAATCCACAGGGCCACGGCCAGAAAGCCGCACAGGCCGCCCGCCACCGCCCACAGCCGCACCCCCGCACCCACGGCCCGTCCCGCATGGCGGTTGGCCAGCCGTACGGCGGCGCAGGGATAAGGCGCGCAGACTTCCCAGCGCAGACCTTCCTCCTTCAACAGCTTTTTAACGGCTTCCAGGAGGGATTCCTCGGAAGAGAACGAAAGCACCCAGCCGGATACGATGCGTTTTTTCATGCCCTGCCCTCCCTGTCCAGAGACTGTTGTTCCCGCACGTCACACAGGGAAAAGAAGGGCGTGACGCGTACCAGGATCATGTACAAGGCCGTAAACAGGCCCGCGCTTCCGGCCATCATGGCCAGGTCCGTCAGGCTGGGAAAGTAATCCCCCGCATTGGCCGCCAGCAGGGACGCCTTCAGGGAATCCACCACAATCCAGAACCGCTCCATCCACATGCCGGCAAGCACCCCCAGGGCCACCACGACGATGACGAGCGGATTGGTCCGCAGGGAGCGGAACCAGAATAACTGGGGCAGAACCACGTTCCCGGCAATCATGGCGGCCATGAAAACGGGGCCCACCGGATTCCGTCCCGGGAACAATTCCGGAGCGCCCCCGTTCAGCAGCACGGCCATGTGCTCCCACAGGTACATGGCCCCCATCACCAGGGCCAGGGCCAGCACGAATTTGGAACTCAGATTCAGGATGGCGGGCGTGATCGCCTCCCGCACGCCGCTTCCGGCCATCAGCCGCCGCACCGCCAGCAGAATCAGCTGCACCATCGCCATGCCGCTCAAAATGGCGCCCCCTACGAAATAGGGCGGAAAGATGCTCTGGTGCCAGCCGGGCACCTGGGTCACGGAAAAGTCAAAGCTCACCACGGAATGGACGGAGACCACCAGCGGGGTCAGAATGGCGGCGAACAGCAGGCTGGCCTTCTCATAGGCCCTCCACTGCCGCCCGGTTCCCTGCCAGCCCAGCGCCAGCAGCCCGTAGCGGCGTTTCAAGCGCTCCGTGCAGCAGTCGCGCAGCAGGGCGAAGTCCGGAATCAGGCCGATGTACCAGTACGTCAGGGAAAGCAGGAAATACGTGCTGACGGCCATCACGTCCCACATCAGGGGGGAGGCCATGTCCGGCCAGATGCCGCTTACCTCCGGCAGAGGGCCGGCCATCCAGGCCATCCAGACGCGCCCCACGTGGACCACGGGGAACACAGCGGCGCACACCACCGCGCACAGGGTCA
This sequence comes from Akkermansia sp. RCC_12PD, assembly GCF_036417355.1. Lineage (NCBI taxonomy): Bacteria > Pseudomonadati > Verrucomicrobiota > Verrucomicrobiia > Verrucomicrobiales > Akkermansiaceae > Akkermansia > Akkermansia sp. RCC_12PD. The sequence continues at coordinate 2,720,314 of NZ_CP143889.1, read as the reverse complement.
TCAGTTCCGCGCCGCGGGCGATAGGACTTCTCCAGGACTGGCGCGTCAGCAGCAACACGGCGGAAATCAGGGTGCCCGCATGCCCCAGCCCTATCCAGAAGACGAAATGCACGATGTCCAGCCCCCACACCACGTTGTTGTTCAGCCCCAGCACGCCCACGCCTTCCGCGGCGATGCGCCAGGAACTCCATCCCACGCCCCAGGCGGCCAGCAGAACGCTGGCGAGAAACACGCACCACCACACCGGCCCCAGCGGCTTGCGCACTTCCGCCAGCATGGCCTTTACGGGAACCCCTGCAGGCAGTGTTGAAGGCGTTGAATCATCCATGGCGGCAATCGTGGAAAGGCTCGCTAAAGATTACTTGCCGCTCCGCCAGCGTCAACCTAAAAGACATGACATTTCCCGTATGCACGCTGCGCGCCAGTGAAAAACATTGATTCCGGAAAAGCATTCATTAGCATGGCCCTTGAAGGAACAAGCCGCGGATTTTCCGGAACACAACGACGAACCAGTATGAAACAAGCCGAATCCAGTCATCACCCCCTTCCCCCTCATGCGGGAAAAGATTCCGAACATATTTGCATCAAACGCAAATACCTCATCTGGTTCCTGCTCGTATCCCCTGTTCTCATCATCTTGTTACTTGTTCTGGAACATCATTTCATTCCCCAAATAACCCATCTGCCTTATCCGACAAGCATTTCCGAATTTGCCAACCAGTTTATCCTGGCCAGCACGCTGTTCACGGGGCTGGCTTTTTCCGGCCTGGTCATCACCATTCTGCTTCAATATACGCAATGCAAGCAATTGTCGGAGCAGCAATACCTCATGAACAGGCAAATGTTTGAGAATTCCTTCTACAACCAATTGCATCATCTACACAATCTGGCCAATAATACCCAAATCACTTTTTACAGGAATTGCCGGTCTCCCCACCTGGAAACAGGACATGAAGCATTCTCCCATCTGTTCGATGTCGTTCAGTCCGTCGGCCTGAAGCTGCAAAACTGTAAAAAACTTTCCCTCTCCGAGGAAAATACCATCCGCCAGGCGGATGCCTCCATTTCCCCGTTTTTAAGATCGTTCTTTTCTTTCGCCCACATGCTCCTTGGAAATGCTGATTTTTCCGGCGAAGAAAGAGAACATTACGTTTCCCTGTTATCCGACAGCCTTTCCTTTAAAGAAGCTTATATCCTGGGAATATACGGACGGACCTACCAATTCAATTACGCAGAAAAAAAGATCAGCGAAGTTTTAACGTACATGAACCGGCGCCGCCTGTGGCAAAAGGATGTCATTCAAGATGTCTTTGGCTCCCAAAGCATTTTCTCCATATTCAAAGCCGTCGTCAACCGGGACAACAAGGACCTCCCGGAAGAATAGACGGCCATTTGCATCCATCTGAAACGCGACCCGCCCTTCCCAAATTCTTTTTTCATGGAAATGCCATTTTCATCATCCGGAGCCCTCATCAAGCATCCTTCCGCCGGCCTGCTGCTGGGTGAAGGACCGTTCCGGGAATCGGCCGTTCCTCCCGAATCCGGAGCCGCCTTTTACGTTAATACGTTCAGGCTGGACGATCCCCTGCCCTGGAAAATACCGGCGGCCCTGCATTCCCTCCCCGAGCCGGAGGGCGAACTGCCCCCCGCGCCGGAAATCCGCTGGGAGGCACCGTCCCCGGACGCCTATGCTCAGGTGTTCACGGAAATAATGGAGCAGATCGCCTCCGGCCGCCTGGTCAAGAGCGTCCCCGCCACACCCCAGTTCGGGGAGCTTCAGCCGCCGCACGTTCCACAGGAACTCATCCGCAGGGCCTTCGGAAGCTCTCCCTTTCATTATCCCTATGCCTGGTGGACGGAGAAGGAAGGCTTCTGCGGAGCGTCTCCGGAAACCCTGTTCCACCAGCAGGGCCGCCGTCTCACCACAATGGCCCTGGCCGGAACGGCGCGTCCGGAGGATGAAGGCGTGTTCATCAACGACGACAAGGAAATCCGGGAACATGAAATCGTGGCCGGGAGCATTCTCTCCCGCCTGTCCCCCTGCGGCAGCGTCAGCCGCACGCCCCGCCGGGTGCTGAATCTCGGCACGCTGATCCACTTCGTCACCTACCTGACGCTTGAAGCGGACCGCCCCCTGCCGCCCGACCACTGGATTCGCCTGCTGCATCCCACGCCCGCGCTGGGTTCCCAGCCGCGCACGGAAGAGACGCTCGCCCAACTGGACGACTGGCGTTCCCGCCTGCGCTGCCCGCCCCATTTCGGCGCGCCCTTCGGACTGCTGCTGGACAGGGATTTTTTCTGCCTGGTAGGCATCCGCTCCATGTACTGGCAGGGCCGCAGGCTGGCCCTGTGCACGGGAGGGGGTGTGGTGGCTTCCTCCACCCTCACGCACGAATGGCGGGAACTGAAGCTGAAAAGGGAGACGGTCAGGCACAGCTTCCACCTGCCTTGAAGCCTGTTCCCTCCTTCCTGATTATGCGGAAAACGGGTTTTCCCGGTCCCAAGTGACGGAAAGACGGTCAAATTTGCCCTCCACGGGGATTCTCCATACCCTGCCGTCCCTCCTGACGGAACCGCAGGGGATGCCGTCCATGGCCGCCGCGACGGAAACCGCATCCGACAGGCCGTGCAGGACCACTTCCACGGCTTCATGGAAGGCGCAGGGGTCCCCCTGGCAGGTCCATGACAATTCCAGGGAAGAAGGGCCGCCCCGGAAAAGGAATTCGTGCTCGGCACATTCCCCGTGCCTGTAGCCGTAACCGTCTCCGGCATCCTCGTACAACCGGGATTCCACTTCCCCGGACGGAGCCCACCAGACGTCCAGCGACAGCGGAGGCCGCGGTATTTCCCCCACATACTGCTGGACGGGCCAGCGCGGCACCACCGCCCCGCCGCGGACATACACGGGCAGGAAATCCAGCGGGCATTTCACCCACACGTCCCTCCCGGTTTCCTTCATCAGGCTGTCGTCATGGTAGGAATACCAGATGCCCTCCGGAATGTAGAGAAAACGTCCGCCTTCCTGCGGTTCATGGATGGGGATGACGTACAGATGGTCCCCGAAAAAGAATTCGGCGCCGCGCCAGTAGGTGTCCATATTCTCGAAACACTGGAGAGCCAGAGAGCGCAGCACGGGCATGCCCGTTTCCGCATAACGGCGGAACTGGGTATAAATATAGGGAAGAAGGCGGTAGCGCCCTTCTATGGCGGCCTTCACGTATCCGGCCGCTTCCAGCCCGAACATCCAGGGTTCCTGGCCCCCGAATTCCCCGGAGGAATGGTTGCGGAACAGGCCGTGGAAAGCCGCCATCTGCATCCAGCGGCAGAACAGTTCCGGCGTGGGATGGCCCAGAAAGCCCCCTGCGTCTGACCCAGCAAAGGAGATGCCGGAAGCGGCAAGACGCTGGCACTGGAAGTTGGCCAGTTTCAAATGCTCCCAGTTGGAGCGGTTGTCCCCCGTCCAGGTGGCGGAAAAACGCTGCAATCCTGCAAATCCGGACCTGGAGAGCAGAAAGGGCCTTCTTCCGGGGGCATGGCGCTTCATCGCCTCCAGGGAGGCTTCCGCCATGCACTGTCCGTAAATATTGTGGGCTTTTTCATGGGAGCAGGGCATTCCGTCATATTCGTGCCGGGTATCCATCGGGAACGTGCGGTCCGGGAAAATGACCGGCTCGTTCATGTCGTTCCACAGACCGCGGACGCCGATTTCCTCAATGTCCTTCCTGTACAGTTCCGCCCACCAGTCTCGCACGGCGGGGGAAGTGAAGTCCGGAAAGTTGCACAGTCCCGGCCAGACTTCCTCCGACAGCAGGTTGCCCTCCGAACGTCGGCAGAAGTAGTTGCGTTCCATGCCCTCCCTCCACACCGGATGTTCCGGGTTGATCCTGACGCCGGGGTTCACGATCAGCACCGTCTTGATTCCCTGCTCTTTCAGCGTGCCGACCATGCCTGCGGGATGCGGAAAATTCTGCAAATCCCACGTGAACCCCTCTTTGTTCCTCATGTAGTGCTGGTCCAGATGCACGGCATCGCAGGGAATGCCCAGGTCCCGGAAACGCTCCACCAGGTTGAACACGGCCTTGTCCGGGTAATAGCTCCATTTGGACTGGTGGTAGCCCAGGGCCCACAGCGGAGGGAGTTCCGGCGTGCCGGTAAGGCGCGTGTAGGCGGCCACAATATCCAGGGGACGGCGGTCGTAGATGAAGTAATAATTCATCAGCCCTCCGAAGGAGCCAAAGGAAAGAACCGTTTCATCAGTCGCGCCGAAGTCGAAGTAGGAGCGGCATGTATTGTCGAACAGCAGCCCGTACGCCCTCCCTTCCCTGAGGCTGAGAAAAAAGGGGATGCTCTTGTACAGGGGATCGGACTCCTCGTGAAAATCGTAATGGTCCGCTCCCCACATGGAGAAATACTTGCCCCTCAGGTTCAGGGCGCACGGCTTGTCCCCAAGGCCGAAGAAGTGCTCCGTCTCCTGAAGGCGCTTCCTGATCCATACGCGGCAATCCCCGGTCCAGTCCTTGGATTCCCGGCCGAATCCGCTTTCATCCGTGAGCAACGGCTCATCCGTAACAATATCATAAAAATCCACTTTCTGCTCCTCCGTCCGGATGCGAATCCGCAGCAGGCGCGTTTCAATGACATGAATTCCCGGTTCGTCATATTCCCGGATTTCCGCGCCAGGCGCCACGTATTCCGGACTGACGGCATAACTCGGCTCATCCTCAGCCACCGCTCCGGGAAAATAAGCCACCCTTACGAGGCCCTCTTCCGCAATCCACACGCTGAGAGTTATTTTGGAAATGACATTTCCATACTCCCTCCTGATCACAGAGCCGCGGACAAGGGGCAGTTTCCGTTTTTCAGTGTTGTGGAAGGCGGCGCACATGGAAACAAAAGAAAGGAAAATAAGGAAACGCTCTGCCCATGCTAATCAATTCCATGACGAACGCAAGATTGAACTAAACCACCCTTTTTCTTTTCATTAATAGAACAAAATTACTAATTATTACTCTAGACCGGACATGAAAAATTTGATTTTATGGTTGTGGTGTATAACACGCCGTACCACTGCATTCTTCCCGACACCGACAACCCACATTAACCAATGAGTAATATCAAAGTTCTTACATTAGGGTGGGAGTTTCCACCACTGGTCAACGGAGGCCTGGGTATCGCCTGCCTGGGTCTTTCCAAGGCACTGGCAAAAAAGGTGGATTTAAGGGTGATTGTTCCCAAGGCCGATCCTTCCGTCCACACTGACGGATTTCAGCTCACGGGTCTCAACAATGTCTCCTACCGGGAAGTGGAGCAAGTGGACCGCAAGTATTCCTATGAAAGTTTCGCCATGGTGGAGCACGCTCCCATTGAACTGGACCCCTACACCACGGTGGAAGGGGAGTCCGGCATGATCCAGTTCACCCAGGAAGGGCGCATCTCCTTCTCCAGAACCCATGAGGCGGATCTCCAGCTTTTCAAAAACAAGGAAGACCTCTATGCCGGGGACCTGGCGCTGAAGGTCATTCAATTTTCCAAAATCGCGGCCAAAATCGCCATGCAGCAGGAATTCGACGTCATCCATGCCCACGACTGGATGACCTACCTGGCCGGCGTGGAAGTAAAGAAGGCCACGGGCAAGCCCCTGGTGGTGCATCTCCATGCCTCCCAATTCGACCGCGCCGGAGCGGACGCCCGCGGCTGGATTTACGACATTGAAAAATTCGGCATGGAACAGGCGGACGCCGTCATTCCGGTCAGCAAGTACACGGGCACCGTCGCCAGCGGCCATTATGCCATTGATCCGCATAAAATCTTTCCCATCCACAACGGGGCGGACCCGGTCCAGGTCTTCAAGGGCAAGAAGAAATTCCCGGAAAAACTCGTGCTTTTCCTGGGACGCCTCACCGCCCAGAAGGGGCCGGGCTTCTTCCTTCAGATCGCCGCCAAGGTGCTGGAGCAAACGGACGACGTGCGCTTCGTCATGGCCGGCACGGGGGAAAAGCTGCGCCAGTTGATCGAATCCGGCGCCTTCAAGGGCGTGGGGGACAAATTCCACTTCACCGGCTTCCTGAACAAGGACAAGGTGAACGACCTGCTCTCCATCACGGATATTTACTGCATGCCCTCCGTATCGGAACCCTTCGGCCTCTCCGCGCTGGAAGCGGCCCAGTTCAACATTCCCGCGGTCATCTCCAAGCAGTCCGGCGTGGCAGAAGTCATGAAAGGCGCGCTGAAGGCGGATTTCTGGGACGTCAACAAGATGGCGGAACACATCGTGAACCTCTGCACGGACGAAGAGCTGTACCGCAAGGTGGTGGAACAAAGCACGGAGGACATCAAGGCCTCCACCTGGGATTCCGCAGCAGACAAGGTCATCAGGGTTTATGAGCATGTGCTGAACCGCTAGCCGGCAAAAAACATTCCATCCGCATCAATCAACCATCCAGTCCTCCTTCGTCCATGAGCAATATATCCCTCACCTTCGTAGCGCACCAGCCCAACCGCCTGATTCATTACGATTTCTTCAAGATAGGCGAACACGCCTTTTATGAGGACGACGACCTGAATGCACGCGTCTTGAGCACCGTGGCGGAACGCTGTTACTTCCCGGCCAACCGGCTGATGAAGCAGCTTATCGAAATGACGGAGGGAAAATTCCGCTTCGGCCTGGCGCTCAGCGGCGTCATTCTGGAACAGGCCCTGTACCACAGGCCGGACCTCATCGCCTCCTTCAAGGAACTGGCAGAAACCGGATGCGTGGACTTCCTGACCATGCCCTACTACAACTCCCTGGCCTCCGTGTATTCCCCTCAGGAATTCGCGGAACAGATCGAGGAGCACAGGGTATTGATCAAAAAGCTCTTTCATCAGGAATCCGACGTGCTGATGAATACCGGCATGCTGTACTCCAACGCCATTGCGGCCCAGGCGGAAACGCTCGGCTTCAAGGGCATCATGGCGGACGGCAATCCGGCCATGCTCAAGGGGTTCCAGAGCAATGAAGTATTCCTGGCCCCGTGGGTGTACACCACCACCACCATCTTCCGCAACCGGGAACTGTCCAACGACCTGGCCGTCATGCGCACCAATCCGGAATGGCCCGAATACCCCCTTTCCCCGACCACGTTCGCAGACTGGCTCACGCACCAGCAGGGCAGCGTCACGACGCTCTCCATGGACTATGAAACCCTCGGCGAACGCCAGTCGGACGCCACGGGCGTGTTTGAATTCTGGCGCACCATGATCATTGCCTGCCTGGACGCCGGCAACCGTTTCATGACTCCGTCCGAGGTCGTGCGGGAAATCAAGCCCCTCTCCGTCTGCGAATGCACGCAGGAGATGACCTGCTCCACCTTCGGCACCATGTCCCATTGGAACGGGAACGTCATGCAGGACGAAGCCATCCGCAAAATCTACCGCCTGGAAAAGCCAGTGAAAGCCGCCAATGACGAGGACCTCACGCACGTCTGGCGGAAGCTTCAGAGCGCGGACCACTTCCATTATATGGAAAAGGAAAACTCCTTTACTCCGTATGCCTCCGCCTTTGACGCATACATCTATTACATGAACGCTCTGGCGGACCTCCAGATCCGCGTCAAGCGGGAATCTCCGAAAGCTGCCGCCGTCTGACTCTGGAATATTTCCAGGCCGCGAGGAAGGCGTTATTTCTTTTCGGAATTATGTAGAATAATCTTGTTGGAATATCGCATTGCTGCTAACGCTGATATTCGGTAATAAATTGACGGGAGAGACAGCCAAAACGACTGATACAAGACCAAAGTAAATAGTTTCGTTTCTTTTTAACAATTTCACGCATCTGCGCCTGCCCATGTTTCCCATGGCCGGCAAGGGCCTGCGATATTCCCGGAAAACAGCTTTAAACCATTTTCCCGCTGGAACATGGTGGTTTCCGCATCCGGACAACGGACGGCAGTCCGGCAAATGCGATTTCCTTTTTTCAGGAATAAATCCTGCCAGAGCGGCTATCACGGCACGCGGGAACGGCATGAATGAATGCCTGCGTCCGGCCTTCTCTCCATTTTTATTGACTCCACTTGGAGTCCGTATTAAAAATATTTAACAATAAAGTTAAATGTAAAATGAATAACCCCGCTTCCCTGCAATATACGCTCAGGGCCCTGGCTGACCCCACGCGCCGTGAAATTCTGGAAATACTTAAAAACGGCGCCATGCCTGCCGGAGAAATTGCGGAACATTTCAGCATCACCGGAGCCGCCATCTCCCGCCACCTGTCCGTTCTGAAAGAAGCCGATCTTGTCCGCGACCACAGAGACGGCAAATTCATTTTTTACGATGTCAACCTGAGCGTCCTCCAGGAAATACTGGTCTGGATAGGCAATTTCAAGGCGGCCCGCGAAACATCCTCCGGCAAACAGGACAAAATCATCGGAACCCAGCCCAACCATTAAACGCCATGCAGCCATCCCCGCACCCTGCTCCATCTTCCCCGTCCTGGTGGACCGGGCCGATTTTCAGCGAACTTGCCATCGCCCTGTTTCCCGCGCTGACTTACTATGCCGCCGTATCGTCACGGCTGCCCGCCCGCGTCGCCGTGCATTTCAATGAGTACGGCATTCCCACCCGTTTTGCAGACAAGGACAGCGTGGACGCCCTCCTGGGATTCATTGGCCTGGGAATCCTGGGTTTCCTCATCGGGAAGGTTCTCCGCCTGATCATCCTTCTGCCCATTCATTTCAGCAGGAATGAAAACAACAGGCGGATTGGTGCGAAGATGGCCACATACGTGGAATTTTTCCTGGTCGTCCTGTTTTCCTATCTTTGCCTGGCCATTCAAAAGACAAGCCTGACCAATACGGTCAGCCTGGAAGACACGGCCAAAGTCATCTTCATAGGCATGAATATATTCCTCCTGCTCATGGTCAACGTTTGTCCCAAGATAACGCCCAACAAATGGTTGGGAATACGCACCCCTTATGCCTTCAGCAGTGATGAAGCATGGGTAAGGGTTCAACGCCTTGGCGGCAGGTTCCTGTTCTGCGGAAGCCTGTTCAACATCCTTGTGACGCTCTTCCTTCCCGGTTCCTTTCCTGTAATCTTCATTTTTAACATGGCCTCCCTCCTGCTCCAGGCATTGGTCATATTTCTCTGGAAGCCCCACAGGAACAGGACTGAAATTCCACCTTCGTCCGGCAGCGGCGCCTGTTGATGACCGTCCCGGGCGTTTTCTTCTGAAAAACATTGGCGGGGGAAAAATCCAAGGAAAGGGAGACGGTCGGCAGGGAATGCTTCTCATGGACAGATGAAATGTGACACCCCTCATATTCTCCATGCGCCTCAACGGTCAAACGGCAGACCCGGCATGACCGGAAACCTGGAAGGAGGAAAATCCCCTCCCTTCCCCACACCGCGGGAAGCCATGCCGGGTATGATGAATAATGGGAGTGTCCCGCTCCCACGAGGAAATCATCACTCTGTTTGGCGAAAAAGGAATCAAGACCTTCTGTGCGCCCCGGTATTAACTCCCTGAGCTGATGCGGAGTAAAACAAGGATCATGGAAAAGGATTCAGGAACGTGCAGAAAGAAGCTCAGTCCCGACCTTCACATGCCCTTACACCTCAGGATGCAAATGCTGGCTGGCCTCGCGCCGTGTCGCGGCATTTCAAGAGTGATTTGACCTGACGCCGGGGCTTTTTCCAAGCAGACGGTCCGATCCCGGTCCGGGAAACCGTCAATACCCGATTGCCAGGCGCTTCAATTTATTGCGCAGAGTGATTTTCTGGGCGGAAGAAACGCGTTCCACGAACAGGATGCCGTTCAAATGGTCGCATTCATGCTGAAGGCAGCGGGCCAGAAGGCCGTTGCAGTCTATCGTCACCCGTTTGCCGTCCAGAAGCGTCAGGGTAGCCCTGACGAAGTCCGGGCGCACGACGGAGGCGCGTATCTTGAGCACGCTCAGGCAGCCTTCATGGCAGGGATGCATGGGGCCATAGGGCTCCAGCACCGGATTGATGAACTTCAGCGGCATGATGTCGGACAGCTGTTTGTCCTCCCCGTCCACTTTCAGCCAGGTGACGGATTCCTCCTCCGCCGGGATGTCGATCACGACGAGCTGCACAGGCACGTTCACCTGCGGGGCGGCAAGGCCGATCCCCTCGGCGGCGTACATCGTTTCCAGCATGTTGTTCGCCAAGTCTTTCAAACTGGCGTCAAGATGTTCCACGGGGCGGCATTTTTCTTTCAATACCGGATTTCCATACTGTACGATTTCCAACAACATGCGGGAGGGTGTTCTTTCTGGAGGATTTATGGTGCGGGGGATTTGCTGATTTCTATTCTGGCAGGAACTTCCCCGGCGTCAATACCCACAGACGTCAGCGCGTCCCAAATGCCTACGATGACGCCGAAGGCCGCCTTTTTGTCCACGTCAAGCTGAAGCTTGATGTCCGGATTTTCCCTTTTCAGCCTTTCCAGGGCGGCCGGCAGTTCGCCGATTTCCACCAGCCGCCCGTTCAGGGAGATTGAGGATTCCTCCGTCACGGCCAGCACGGCGCGCTGTTCCGTGGAGGGGGCGCCTTCAATGAATTCCGCTCCCGGCACGTCTATCTTCAACAGGGTCTGGGGCTTTTTCCACTGGGTATGGACGATGAAGAAGATGAGCAGGATGGTGAGGATGTCGATCATGGGGACGATGGGCACCCCCATGGTTCTTCCTTTTTTACGGTAAAACTGCATGGCCGGATCAGCGTTGGGAATGATAGCGGAAGGAAATCAGCTCCGTGAGCAGCACCTCCATGAACGCGGAAATGCGCTCCAGCTTGCGGGAATAATAGACATGGGCGATGACGGCGGGCGTGGCGATGGCCAGACCGGCGATCGTGGTGTTCAGCGCCTGGGCGATGCCCTGGGCAATCTGGCCGTGGCTTTCATCCATTCCGAAGACGCTGAATATCTCAACCAGCCCGCTGGCCGTACCCAGAATGCCGAACATCGGCGCAATCATCACGATCATGTCCAGCAGGGGCAGACCCGCCTGAAGCGTGACGAATTCCTCCCGCGCCTTGACCTGGATCATTTCCTTCATGGACGCTTCATCCTCCATGCGGGAATTCAGGGTCTCCAGGACCAGCCTGCCCAGCACGGAACGGGAGGCGAGCGCCCGTTCTTCAAGTTCCCTACGGTCCAGGCCTCCCTGCATGTACTGTTCCACGGCGCGCACCAGCCTGTCCGGGGCGATTCCCCGCCGCCTCATGTTGAACATGCGGTAAATGATGGCGGCAATGAGCAGGATGGAACAGGCTGCAAGCGGGTACATGAAGATGCCGCCGGCCTGGAAGAATGTAATGCAGTCCTTGATGAAATTCATGATGGTATGTCAATGGATGGTGGTTATGGAATAGCTGTGTTGGTTGGTTTTAAAAATTGAAGTCGAAGTACATTTCCAGCGTCTCTCCCACGAGTTCGTTCCTCACTTCCGGCGGCATCGCGGGAAGCTTGGCGAGCTTGATGGCAAGGAAGGTAAAGGATTTCTGCACCTCGCTGGCCCCCACGCGGGAGGTTTGCCTCATGGAGGTGACGTTCCCGTTTTTGGCTATCAGAATGCGGATGCGGACGGTTCCCGCGACGATCAGGTCACGGTTCAGATCACATTGGCGGTACCACTGTTCACCGATGGCGCGGTAAACGATCATCTGGTACCTGCCCAGGGGGGTAGCTTCCACATCCAGAGTGGGACGGCGGCCAAAGCTGAATTTGCCCGTCAGCTTGGTCTTCCGTTCATGCGTCTTGAAACCGGGCTGGTTTTCCGCATTGAACATGGGATCGTACAGGGGCTGTTTCTGCGGAGGCCGCGCATTGGGGGGCAGCTGAAGGTCCGGAAGATTGAGGGGAGGTCGGTCCGCGCCCCTGGCGATGCTTTTTGCCAGTTCCTCCAGAGCGTCCGGCTCTTCCGGCCTGCCGGGCCGGGGCAGCGTGACCGCGTGGGGAAGCTGCATGACATGTTCCCGCGCAGGCGTCCTGTCCTGCCGGGCAAGGCCTTCTTCCCCGACGGCGGAGGGGGAGCCGGTGGCATTGGGGGAAGGATTCAGTGCGTCCGGATGCCCAGGCGGAGGGGAGGACGGCTCCAGTGGCTGGAAGGGCATGCTGGCGGAAGCCCCCGGATCTGCGTCCTTATTCCCGTCGCGCTCATGGCTCATGTCGCCGTCCTGCCTTTCCTGGTCAAACAGGACGATTTCCCCGTTTTCCCGCTCTTCGCCGTCCTGGGCGGGCATGTCCCTGCTGCTGTCCGGGTCCTTGCGGCCGCCTTCCCGGCGCGTATTGCGGTTGCCTTGGAACCGGGGAGTTTCCGGTCTGGTGGCACTTTCCTGTTCCTCACTGGTTTTCACCATGGAAGGCAGCCGTTCCTGCGGAGCCTGCCTGTTGCCCTTCTTCTCCGGCTCCACCTTCCTCACCATGCGGGCGGTCACCACCACCTGGCGGCGCACCTCCGCCGGCCGCGGGGAGGCCAGCCATTCCTCCGGCACCAGATAAGTGCCCGCCAGCAAAAACAAATGGGCCAGAACGGACAGCAAAAGACACGCGCCCCAGGAAACCCGGAACAGCCTGCCTTGCCGCCGTTGATTGAAACTCATGGGGGTAACCATTCCACGGTTCGGTGATGAATGCAATGGAGAAAGCAGACATGTTTGCAAACGATTCCGCAATTTAGTATTGCACAAGCCTGCGCGCGAAGACATAATTGTCAGCGATTATTCATACGCCCGCCTATACCGCACAGAAGGCGTCTCCTTATCATACTTAACACCTCCATTACATGGCCAATCTCAACAAAGTATTTTTAATGGGCAACCTCACTGCCGACCCCGAACTGCGCTACACGCCCAAGGGTACGGCCGTCACGGACATCCGCCTTGCCATCAACCGCTATTACGCCGGAGACAACAGCGAACGCCAGGAAGAAACCACCTTCGTGGACGTCACCCTCTGGAACCGCCAGGCGGAAGTGGCCGGCAACTATCTCAGCAAGGGGCGCGGCGTCTTTGTAGAAGGGCGTCTTCAACTGGATTCCTGGGAAGACAAGGCATCCGGCCAGAAGCGCACCAAGCTGCGCGTGATCGGAGAAAACATCCAGCTCTTCCCCCGCGGCGGCGATTCCTCCGACATGGGCGCCGCCCCCCGCCAGCAGGCCGCTCCCCGTTCCAGCAATTACGGACAATCCCAGGCCCCCCAGAACTACAATCCTCCCCCCATGCCCTCCAATCAGCAGCAGTCCAACGACTTCGGAGACATGGACGACGAGATTCCGTTCTAAAGCCCCAGGAATCTCATTAATAGCTTTCCCAAGCCGCCTTTCCTCCGGGTCAGGCGGCTTTTTCATGAGCCGACGGCTTCTTAAACAAACAAAAAACATGGGGAAAAACTCTCTCCTCCGTCCCTTTTTCCCATGGCAAGCGATTTTTCTCCCGTAAGCTTTAACGGATTAAAAATTCCTCTTCACGGTATTAAATATTCCGGATTTTGCAAAGAAACGGACCACACCACAAAAACAGGTCTCATTTTTCCGTGCCCGGAACATTGATTTTCCGCTGCCGTCTTCAATAAACAGCTCCGGGATATTTAAAAAACGAGTCCGGGATGCAGAAAAAAACCGCTTTCCTCCAATGGAGTGGGAAGAATATTTTATTTGCAATACCTGAAAAAACAGGCATTTGCCTTCCAACTGAATTTCCGCTTTCTCTCCTGATTGTTTCTTTCAATTATTAATATGTATTCATTCTCGATTGACGGCTGTTCCGAAATGTCGTTTATTCAGGCCAACATGATGAAGATTTCCACCAGAGGGCGTTATGCATTGCGCATGATGATTGATCTTGCGCAGCATCAGGACAAGCAATACATATCCCTCAAGGAAGTCTCCGTCCGGCAGGATATCACGGTACGTTATCTGGAACAAATCATCGCCATTCTGCTGAAAGCGGGTTTTGTGCAAAGCTCCCGGGGAAAATCCGGCGGCTACCGCCTGACCAGGCATCCCCGTGAATACACTACGGAAGATATTCTCAAATTGACGGAAGGCTCCATGCTGCCCATCTCCTGTGTAACCACGGAGAGCAATCCGTGTCCCCGCGCGGCAACGTGCACGACCCTGCCTTTCTGGCAGGGATTGCAGGAAGTTATCGAAGACTATCTGAGAAACGTCACTCTGGAAGATTTGGCCATCCAGCAGAAGGAAGCGGGCTGCGACTATGGAGCCGGCATTTGATCCTCCCGGTACGGCCGGAACGTTCCGGCTACCTTTTTCCCCTTTCTGGTCCTCATGCCCCACTTTTTTCAGCCGGTACTTGACATGGATCCCTTCTTTCATTACTTATTCCCTAGTTTTCCGATAGGAATATAAAAACATGAGCAAAAAATATCGATTTGAAACACGCCAGCTCCACGTGGGCCAGGAGAATCCCGACCCGGTTACGGACGCCCGCGCCGTCCCGATTTACGCAACTACTTCCTACGTCTTCAAGGACTCCGCGCAGGCCGCCGGACGTTTTGCCCTGGCGGAGCCGGGCAATATTTACAACCGCCTGATGAACCCCACGGCGGACGTTTTTGAAAAACGCATCGCCGCGCTGGAAGGTGGAGCCGCCGCGCTGGCCGTAGCCACCGGAGCCGCCGCCATCACCTACGCCATCCAGAACATCGCCCGCGCCGGGGACCACATCGTTTCCGCGGCCACCGTGTACGGAGGCACGTACAACCTGTTTGCCAACACGCTCGCGGAAAACGGGATTGAAACCACCTTCGTGGACGCCGGGGACGTGAACAACTTCTCCAAGGCCATCCGAAAAAACACCAAGGCGCTGTACGTGGAGAGCCTGGGCAACCCGAACTGCGATATTGCGGACATGGAAGCCCTGGCGGAAATCGCCCATGCCCACGGCATTCCCCTCATTGTGGACAGCACCTTTGCTACGCCTTTCCTGTTCCGTCCGCTGGAGCACGGCGCGGACATCGTCGTGCACTCCGCCACCAAATTCATCGGCGGCCACGGTACGGTGATGGGCGGCGTGATTGTGGACGGAGGCAGGTTCGACTGGACGCAGAACGACAAATTCCCCGGCCTTTCCAAGCCCAACGCCAACTACCACGGAGCCGTGTTTTCCGAGGTGTGCGGCAATCTGGCCTACATCGTCAAAATCCGCGCCACCCTTCTGCGGGACACGGGCGCGACGATCAGCCCGTTCAACTCCTTCCTGCTTCTCCAGGGGCTGGAAACTCTTTCCCTCCGGGTGGAGCGCCATGTCCAGAACGCCCTGCGCGTGGTGGAATACCTGGCTGCCCATCCCCAGGTGCAGAAGGTGAACCACCCTTCCCTGCCGGAACATCCCAACCACGGTCTTTACCGGAAATATTACCCGAACGGTGGGGGCTCCATTTTCACCTTCGAGGTGAAAGGTGGCGCGGAAAAGGCTCGCAAGTTCTGCGAAAGCCTGGAACTATTCTCCCTGCTCGCCAACGTGGCGGACGTCAAGTCCCTGGTGATCCACCCGGCTTCCACCACCCATTCCCAGATGACGGAGGAAGAACTGAAGGCGGGAGGCATCACGCCCTCCACGGTGCGGCTTTCGATAGGCACGGAACACATAGACGACATTATTGAGGACCTGGAGCACGGTTTCCGCGCCATTCTCTAACGATTTGCCGTCAAAAACGCTCATTTTCTTACAAGACATGAAAATTTACAGGAACATTACGGAACTGATCGGCAGCACCCCCCTGCTGGAACTGGCCAATTACGACCGCAGGCACGGCCTGGGCGCCGTCATCCTGGCCAAGCTGGAAGCCTTCAACCCCGCAGGCAGCGTGAAAGACCGCATTGCCCTGGCGATGATTGACGCGGCTGAAGCCTCCGGGCAGCTGAAGCCGGACTCCGTCATCATTGAACCCACCAGCGGCAACACGGGCATCGGCCTGGCGGCCGTGGCTACCTCCCGCGGGTACCGGATCATCCTGACGATGCCGGAAACCATGAGCGTGGAGCGCCGCAACCTGCTGAAAGCCTACGGCGCGGAACTGGTGCTGACGGACGGGACAAAGGGCATGCAGGGAGCCATTGCGAAGGCGGAGGAACTCGCCGCCGAATTGCCGAACAGCTTTATTCCCGGCCAGTTCGTGAACCAAGCCAATCCGGAAGCCCACTTCCGCACCACCGGACCGGAAATATGGGACGATACGGACGGCAGGGTGGACATCTTTGTGGCGGGCGTGGGAACCGGGGGAACCGTTACAGGCGTGGGCAGGTACCTCAAATCCCGCAATCCCGGAATCAAGGTCGTGGCCGTGGAGCCGTCGGCCTCTCCCGTACTCACCGAGGGTACGGCCGGACCGCACAAAATTCAGGGGATTGGCGCGGGATTCGTGCCGGAAACCCTGGACACCTCCATTTACGACGAAGTAATCACCGTCACCAATGAAGACGCATTCGCCACGGGCAAGGAACTGGCCCGCACGGAAGGCGTGCTGGCTGGCATTTCCTCCGGGGCGGCCCTGTGGGCGGCCACGCAGCTGGCAAAAAGGCCGGAAAACGCAGGCAAGACCATCGTCGTTCTTCTGCCGGACACGGGCGACCGCTACCTGTCCACCCCCCTCTTTGCAGATTAACCCGGCTGCCGTCATACCTTCAATGAAATCATTCAACCTCCACCTCTACCTGGTCACTGACGAAGCGGCCAAATGCCGCCACGGCCTGCTGGAAACCGTCCGGAAGGCCGTGGACGGCGGCGTCACCATCGTGCAGTACCGCTCCACCAATCCGGACGCGGGCACCTGCTACCGGGAAGCCCTGCCCATCCGGGATTTCCTGGCGGCGCGCGGCGTCCCCTTCATTGTCAACAACCGCATTGACCTGGCGCTGGCGCTGGATGCGGACGGCGTCCACATCGGCCAGCGGGACCTTCCCGTACCCTCCGTGCGCGCCATGATCGGCCCGGACAAAATCCTGGGGCTGTCCGTCTCCAACATGGACCAGCTCCGCGCCGTGGACGCCTCCCTGGTGGACTACCTGGGAATGGGGCCCGTTTTCCCGACCATTTCCAAACTCAACGCCCCGCCCGTGCTGGGCGTGAAGGGCTTCGCCGCCCTGGCCTCCCGGTCCCCCCTGCCCGTCGTCGCCATCGGTGGGCTGGATGCGGAACGCGCGCGCCAGGTGCGGGCCACGGGAACGGCCGCAGGCATTGCCGCAGTCTCCGCCATTTGCGGAGCGGAGGACCCGGAAGCCGCCGCACGGGCGCTGGCCTGATCGTCCGTCTTTCCGGAAACACTGGACAACAAGACACTCTTTCAAACGCCATGCCTTCATCATCCGGCCTTGTCAGCGCCGTCTCCTCAGATCTGGAAAAAATCAGGGAGGAGGCCCCGCTGGTGCTCTCCCTGACCAACTCCGTCGTGCAGCCCCTGACGGCCAACCTCCTGCTGGCCGCGGGAGCCGTCCCCGCCATGCTCAACGACGCAGAGGAAACAGTGGAAATGCTGCGCGGCGGAACGGGCGCCCTGCTGGTCAATCTGGGCACTGTCACGCACGAACAAGGCGCCGTCATGCAGACGGCCGTGCAGGAAGCCAACCGGCTGAACATCCCCTGGGTTCTGGACCCGGTGGCCGTGGGGGCGCTCTCTCTCCGCACGCGGCTGGCACGGCAGTTGAAGGAACAAACGCCCCGCATCATCCGCGGGAACGCCTCGGAAATCATGGCCTTGGCCGGTTATTCCTCCGTCACGAAAGGACCGGAAAGCACCAGTTCCAGCGCGGACGCCCTGCAGGCGGCCAGGGAACTGGCCCTGCACACGGGGGCGGCCGTTCTCGTCACGGGCCGTACGGACTATTCCACGGACGGTCACCAGGTGGTTTCCACGGAAAACGGGCATCCCATGATGTCCCGCGTCACGGGCGTGGGCTGCTCCATGGGCGCGCTGGCCGCCGCCTGCGCCGCCGTCTCCCCATCCCCGCTTCAGGCGGCCGTTTCCACCGCCGTCCTGATGGGAATCGCCGGGGAAATGGCCTTTGAACAAAGTCCGGCCCCCGGCTCTTTTGCCGTCTCCCTGCTGGACTGCCTTTACTCCCTTTCCCCGGAGGATGTAGCCCGCAGGGCGCGCATCCTTTCCCTTTAAGAATTCCGTCCCTTCCCTGGGGACAGGAAGAAAAACAAAACACCGCATTCCTCCCGGAATGCGGTGTTTGTAATTGAACGGCCATTTTATCCGTTCCGCTGAACGGAGCGGCGCAGGAACAACGCTCCCGCGGCAGCCATCAGCAGCACCGCGGCGGACGGTTCCGGCACCGGAGCCGCAGCCGTAAACGCAGCAGACTGCATGGAAACCGGAGCGGAAACTTCATTTGGTGTCCACACCATGTTCATATCTTTGGAGTCTTCACTCTTTTGCAAGCTCCACTCCCCGTAGGCCGAATAATCCCCGGCGGCGGACGTATCCAGCGTGAAATTGCCCGTCAGCATGGCGTTATCCCCTCCGTCAATGAAATTCAGGATTCGGGATGTGTCCCAGAAATCGGTGGAATAGTCGATGGTCAGGGCTGCCAGTTTCAACATGGCTCCCGCGTCAATCCGGAAGACGCCGGACTGAAGCATCAAACTGTTGCACGCCAGTGTATCTCCGGCGGGTCCCCCAATGGACAAGCTCAATTCAAAGATGGAGCCGGCTTCCATCGTCGTATTCCCGGTCAGGGTGGCGGAACCGGCCAGGGTGCCTCCATCCTTCACCAGAATATTGTTCCCCAGGCTGACCGCAGCGGCATCCGCTCCCGTTCCGCTCAAAACAAGGCAGCCGCCGGAATGGACCGCAACCTGCCCCGTTCCAAGAGCCTGATGGGAAGCGGCGACCAGCGTTCCCCCATTGATCGTCGTGCCCCCGGAATAGGTATTCCTGCCGGACAAAACCATGATGCCGTTGCCCGACTTGGCAACGGCGCCTTTGGCACCGGAGAAATTGACGATATTACCGGAGATGTTCAAATCGGACGCCGCCGTACCCCGTTCCACTACAAATGCCGTGGGATTGCCGCCCCTTAGCCGGACATTGATATTCCCGATTTCCGACGCCTTCTCCGCCGCCCTCACCTGGAAAACGGTGTCCGTCCAGACGTCCATGCCGCCCTTGCCCGTCAGCACTTCGCTGTCCAGCATTCCCCCCGCCATCGTAACCGTTATATTCCTGAATGTCTGGTTTCTCGTATCGTTCAGCAACAGCGTTCCCCCGTTGATCTCCACATTCCCGACGCAGGCGTCATTCCCTGAATTGCCGAAGCAGTCAACCCCGCGGAGAGCAACCCTTCCGCCCTGGTTAATCACCAGACTCCCGCGGATGATGCCTTCCTTCCCTCCTGAAATAAGGAACAGCGTTCCAGCATTGACCGTAGTTCCTCCCGTATATGTCTGGCGTTTCTGCACGGTAAGCAATCCGGAACCCTCTTTCACGAGAACACCCGTGCCGGATATCTCTGAATTGCAGAAAACAGAGCCGGAAACGTTGAAGGAAAGAACTCCCTTGTTGACCACAGGACCGGTGCCCAGAGTTCCATTCCTTTCCCCATCGCCCACGGCCAGGGTTCCTGCTTCAATCGTCGTCCCGCCGGAATAGGAATTGCCCCCGGTCAGCACCAGCGTTCCTTCCCCGGTTTTCATAAGAGAACCGGCTCCGGAAATCACGCCGGACTCTATTGCGGAACCGGAATCCACCTCCGCCCGGAATATGGATCCCGCCCCGGTCAGCATCACATTTCCGCTGTGGCTGCCGCCGGAAAGAATTCCGAACGTTCCCCCTTCCGCCACGTTGACGGAAGAAGCCACTTCCGCATGCGCTCCTGCCGTAAACCGCGCGCCATTCTCCACCTGAATTGTTCCGGTAGTAAAAATGGCCGTCTGCCAGTCGTTTTCATCCACATAGCCTCCGGCGTGCAGCGTGGGAACTCCCGCAACCTTCACCTCTCCTCCCTGCACCGTCCATGTCCCGGAATTGAGGATGACGCCGGACAGGTTCCAGACGGAACCTTCCGCCGTTCCGGGAGCATACGCCACGTTCAACTGGCCGTTCTTCGGGGAACCTTCATCCAGAAAACGACCCAGGTAATTCTGTTCCCCATTCCCTGTAAATGTGAAGGTTACGGTGGAATTGGCAAGAAAATTGCCAAAGCACGCTCCCGAATCCAGATGCGTAATAGCGGATAAGGACAAGCTGTGACCATACATATCCACAATGCCCCCGCGGTGGCCGAAAATAAACTCCCCGGATAACTGGTTTTCTCCCTCCAGACGCACTATCGTCTCCCCTCCGTTC